>NC_008700.1:3412500-3712500 GCF_000015245.1 Shewanella amazonensis SB2B
CACCTTGGCCTGATTGGGCTGCACCATAAAAAAGCCGGGCCAGCATAGGGCGGTCAATACATTACCTATCACGCCACCATATTGAGAGGTGGTGGCCATCATGGCAAAAAACACCAGATGCAGGGCAATCAGCACCACAAACACCAGATAGCCACTGAGGGAAAATCCACGTTTTTCTTGTACCATGACTCACTCCAATTGATATCAATTTGATATCAACCTAAGATCTGGTTAAAAAAAGATCAACAGGTATTTTGTAAATCTTGTGTCAGATAGGCGCGGGACATGGGTGAAAAACGAAATCCACTCCTGGCAAGATGATTACAATGATTTGTTTTAAATAAAAAAGCACGGCTTACGCCATGCTTTTTTGGGGTTGTGGGTCCGCCCTAAAATCGGTATTTCACGTTCGCCGTGATTTGACGTTGTTGACCATAGAAGCAGTCCCCCCGCGCCAGGCAGCTGGTAATCACCGTCTTGTCGCTGAGGTTATCGAGATTAAGTGTCAGATCCCAACTCTCCCATTCGTAGCCCAGCATCATATCCCACATCTGATAGCTGTCGGTTTCCAGCGATTTGTGGGCATAGCTGCCATCCGGCAACAGCACATCCACACTGCCATCGGATGTCTGGCCCACATAGCGATAGCCCAGGCCCAGTTTCAGTCCCGGCAGCCAATGTTCGGGGCGATAAGTGGCCCAAACAGACAGCATATTGTCCGGCATGGCGGCTAAACGAGCCCCCTGCTCGTACACCTTGTCGGTGACCTTGATTTCAGAGTCACTGTAGGCATAACTGCCGTACAGGTCCCAGTGTTCCCACTCCAGCTGCGCCTCAAGCTCAACACCACGGATTTCCACTTCACCCAGCTGATTCATGGCCTCCGGCGTATCCTGAGTCACCCGATTGGACTCCAAAATGCGGTAACCGGCCAGGGTGATAAGATGCTCTGTCCCCTCGGGCTGAAACTTTACGCCCGCCTCCCACTGCTGGCCTTCCCTTGGCTTATACACCTCACCGGACTTGGACACCCCGGCGATGGGATTGAACGACTCGGAATAGCTGATATAGGGCGAAATGCCTCCGCTGAAGGCATACATAAGCCCGGCCCTGGCAGTGGTGGCCGAAGGTGATGTCTTAATGCCGGCGGTATTTTTCACGTCCAGACTGTCGTGCCTCAGCCCCAGGCTGAGCACCCAGTCATTCCAGCGCATGGAGTCCTGCACATACAGGCCCAGCTGACGCTGGCTGGCACTGGGGTTATCCCTGATAACCTCATCACCGGGCAGGCTGACCTGCCCATACACAGGCTGGTAGACATCAATCAAGCCACCTTGGCCGGAAAGATAGGCGCTGTCGTTATCTGTCACTACATCCTGATAGTCGGCGCCAACCGTAACCCTGTGGGTTAAAGCCCCGGTGTCAAACTCACCGTGGAGCTGCAGATCTGTGGTGAAGGCGCTGGCGCTGGCGTCGCTCAGGTAAACAGAGCGCAGCAGCTCGCGCTTGTTGTCCTGAAACTTGGGCGGCCAGGCATACAGGGTGCGGTATTCGGCGCTGGAGTCCATTTGCCGGGCCGCCCAGTTGAACTGAAGTCCGGATTCAAATTCATGTTCCAGCCTCAGGGTGACCGAGTGCTGCCTGGTATCGTATCTGTCCCAGCCCGGCTCGCTGACAAAGCGCTCGCTGGGGATCTGGCCATATTTGGCAGGCAAAATGGTGCCTTCGTGGGGGAAAAACTGGGTGCTGGACCCGGTATGGTTATCCTGAAAATAGCTCAGCAGACTCAGCTTGGTATTGTCAGAAATATAAAAGCTGGCAGAAGGCGCCACAAAGAAGGCATCGTCGGCCACGTGCTCGGTTTGACTGTTGGCGTCCCGCACCAGCGCCGTCAGGCGATAGAGTACATTGGCATCCTCATCGAAAGCCCCGGTGAAGTCACCGGCCAACTGCTTACGCTGATAGTTGCCAAGCTGGGCCCAAATTTCGTTGCTGCGCGCCGCGGTGGGCTGCTTGGTGACCATGTTGACGATGCCGCCGGTGCTGCCCTGACCAAAGAGGACAGACGAAGGCCCCTTAAGAATTTCAACCTGCTGCAACAGGTACGGATTGGGGCGGGCATTGTTGTAGTTACCAAACAGCAGCTGCAAACCATCGAGGTAGCTCACCGGCGACACCGAACGAATTTGTGACCAGTCGCCACGGGAGTCCATACCGTAAGGGCCATTGTAGACACCGGCCACATAGCCCAGGGCATCCTGCAGTGTCTCGGCGCCCAAATCTGTGATGCGCTTTTCTGTCAGCACTGAGACAGATACGGGTGTTTCGACCACGGGCACATTGCTCTTGCTGGCAGAGGCACTGACGAAAGAAATCAGACCGCGGCTGCTTAGCACCTGAATGCGCTCTATATCGCTTTTGGTCGTATCGATTGCTGAAGGCGAAGCTCCCGTTGCCCCAGCCTGCATTTGGGTTGCCTGCTCTTCAGCCTGTGCATCTGCCCTGGCGTTATCAGCAGCCTGACTCTGATAGGCACAGGCCAGCATGGCCAGCCAAAGCAAAGAATAGCCCCTGTGTGTTGTCACTTTCATACATCCCCCGAATGAGTAACCCTGTTAAAATCGTCGGGAGATTATCATGTTGAGAATAATTCTCAATTGCAAAATAAAAAATTTACAAACCGCTGAAATCATAAAGATTGTAAAGAAGACGTCTGTTGTGATTGACCTGAAATTCAGCCGGGACGCAGGCCATTAACAAAGGCGACATGCCATCAGGATAGCCATTTGAGAGCCAAATCAATTAACATAAAATCAACAATGTACGCAATCTCTCTTGCCTGACCGAAACCTAATGATAAAGTGTGACTCCCAATCCCCTGCAGCGGGAATAAAGTTGCAGGAAATAACAACAAAGGAATGAATAGATGACTTTTCCCATTAAGCGCCTGCTGGTTATTGCGTTGACTTCCGCACTTATGGGTGGCTGTGCCCCCTCGTCGTATCAGGTAAAAACGCCAGCCCCTTCCAACGCTGGCTACGAAAAAACCGCAACCAATGATTTTTCCCCTTTGCAGCTTGTCGACATGCGCAGCGACAAGAAAACCTTCAGCTATGGCATACTCCCGGCCGAGCTGAAACTGAATAAAGCGCCACTTGCACCAGTGGACTTTTTGCAGGAACACACGGATAAAGAACTGGCGGCCAGGGGGATCAATCCAAGCGCCGTTGCCGCGCCGCTCAAAGTCGATGTGCTCAAGTTGGCGATGCGTAACCACCGCACCAATGCCTATACTCCCTTCATTACCTTCACCATGCTGAGTGCCGATGTCCATACGCCAGAGGGTATCAAGCGGGTCGGTGTGTTTGTTAAACGCGGCAAAGTACCTGTGTGGAGCTTCGATGAAATCATCGAGCCAACCCTGAATGAACCTCTGTCGCTGTTGGTAAAAGAATTTGCCGCCAAGGTGAATGCCCTGGTGTATCAGCAGCAGATTTCAGACGCCGATGTGAAGGCACTGATAGCCAAGACCAAAGCGTCCAATGATTATCTGGATGTCTATCAGCTTGGCTTTGGCAACAACAAAACTGCCGTACCTTTCCTGAAAGAACTGCTCAAGTCGGATGAAGAGTATGTGCGTCTGGCGGCCATCTCTTCTCTGGGTATTCTCGATGCCGAAGAAGAGCTGGAAACTCTTAAAGGTGTATTTTCCACTGCCGACAATTGGTCAGATAAAGCCATGGCCGTCAAAGCCATTGCCGACCTGAACCTGGAAGACGGCAACCGCTTTATCCGTGACGTACAGTCAAGCTTTAAAGACAGCAAAGAGAAAGACTGGGGCAATATGCTGATTGGTCTGTACCTGTAACCCGCAGGAATGCACCGTTAACCCCATAAAAAAACCGGCCAGTTGGCCGGTTTTTTATTTGTTCACACAGCTTACGCCTGAGGACGCATGGCCGGGAACAGGATCACGTCACGGATGGTGTGAGTGTTGGTAAAGAGCATTACCAAACGGTCGATACCAATGCCCTGACCAGCAGTGGGCGGCAGACCGTGTTCCAGCGCTGTGATGAAGTCAGCATCGTAGAACATGGCTTCATCGTCACCGGCGTCCTTGGCTTCTACCTGCGCCTTGAAGCGGTTGTCCTGATCTTCAGCGTCGTTAAGCTCGCTGAAGCCGTTGGCCACTTCACGTCCACCAATGAAGAATTCAAAACGGTCGGTGATGAAATCATTACCATCGCTGCGACGGGCCAGCGGCGAAATGTCCGCTGGGTAGCCAGTGATGAAGGTTGGCTGCATCAGCTTGGGCTCGGCAGTCTCACCAAAGATTTCTTCCAGAAGCTGACCACAGCTCCAGAAGGTTTCGGTTTCGATGCCCACGTCCTTGGCAAGCTTACGCATGAAGTCTATGTTCTTCACTTCTTCGTAGGTCATGGCCTGGATGGTGGCGTTGTCCGGGTTGTAGTGCTTGATGGCTTCGAGCATGCTCATACGGGTGTATGGGCCGCCGAAATCAATCACGTGCTCGCCGTAAGGCAGCTTGGTGTCACCCAGCAGTTCCTTGGCGATACTGGACAGCATCTCTTCGGTCAAATCAATCAGATCCTTGTAGTCGGCGTAGGCCATATAGAATTCCATCATGGTGAATTCCGGGTTATGGCGTGGCGACAGACCCTCGTTACGGAAGTTACGGTTGATTTCGAACACGCGCTCGAAACCGCCCACAACCAGACGCTTCAGGTACAGTTCGGGGGCAATACGCAGGTACATTTCGATGTCCAGCGCATTGTGATGGGTGACGAAAGGACGGGCAGAAGCGCCGCCTGGGATCACGTGCATCATTGGGGTTTCAACTTCCATGAACTCTTTTTTGATCATGAAGTTACGGATAGCTGCAACCACTTTTGAGCGCATTTTGAAGGCTTCACGTGAGTCTTCGTTCACGATGAGGTCAACATAACGCTGGCGGTAGCGGGTTTCCTGGTCGGTCAGACCGTGGAATTTCTCAGGCAGTGGGCGCAGCGCCTTGGTCAGCAGCTCGTAGCGTTCCATGTTCACATAGAGGTCGCCCTTACCGGACAGATGCAGGGTACCTTCCACGCCGATGATGTCACCGATATCCAGACCGGCATAACGGTCTTTCAAGTCGGCCTGTACGCCTTTATCGGCATAGGCCTGGATACGGCCAGACACGTCCTGCAGTACCAGGAAAGGACCACGCTTGGCCATTACGCGGCCAGCGATGGCGGTTTGGAAACCCAGGGCTTCCAGCTCTTCCTTGGTCTTGTCACCGAACTGCGCTTGAAGCTCGGCAGCCTTGTGTTTACGGCGGAAGGTGTTCGGGTGACCATTGGCTGGGCAGTTCTTGCGGACGTGTTCCAGCTTGGCACGACGTTCAGCAATCAGCTTGTTCTCGTCTTGGATGTGTTCAGTCATCGTCTCTTCTCGCAGTAAATTACAGCCCGGATTTAAGGCTGGCTTCAATAAACTTGTCCAGATCGCCGTCCAGCACCGATTGGGTGTTGCGGGTCTCTACGCCGGTACGCAAATCCTTGATACGGGAGTCATCCAGTACATAAGAGCGGATTTGGCTGCCCCAGCCGATGTCAGACTTGGCATCTTCGGCGGCTTGCTTTTCGGCGTTTTGCTTTTGCAGCTCCAGCTCATAAAGCTTGGCTTTCAGCTGCTTCATGGCGGTGTCTTTGTTCTTGTGCTGTGAGCGGTCGTTCTGACATTGCACCACGGTGTTGGTGGGCAAGTGGGTAATACGTACCGCTGACTCAGTCCGGTTTACGTGCTGACCACCGGCACCCGAGGCGCGGTATACGTCGATACGCAGATCGGCCGGGTTGATATCAATCTCGATGTCATCATCGATTTCAGGATACACAAACACAGAGCAGAACGAGGTGTGACGACGGCCGCTGGAATCGAATGGCGACTTACGCACCAAACGATGTACACCGGTTTCTGTGCGCAGCCAACCATAGGCATACTCGCCGGTAAACTTGATGGTGGCACTCTTGATACCGGCCACGTCACCGTCTGACACTTCAATCAATTCAGGTTTGAAGTCGTGTGCTTCACCCCAACGCAGGTACATGCGCAGCACCATTTCTGCCCAGTCCTGGGCTTCGGTACCGCCGGAGCCGGACTGAATGTCCAGATAGCAGTCGGAAGGATCCTGTGGTCCGGAGAACATGCGGCGGAACTCCAGATCCTCAAGGCTCTTCTCAAGCTCATCAAGCTCGGCCTTGGCATCTTCAAAGGTGCCTTCGTCTTCTTCCTCAACGGCCAGCTCAAGCAGGCCTTCCACATCTTCCAGACCCGAATCCAGAGTGTCTATGGTCTTGACCACATTCTCCAGGCTGGCGCGTTCTTTGCCCAGTGCCTGAGCACGCTCGGGGTTGTTCCAGACATCTGAGCTTTCAAGCTCGCGGGTAACTTCTTCCAGACGCTCTTTTTTGGCGTCGTAGTCAAAGATACCCCCTAAGGAGCATAGTGCGCTGGGCCAGCTCCTTAATTTTGAATTTAACCGGATTGACTTCAAACATGGTGATTCAACTTAAATCGATTGGATAACAGAAAAATTAACGGCGTATTCTACCAAAGTGACTGGCTGGATACCAGTTAAGCATCCGGCTTTGTCAGGGGCTTTTTCTACCATTTTGCCCCCTGTCGACCTGAGTTTGGTTGCGCTTTACATTGCCCCGACCATCACCATACCCAAGTCCCTGCCACACCAGGCCCCAACGCCTCTCCCTACTGGTCGCATCAATCGCAAAATACAGGCGAACTTGTCCTTCTGGCAGGGCCGCGGAGCCTGTCTATACTGTTGAGATGAACGAAAAAATCCCCGTGTGCTGCTATCACGAAGATGAGGGGTTTTCATGCTCAGAGCCCGCTGGCCCCAGCGGCCTGTGTTACTGGCATGATCCCCGCATCACCAAAGATGGCCCAGATGACAAAGCCAAACTCGAAGCCTACGCCCGCAAGGGCGGTATGCTCAGAGGCATTCACCTGAAGCGTGCCGAGCTTGCCGGTATCGATTTGGTCAAACACCACAGTAAAACCGGTTATGACATGAGCCATGCCGAACTGTACAGGGCCAATCTTAACGGCGCCCACCTGTTTAATCTCAATCTGGAAAATGCCAGTTTGATGAAGGCCGATCTGCGGGAGGCCAATGTTCACTGCGCCAATCTGGTTAATACTAATTTGCTGGGCATCAAGTGGATGGGCGCCAAAATTGAAAACATCAATACCGGCAAGCTGCTTAAGCAGGAACGTATGGCCATGGAGGCCGAGCGTGTGGGTGAAATGGAAATTGCGCTGGATTATTTTGAGCAGGCCGAAGAAATATACCGTGACCTGCGCAAGGCCGCCGAACGCGAAGGCCTGTTTGCCATGGGCGGGCATTTTATTCAGCGTGAGCTGACCATGCGCCGCCATCAGTTACCCAAGTATTCCCGGGCCCGGCTGACCTCCAAAATTATCGACCTTTTCTGCGGCTATGGTGAATCGCCGGGGCGGGTTATCGGCTTTTCCATGGTGCTTATTCTGATTTGCGCCATCTGTTATTTTTTCACTGGCCTGAGCTACGGCGGCAACATACATGTGTTCAAACCTGAAAACACCTTTATGATGAATTTCTACTTATTTTTTAACTGCATATACTACTCGGTTGTGACCTTTACCACCCTGGGCTACGGCGATTTTACTCCCATAGGCTTTTCGCGCCTGATAGCCGCCATCGAAGCCTTTACGGGCAGTTTTACCATCGCCCTGTTCGTGGTGGTATTCGTAAAGAAAATGACCCGCTGAGCAACGCTATTCCCTATTCCCTATTCCCTATTCCCTATTCCCTATTCCCTATTCCCTATTCCCTATTCCCTATTCCCTATTCCCTATTCCCTATTCCCCCCTATTCCCCCCTATTCCAAAGCAGCATTCAGCAAAAAGGCACCCGAAGGTGCCTTTATCACGCTAACACAATCACACCTTGAACTGGCCTACCAGGTTGGAGAGCTGGGCCCCTTCGGTGGAGACGGTGCGGCTGACGGTTCTTGCCTCCTGACTGGAGACCAGCAACGCATTCACTATCTCCTGAATGGCATACACATTACGGTTAATCTCTTCGGTCACAGAGCTTTGCTCGGTGGCCGCCGCCGCAATCTGGGTGCTCATATCATTGATAGCGGTAACGGCGCTGGTCACCGATCCCAGACTCTCAGAAATCGCTGTCGAGGCTTCCACAGACCGCTGACAACTGTGCTGGCTCTCATCCATGGTTTTCACGGCAGATGACACCAGGCGGTGCAAGTCGGTAAGCATTTCATTGATTTCCAGAGTACTTGCCTGGGTCCGACTGGCAAGATTACGCACTTCGTCGGCCACCACCGCAAAGCCCCGGCCCTGTTCTCCGGCCCGTGCGGCCTCAATGGCCGCATTGAGCGCCAGCAAGTTGGTTTGCTCGGCAATGCCACCAATCACAGACAACACCGAATTAATCTTTTGCGACTGTTCGCTGAGGGACTGAATATTGGCCGCCGCGTCGTTAACCTGTGACATCAGGTTCGAAATCTCTGCCAGCGAGGTATCAACACAGGCCTGGGCTTTGGCGACATCACCAGTGGCTGCCTGAGTGGCTTCGGCCACCTGGGTGGTATTTTGTGCCACCTCGGCGGCAGTGGACGACATCTCAGTGATGGCGGTAACCACCTGATCGGTTTCGTTATTGTGACTGTTAAGCTGATTCGCCATCTCCGAAGTTTGGCGGTCAATATCGACGGCCGCCTGTTTTACCCGGCCCGTGGTATCGGCCACATCGCGGATAATACCCTGCAGCTTGTCCACGAATTGGTTAAAGGCGATGCCGAGCTCAGCGATTTCATCCTCACCACGAACGCTGAGGCGCGCCGTAAGATCCCCTTCTCCCTTGGCGATGTCGTTCAGGCTGTCGACCATGGCACGAATGGGCTTCACCATCCTGTGGGCGGCGCTCCAAATGGCTATCAGGGTGATAAAGGCAAGCACCAGCGACATCATGAAAATGGCCACGGCTTTTTCCCACATGGCCTGACGGGCACTTTGTGAATAAGTGTCAACCGCGGCGTCTATATCATCCAGATAGGCGCCTGTGCCCAATAGCCAATCTTTTCCGGGGATGGGAGCCGCATACCCAATTTTATCCACCAACCCCTCGACACCGGGTTTGGGATACACGTAGTTAAAAAAGCCGCCGCCACGTTTGGCTGCATCAATAAGCCCCACCACAATCTTGGTGCCTTGGGGATCTGTCATGCCGATTTGCGGTGTACCTTCCAATGCCGGATTGGTGGCGTGGAACACGTTGGCACCCTGATAGTCATAGATAAAAAAGTAACCGGCGCTGCCAAATCTCAGTGGCCGCAGGGCATCATTGATGTTGCCGTTTTGCCCCAGGCTTATCTGGTGGTCGACCACGGCAAGGGCAATCTGGGTGGCCTCCTGGAGCTGCTGTTGCCGCTCATTGACCAGCTTTTCCTTAAACAGGGCAACCGAATCGTCCAACGCCTGGCTCTCAACCTGCCAGGAATAGCTCATCACGGCAGTAAGGATCAGCACCAAAGGCACCATGGCCAGCAGCAAAAGTTTGTTTCTCAGACTGTAATTAGACATGGATATGGACATACACCTCTCCTTCGATTCGCTCTCGGCGCCGGGATTTATATGTGTTGAGTATAGCCCTACTACTCGAGGCTGATGGTGGCGTGTTCAATACCTTGTTGCCATGGCCGACACAGCAAGGTTCAACGTTCGACTTATTGACGGAAAAAGTCCAAAAGGTGAGAAAGGGCCGCCAGAACGTGCAGCGCCAACAGCACCACAAACCCGATGGCAAGGTCTTTGTGCCAGGCCCGCCAGCTTAAGGCCTCAGCGCTGCCTTCGGTGACATACCATCCCAGCCCGGTCAGGGCAACGGCCACCAATACAAGCGCACAAAGCCCTTCGAGCAGGCTGAACAGCCCACTGCCGCCGCCCTTGGGCAGTTTGGCCGAGGCCAGTGCTTTGATGTCCTGACGCAGGGCGTCACTGCCCCACAGCGGAAAAAACTGCCGCCATCGCCCCTGCGTCACACAGGAAATCAGCAGCAGCAAGGAGATGGGCACCAGCAAGAGCCCCAAATACACGTGCAGCACATCCCAGACAGAGGCATTGTCCCTGAGCCTGCGGCCCAGCAATAAAAATGGCGCCGATACCAGCACAGGTAATAGGGGCAGCAGCACCATCAGATGCAACTTGGGTTGCAGTTTCAGCCACACTCGTTGCAAGCCATTACCACTGGGATTGCCATTCATCGGGATAAAATTTCCATAGATGCTATCTCTCGGGAAAACCTATCAACTTTTTGCCAGTCGGTGTACTCCACCTTGGTATTGGGGTCGGTTGGTCCCTTGGTCAACCACATGATAAATCTGATGATATTTCTATCCATGGCGCTATAGCCCTGATAATGCAGGTTACCGCCAAATACCTCCAGCAACTCAGGGCGCCAGGGAGATTTAGCTAAAAAGTCCTGCATATAGGGATTGGTGGCCGCCGTATTCTTGGCTTGCTTTCGGGCCACCAGACTGACAGAGAAAAAGGCACCGGCACGGCTTCGCAGCGCGTCCAGATTTTGCTCGATAAACTGGTACACGGCGCTGTTGTGTTTGCCATGGCGAATGCTGGCCCCCAACACTACCTTGTCGAATCCCTCCAGACTCGGCGCCTGATCCAGAGGCATCAGGGTCACCTCGTGGTCAAGGCCGCGCATCACCTCGGCAATGCGATCGCAAATCTTGCGGGTCTGACCATGGACGGTGGAAAAAAGAATAAGAGTTTTGCTCACGGTTTACCTGCCATAATTGCTCGGGCTTTAGGCGATAATAGGTCAAAGTGTATGATTTTTTATTGAATTGGATCACGAGCCATGGGTAGCGTACCGGCCGGGATGCTTAAATTCCAACTGCCTCACATTTGTGCCCCCGTGGGCTACATCCAAAGTTGCTTAATTTGGTCGGTAGCCAAATGGGGTGGCAGGGTTTAACATGCCAAAATCTTCTGTATTCACTGGTGTTAACATGCTTTCAGGGAGTGAGGGACAACAGGCCCAACGGCTGCTGCTTTGGATGACATTTATTATGTCCATGGTGTTTGCCGTGTGGCAGGCGCTGCTGAACAACTTTGTTATCGAACGGGCGCATTTCAGCGGTGCTGAAATCGGCATGTTGCAAAGCCTCAGGGAAGTGCCCGGATTTCTGGCGTTTACCGCCATCTTTGTATTGCTGATTATCCGCGAGCAATCCTTTGCCCTCTTGTCTTTGTTGGTGATGAGTATTGGCGTTGCCATCACCGGCTTTTTACCCTCGGTCATGGGGCTTTACTTCACCACTGTGCTCATGTCGGTGGGCTTTCACTACTACGAGACCCTCAACCAATCCCTCACCCTGCAATGGGTCGACAAAGAACACACCGCCGGTTTTATGGGCAAGGCCCTGTCGTGGAAGGCCGCTGCAGCCCTCGGCGGCTATGGCAGCATTTGGCTGCTGATGACAGTCTTCAAGCTCGATTATGTGTGGATGTACGCCTTCGTCGGTGGCATGGGTTGCCTGATGACGCTGGGGCTGTGGCGCCACTTTCCCCGCTTCGATACGGGAGAGGTGCAGCATAAGAAGGTGATATTGCGCCGCCGCTACTGGCTCTACTATTTACTGACCTTTTTCTCCGGCGCCAGACGGCAAATTTTCGTGGTGTTTGCCGGCTTTATGATGGTGGAGAAGTTCCATTACAGTGTCAGCGAAATCACCGCGCTGTTTTTGATTAACTACGTCATCAATCTCCTCTTTGCCCCCGCCATTGGCCGCCTGATTGGCCGCATCGGCGAGCGCAATGCGCTGTGCCTGGAATACGTTGGCCTGATTGGGGTATTTGTAAGCTACGCCCTGGTGGAAAACGCCCACTTTGCCGCGGCCCTGTATGTGATTGACCATCTGCTGTTTGCCATGGCCATTGCCATGAAAACCTATTTCCAGAAGATTGCCGACCGCCCTGATATCGCCGCCAGCATGTCGGTCAGCTTTACCATCAATCATATTGCCGCCGTGGTGATCCCTGTGCTTTTGGGCTACCTGTGGCTAGAGTCCAACGCGGCCGTGTTTTATATCGGCGCCGCCATGGCCGTTTGCTCGCTGATGCTGTCGCTGAACGTCCCAAGGCATCCCGCCCCCGGCAATGAAGTCTTGTTTCCAGCCAAGGCCCTGACACAACGACCTGACGCAGCGCAGTGACCGAGTAAAAAGAGACCACGCCATGAGTAACACCGACAGCGAGCCGGAATTCAGCCTGACCTCAGCCAATAGCCAGAGCGACACCTCAGCCAGACGCAAGGCCTTATTACTCGGGCGTATACTGGGGCTTGCCAGCGAAGAGGGCTATCGTCCATCCAATGTGTCGGTGGCAGAACGGGCGGCGCACCGGGCCCGCAAAATGGCGGCTCAGCATCAGGCCAACGTAGAGTCTATTTACACCCTGGCGCTCAAGCACACGCCATCTGACATAGTCGGCGCCGACCCTGACCCCGACTGGCTGTATCAGTTTTTTCAGATGGCCGAGCAAATCCATAACCGCCGTATGCAAGAGTTGTGGGCCCGCATATTGGCTAAAGAGCTGACCGAGCCGGGCAACTTCAGCTTAAGAACCCTGGAAACCTTAAGACGCCTCACCTGGCGCGAGGCTCAGACACTGGAAAAGGCCCTCGCCGTGGCCGTGCGCGTGGGCAGCGACGACCGGCTGAAAATTCTTTCCGGTTTCCGGGTCACCGGCGGTATAGGCCAGCTGTTTCGTAAATCCTCTTCTGTTACCCTGCCCTTATCCCAATTCGGCCTGCCCTACTCGGCTCTGGTCACCCTGATGGATTTGGGCATATTGCACAGCAGCGAATTTGAAACCGGCGAGCTGGACCCCAAACGCAGCTTCTCGCTGATACTGCCCAAAACCGAGCTTAAGCTCACCCCCAAACACGGCCATCTGCTGCTGTCTTACTACCGTTTTTCCACCGTGGGCGATGAGCTGGCCCATCTGGTACGCCCCCACACGGAGTCCAACTTCGGCCCTGCCCTCAAGGGCATGCTCGCCAAGGACTTTGATGTGACCTGAGTTGGCAGCTCAATCATCCCTCCCCCTGCGGCGGCTGTCCCATCCCAAGCGCCGCGGGTGGCCATCACCTGACATGCCAAGACATTTAACCCGCCCACAATTGCTGCTATAGTGCGCCGTCTTTTTACACAGCCCAGCTTGAGCCGCCCTATTAGCCGTCACCCATTAGCCGCCCATGAACAGAAAGAAGAAAATCAATCAGACCCTGATTGCCAAAGACAAAAAGAAGAAAGCCAAGCTCCACGGCAGCAATAAGCCAAAGTATGTTTCCAAAGCAGACAGGGAGAGGTTGGCACAGCTGGCGGTTGCTGATGGACCCGAGCTTGGTTCAAGCGATGCCGTGGTGAGTGAGCATCAACCTGCCAACTGAGTTAGTACCCTCTTAATCCGGTGGTGATACGTTGAATGTCTCCACCATTCCAGCTCCTATCCAGGTTTACCCAAAGTACATTCCAAAAAGTACTTCGTTAAGTAATCGTATTAACGGTAACTTTGAGTAAAGCGCTCATGGTAAGAGTAAATAAATTTACTGCCTCAATGCCCGGACTCACTTGGCTAAAAGCTGAGCGTTTCTGGATCCTGAAGGACCGAAATCACCACATCTGGCAATTGGCGCGATCAACAGAACTTAAAACGTTTTTAGAAGAACTGTCCCTATACGCCATTGAATTTGCAATCGCCCTACCGAACTGTAATAGTCGCATTATTTGAAAATGAACAGATTTCAAACAACCACTAACTGAATACTAAGGTTTGCGACGAGACCGAGTGTAATAAAACACGCGTGAAGTAGCCTGCTTATTCGTAAACGTAAAGGCATTGGTTCAGCTAACTATACGACCGAGTGGTGTAATACCGACAGCTGGCAAAGTCCCAAGTTTGGTGGTTCTGTCATAAATTTCTGCAACGAGAGGAAAATCAAATCAAAACCATCGGCTTGCTGGGCGGCATGAGCTGGGAATCCAGTCTCAACTACTACAAAGCAATCAACGAAGGTGTTAAAGCCAGACTCGGTGGTCTGCACTCTGCAAAAATTTTGATGTATTCAGTTAACTTTGCCGAGATAGAGCAACTCCAGCATCAAGGAGATTGGTCAACATGTGCCACGATTCTGACTGACGCTGCCAAATCCATAGAGTCCGCAGGGGCAGACTTTCTGCTTATATGCACCAATACTATGCACAAGGTAGCACCAGAGATTGATGCCAATATAGGCATTCCCATTCTGCATATTGCCGATGCAACAGCGGAGCGGCTTAAATCGGACGGAATTGACAGAGTCGGGTTACTGGGCACCCGCTTCACCATGGAACAGGACTTCTACAAATCCCGGCTAATCGAGCGCTATGGCATCGAAGTACTGGTGCCAAATGCGGCTGAGCGAGAACTTGTGCACGATGTGATTTATAACGAACTCTGTCTTGGCAAGATAAAACCAAAATCCCGCGAGGTGTATCTGGCCATCATTGACTCGCTTGCGAATGCTGGTGCCGAAGCCATCATCCTCGGCTGCACCGAAATCGCCCTTTTGGTAGAGCAGAACCACACTCACATCAAACTATACGACACAACCCAAATACATGCAGAGCAAGCAGTAGCTAAGGCGCTTGAATAAAATAGGTGCGATACATGGTTAACTTAAATGGAGTGCTGAATATCAGCAATCTCTCTCGAGCTTTGTTAATTAGGATATTGTTTTTCAGCGGATTCTTTACTCTACTGATTACGTCATTTCAGCTCTACTCTGACTATCAGCGTGGAGTATTAGATATCCAGCGTGAGGCAGAACTATCTATCAAACAAACAGAGGAGTCTCTGGCAGCTGCAGTTTTTGAGTTGTATGATGTTCGAGTTGAAAGCATATTGGATTCCATAAACAGCTTTAATGCTTTCGCTGAAGTAACGTTGATAGTTGACAGCAAACTCCCCGGCTACAATTCAATAAATTATGTAGTTACAAAAAAATGGAGCGAAGATGCCATAAAAAAAGAGTACAGCAAAGAATTAACATACAAAGCACTAAATATTAAGATTGGGAAAATAAATTACAAGCTCAACTCATCTCCTTTGAAAGAAAAAATATTTAGTCAAGCATGGACAATTTTACTATCTCAGTTCATTAAGACTATTTTTGTTTCAGCATTCATCCTTCATATTTTTCAAAAGTTTGTCATAAAACATCTCGCTGAGATTTCTACATGGTTAAACAATTTCAAACCTGACACCTCATATAACCCTAAAAATATCGATTTAGAGTCAGATAGTAGCAACGAGATGACAAAACTCAAATCTGCTATTCTTGAAATGGGGCAACAAGTATATAGACATACCATCGAACTCGAAAGCATGGTTGCATTGAGAACGGCCGAACTGGAAAAACTCGCATATACTGATGGCCTGACAGGAATTGCGAATAGGTCAGCATTTTTTAGCAGAGCCGAAGCAGAATTACGCAAATCTCATCGATTATCCTACGATGTGGGAATATTGATGTTAGATTTAGACCATTTTAAATCTATTAATGATACCTTCGGCCACGAAGCCGGAGACAATGTATTAAAATTAGTTGCCGATACAATCAGTACTTGTCTACGTGAGATAGACATGTTTGGAAGAGTTGGTGGTGAGGAGTTTGCGATTTTAGTTCCTGGTACAGATAAATTTGGCATGCAAGCCTTAGCAGAACGCCTGAAAAGCGCAGTATCGAATACCGATGTATCCTTTTTAGACGCCGAGAAAAAGATATCAGTAAGCATTGGCTACACCAAAATTTATCCTAATGAATCATTAAAATCTGCACTAAAGAGAGCTGACGAGAATCTATATTCGGCAAAAAGAAATGGCAGAAATTGCTATGTAACAGAGATAGATTTTTTACCCAAGGTAGTAAACCAAACAGATTGATTAATTTAAGTTGGAGTGAGCAGAGGCCAAGTCCCCATCGAAGCCGCTTTGGATGTTGGGCTGAGGAAAACCAGCGAGCCGAGATAGGGCGAGTGTCGCGAAGCGACTAACAATTAACAATTCAGGACTTATTCTCTGGAACCGTGATTTTGGTATATGTACAAGATTCAGCCTATATAGTCGATGAAGATGGTACGCTAGTTAAACTTCCTGATGACAAAGTAGAAGCAGACTTAATTCAAAAGACAAGTTTTACCAGTATAAGTTCTGCAAAGATTTTTCTTAAATTTGTATCCAGTCTAAGAAGCATTGGCGCTGAAACTTGCAATACAAAACAGCAAACTATCACTGATAAAGATGGAATTGAGCGAGTTGAATATGTTATTGATTTTTGACATTGCGGAGTTAATATGATTAATTTAAATGCAACCATGCTGGCGCAAATACTTACATTTATACTAGTGGTGATAGCGCCCTTAATTTTTGCATATAAAAAAAGCCATTTAAAAGGAAGTTATTGTGGACTTTTTTGTTTTTGTTTTTCCCTATCATTACGCCATTAATTTATTTGTACATACAATCAAAAGCCTCTGATGAAACCTCCCCCTTATAGGGGGGATTGGTAAGGAAAAGATAGGACAGGCACAACACTTTACTCGCAGTGAGTACCTGTTTTACCTCCGCGTGGCGGCCATAGGCCTCCGGGAAATGCTAGTGAAATAAAATTGTTCATCTCACTGTCGGACGACACGCTTATTCCCCATCGAAGCCGCTTTGGCTGTTGGGCTGAGGGAAACGAGCGAGCCGAGATAGGGCTATCGAGGCAGTGACCGTCGAGCTGGGAGCGAGTCGGTCACGGTGCTCGTTTTCAGCCCATAAAGCAAAAGTGCTCGGCTTCGTCTGGGGTCGCTGGGGGATTGGATAAGGGGGCAAGTCGATACTGCCCCCTTTCCTCGGGTGTGGGGTGAAACCCCACGACTTTAGTCGCTTTAAAAGCGTCAAACCTGCAAAGGTTTAAGATTAGATTTCCGGTGACAGCTAACACCGTAGCCAAGGCGGAACTCCATAGGCAAAAGCCGAAAGCTCAATCAGGCAGGAATATATCCACCACTAATCAAATAATCCACCAGCTTCGCCACCTGAGAATCCAGATCGCCCTCACTGGTATCAATCACCAACTCCGCACTCACAGGTGCCTCATAAGGCGAAGAAATCCCAGTAAAATCTTTAATCTCTCCAGCCCGGGCCTTCTGGTAAAGGCCCTTGGGATCGCGGGATTCACACACGGTAAGCGGCGTTGCCACATGCACCTCAATAAACTCCCCCTCTCCCACCAAAGCACGCACCAGGTCGCGCTCGGCTCGCTGGGGCGAAACGAAGGCCGAGAGCACCAAAAGCCCCGCATCCAGCATCAATTTGGCCACTTCGCCTACGCGGCGTATGTTCTCCCGTCGGTCTTCGAGGCTGAAGCCCAAGTCTTTACACAGGCCGTGGCGCACGTTATCGCCATCCAAAAGATACGAGTGCAATCCGCGGCGAAACAATTCGGCTTCCAAAGCACCGGCGAGTGTGCTCTTGCCAGCGCCAGAGAGCCCGGTAAACCAGAGGATGGCACCGCGATGGCCCTTTTGCGCTGCGCGTTCGCTGTGGGTGATGGCGTGTTGGTGCCACACAATATGATTCATTTTCTCTCCTTGCCTCTGACCGTTACAGGCTGTGGAACGGGAACATCAGGGGGATCAACGCCAGCACCGCGAAGGTGTAGGCAATTGCCATGGGGATCCCAACGCCAACATATTGTTTTAATCGATAATTGCCCACGGTGAATACCAAGAGGTTGGTTTGGTAGCCCCAGGGGCTGATAAAGCTGGCACTGGCACCAAAAAGCACCGCCATGATAAAGGGCATGGGGTCTATGCCAAGGCCCTGCGCGAGGCTGATGGCAATGGGGCACACCAAGGCTGCTGCGGCATTATTGGACATCAGCTCAGTTAAAAAGAGTGTCAGCAGGTATACCCCCGCCATCACAAAGAAATAGTGTACACCGCTGAAACCTGCAGTCAGCTCATCGGCCAGCAGTTTGGAAATGCCACTGTTCCCCATGGCCTGTGACAGCGCCAGTGCCCCGCCCACAATCAGCACTATGTCGATGGGAAAGCGGCGCTTAAGCTCAGACAGGGTCACCACCTGAGTCAACAGCAAACCTGCCACGAACAATGTCAGCCCCTTTAGGAGCGGCAGCACATTGAACATGGCAAGACCTATCACAGCGGCAAAGCTTGCCAGCACCCAGGCACTGCGACGGGGTGACAAACGGGTGGCCGAATCCACGCCGTTCACCAGCAAAAATTCTTTATCGAGCCGCTGGGATGCATCGCCAAACTGCTTGCCGGGTACCAGCAACAGGGCATCCCCGGCCTGTAATTCGATAGTGCCCAGGCCACCGCGCAGACGCTCGTGGCCGCGGCGCACCGCCACCACTACGGCATCGAAACGCTCACGGAACTGGGCGTCCTTCAGGCTTACACCATTGAGGCTGGAAGAGTGACTGATAATGGCCTCGGCCAGACTCTGACCGTTCATGGTGTGATGGCCATAAAGGGTCAGACCGGCGATTTCCTGCAGTACGGCCACCGACTCCATATCACCGGCAAACAAAAGCACATCGCCTTGCTGGAGCACCTCTTCGGGGGTGACCGGAATAATAGTGGTTTTTTCATCACCGATAACACGCTGAATTTCGGCCAAATACAGCTTGCGCAAATGCCTGAGGCCCGCATCACTCACGGTTTTGCCAATCAGAATAGAGCCCGCGGCAATACGCGCCTCGAGGAAATACGGCAGGTTCTGCTCATCTTCGGCTTTTTCGGTAATGGGCAGGCGGTCGGCAATCAGCCACAGCACCAGCATACCCGCCAGCACCACACCTATGGCCACCCCAGTGGTGGTAAAAAACTGCAACAGCGGCAGACCGGCGCGATCCAAAAAACTGTTGATCACCAGATTGGTGGACGTACCAATCAGGGTCAGAGTACCGCCAAAGGTGGCCGCAAAGGCCATGGGCAACATCAGCTTGGAAGGAGCATAACGCTGGTTGCGCTTGATGGCACCAATCAGGCTTGCCACCACAGCCGTATTGGCGGTGAAGGATGACAGCACCGAGGTAGAAAACCACAGCTTGGTAAGCACAGTGCGCAGGCCGCCACGACTTAACTGCACCCCGACCCAGCTGATAAGGCGGGTCTTTTCCAACGCCACCGAGGCCAGCAGCAAGAGCACCAGCGTCAGCAGGGATGAGTCGGTAAATGAGGCAGACAACTCGTTCAAACTCAGTGAGTTGGAGACGTAGGATAAGAGTGCGACTGCGGCAAACACCCAGGATGCCGGCAAGCGGGTACAGACAAGGGTACCGACCAGCGTCAGTACCATGCCTATTACCCAATATTGCTCCAGCGTCATAGCCTTATCCTTGTATCCGGGAAAAAACGGGCCCGAGGGCCCGCTGTGTATCTGGTGGCATCAGCCGCTACTGCTTACTGATATCCAGCGCCTGCCAGTGGGGGAAGTGCTTGCGGATAAGGGCATTGAGCTCAAGCTCAAACTCACTGAAATCCGTCGTTTTGTGCTCGGCTTCCAGCGCGCTTTCCACCAGTCCTGCGCCCACTGTGATGTTGCTGATACGGTCGATAAAGATAAATCCACCGGTATCGCGGTTATCCTGGTAGGGGTCAAACACCACGGCTTCATCCAGCTCAAGCTCCACCAGGGCAATGCCATTGAGTGGCAGCGCTGTGGCCTTGTCTTCGGCCAAGGTGTTCACATCTATGCTGTGAATGATGTGGCGCACCGTACCCGGCACCTTACGGGTACCCAGCTTGATGTTGTACTGCTTACCCGGAGTCAGTGGCTGCTCGTGCATCCACACCACCTTGGCCAGCAGCCGATTGGATACGGTCACATCGCTTGATGCAGGCACTATCACATCGCCACGGCTGATATCGATTTCATCATTCAGCGTCAGGGTCACGGCCTGACCGGCAAAGGCCTCACCAAGCTCACCATCGAAAGTGACAATGCTTTTAACCGTGGAGGCTTTACCGGAAGGCAGGGCCTTGACCGCATCACCCACTTTGAAACTGCCGCTGGCAATGGTGCCGGCAAAACCACGGAAATCCAGGTTCGGGCGGCTCACGTACTGCACCGGCAGGCGGGCTTCAAAGTCACGGTTGGCACCGGTAACCGGGGCATTTTCGAGAATCGACAGCAAGGTTTCGCCGCTGTACCAGGGGCTTTGCTCTGAGCGGCTGACCACGTTGTCGCCCTTGAGGGCCGACAGGGGCACAAACTTGATGTCCGGTACCTTAAGCTGCTCGGCAAAGGCGAGATACTCGCGTTTGATTTCTTCAAAGCGCGCTTCATCAAAGCCCAGCAAGTCCATCTTGTTGACGGCCACCACAAACTGCTTGATGCCCAAAAGCGAGCAGATAAAGCTGTGGCGACGGGTCTGGGTTTGCACGCCGTAGCGGGCATCCACCAGAATGATGGCCAGGTCGCAGTTGGACGCGCCCGTGGCCATATTGCGGGTGTACTGTTCGTGGCCGGGGGTGTCGGCGATGATGAACTTGCGCTTCTCGGTGGAGAAATAGCGGTAAGCCACATCGATGGTGATGCCCTGCTCGCGCTCGGCCTGCAGGCCGTCTACCAGCAGCGCCAAATCGATGGCCTCACCCGTGGTACCGTGTACCTTGGAGTCTTTGGACAGGGCGGCCAGCTGATCCTCGTAAATCTGGGCGCTGTCGTGCAGCAGACGACCAATCAGGGTCGACTTGCCATCGTCCACAGAGCCACAGGTGAGGAATTTAAGCAGCGACTTATGCTGTTGTCTTTCCAGGTATTGCTCAATACCAAGATCTTTAACTTGCTGTGCAATAGACATCAGAAATACCCCTCGCGCTTTTTCTTTTCCATGGAACCCGATGAATCGTGGTCAATCACCCTGCCCTGACGCTCACTGGAGCGGGACAGCAGCATCTCTTCAATGATGCCGGTGAGGGTGGTGGCGCTGGATTCGATAGCGCCGGTAAGCGGGTAGCAACCCAGGGTGCGGAAACGCACCAGCTTTTGCTCGGGCACTTCGCCTTCGTTCAGCGGCATACGCTCATCGTCAACCATGATCAGGGTGCCGTTACGCTCAACCACTGGACGGTAATCGGCAAAGTACAAGGGCACTATGTCGATGTTTTCCTGATAGATGTATTGCCAGATATCCAGTTCGGTCCAGTTGGACAGCGGGAACACACGAATGCTTTCGCCCTTGTTCACCTGACCGTTGTAGGTGTGCCACAGCTCGGGGCGCTGGTTTTTCGGGTCCCAGCGGTGCTTGCTGTCGCGGAAGGAATACACGCGCTCCTTGGCGCGGGACTTTTCTTCATCGCGGCGCGCACCACCGAAGGCGGCATCGAAACCGTATTTGTTGAGCGCCTGTTTCAGACCCTCGGTCTTCATCACGTCTGTGTGCTTGGACGAACCAAAGGTGAAGGGGTTCATGCCCATGGCAAGGCCTTCGGGGTTTTTGTGCACCAGCAGATCAAAGCCGTACTTCACTGCCGCTTCGTCGCGAAACTTAATCATCTCGCGGAATTTCCAGTCGGTATCCACATGCAGCAGGGGAAAGGGAATTTTGCCGGGATAGAAGGCCTTGCGCGCCAAATGCAGCAGCACAGAGGAATCCTTACCGATGGAATACAGCATCACAGGGTTATCAAACTCCGCTGCGACTTCACGGAAGATCTGGATGCTTTCCGCTTCCAGTTGCTCAAGGTGACTTAACACAGGCCCTGACATCTTGTTTCTCCGAGTCTTATATTTGAGAAGGCTGCCGTGGCAGCATCAATTCGTATTCTGTTTGGGCAGAACCTCGGCCACTTGGGCGGGTTCAAACCAGTTGAGTGTGTCGGCGAGACTCACCACTTCCCCGACTATCATCAATGCCGGCATCACCACCCGCGCATCTTTGGCGAGGGTTTCAAGCTCGCCCAGGGTGCCAATCACCCGCTGCTGGTGGGCGGTGGTGGCGCGGGAGACAATGGCTACCGGTGTGGCGGCGCTGCGGCCATGTTTGGTCAGCTCGCGCTGGATGAGTCCGGCGTTGAGAATGCCCATGTACACCACCAGGGTGTTGGCCGGATTGGCATAGCCCTGCCAGTCCATGGGACGGCTCTCGAGCTGGCAATGGCCGGTAATAAAGGTGACGCCCTGGGCAAAGTCTCTGTGGGTAAGCGGAATGCCGGCATAGGCAGAGGTGCCGCTTGCAGCCGTAATGCCCGGTACCACCTCAAAGGCCACACCGGCTTCGACCAGGGTTTGCAACTCTTCACCACCACGGCCGAAAATAAAGGGGTCGCCGCCCTTGAGGCGCACCACGTTTTTACGGGTAAATGCCTTGGTTACCAGCAGTTGGTTAATGTCTTCCTGACGGGCACTGTGGGCGCCAGCGCGCTTGCCAACGGCAATCTTCTCGGCGTGTTCAGGAATGAGGGCGAGAATGTCATCACTGACAAGTGCGTCGTAGAGCACGGCGTCGGCGCTGGCCAGGATACGGGCAGCCTTCAGGGTCAGGAGTTCCACATCTCCCGGACCGGCACCCACCAACCACACCTTGCCGTTGGGCCCTTGGCCCGGCAACGTTACAACGTCCATACACACCCCCACTTACCAGATTGGAAGCCAATATAACGGGCCTTATATTCCTTAAAAAATAGTAAATAGTTAGTTTTTATAACCAAAATGAATATGCAGACACGCCGGACACCGCCCTGTTGTCACTGAACGCCCGGACAAACGCCGGAATCAAAAAATACTCAACAAAACAGAGGGCTAAATAAACTGCTGCGCAAATAACAGCCCATACTGGCAAACTAACTTATCGCGAAAAGTTCTATGCTGCGGCACAAAATACCAGCGACTTCACGTTGAGCCATGGGGAATTCTGGTAAATGCGCGGCGGGGGCGTTAATCTGCCCTACAACAAGATAGGCGCTATATGTTCATGGAAAGACAATGAAAAACTTAATGAGATATTTACTACCCCTGTTGTTTATTTCCCATGCTGCCTTGGCAGAAGAACCCTCTCTGGTGGATGAAAGGGTGAAAGATGAGCTTGCTACCTCAGAGCAACCCTTCGTGATCACCCCCCATAAGGTGAACTACATATTGCCGGTGACCTACAACAGTTCCCCCAATATGAAGCCCTTCGAAGAAGAAGCGGCGGAGCATCCCTTCACCCTGGACGAGATGGAAGCCAAATTCCAGATAAGCTTTAAGTTTCCACTCTGGTATAACGTCTTTGGTGACAACGGCCACCTGTTTTTTGCCTATACCAACCAGTCTTACTGGCAGGTATACAACAAAGACATTTCCTCGCCCTTTCGTGAAACCAACCACGAACCTGAGCTCTTTATGTTGTTCAATAACGACTGGGAAGTGTTTGGCCTGACCAACTCCTTCTGGGGCTTTGGCGCCGTACACCAGTCAAATGGCAAGGCAGGTGATTTCTCCCGCAGCTGGAACCGCGTCTACGGCACCATGGTGTTCGACCGGGGCCCCCTGGCCATTGGCGCCAAGGTATGGTGGCGAATTCCGGAGGATGAAAAAGAATATGAAGGCGATCCCCATGGCGATGACAACCCGGATATCGAAGATTACATGGGCAATTTTGAACTGCAGGCTGTGTATGGTCTGGAGGAACATCGTTTTACCATGCTGCTCAGAAACAATCTCGACAGCCCTAACCGGGGTGCCTTTGAGTTCACCTGGAGCTATCCCATCATAGGCAACCTGCGACTCTATACCCAATACTTCAATGGTTATGGTGAGAGCCTGATAGACTATAACGCTCACACCCAAAGGGTTGGTATTGGCATATCAATCAACGACTTACTTTAAGAGAACGCTAACCCATGAAGGCCTCTTCGGCCGGACAGCCAACCGCCACGCCACCCACCTTTGATGCTGTGTTGGCGGTGCTGGTCATTATCATTACCGTCAGCGCCATGCGACTGAGCCTGTTTCTCTGGCCACAAGAGCCCAGGGCCGATACCCTCACGGCTCGGGAGATGCGCCAGGATCTCTATATTCTGCAACGGGAAATCGCCGCCCACTCGGCATTTTTAAGCCTGGAGCCCGACATTAAGCAGCAGCGAATAGACAGCTATATCCGTGCCATGAGTAACCGTTATCCGGATCAGATCCCATCGCACCTGTTTGCCGCCGAAGTGCTGAAAATACTGAACCTGCTGGACGACCCTGGGGTTGCCACCGAGGCCGATGCCGAGTTTGGCCAGCGATTGCCGGTGCAGCTCAGACCCATGGAAGACAGCTGGCTGGCCTTGAACGAAAGCTTAACCCCATTTGATGAAAATTATCCTTTTATCAGCCACCTGGATGACATTCCCATGGCGCGATGGCAGGAAGCCGCCCAGGCTTTTCTACCTGCCAGCAGCAAGTACAGTCTCACAGAGCAGGCAACCTGGCTTGAGCGTACCAGCCTGCTGCGGGGTGAACTGGGATTGGTGCAAAAAAGCGAGGTAACCCTTACCCTGACCAATCCAGAGGGCCAGCAAAGGCGCACCAGTCTGACACTGTTGCCCCCCGCTCCCGATCCCTCTGTGATCGCAACGCCATTTGCCATCCAGCCCATGGCTGATCGTGGTTTTTGGGTGACCATTGGCGATTTGAACGAACTTGAGCAAAACCGGGCCATGATGCAGGAGTTGAAGCGCGCGATGGCGGCCAAACTTCTGGTATTGGATCTGCGCCGCACTCAGGGACAAAGTCCGGCTTTGCTGACTGTGCTGGGCGCCTATGCCGATGAAGACTCTACCATGCTTGGCTACGCCCGCTACCGAACCTCAGTGGACAAACGCAACGACTATTTGGGTAGCCGCGCATATCATGCCGTCAGCGAAGGACCACAATTGGTGGAAGACGAGGCCCACAGCCGCTTTGGCCAGTGGTACGCCAGAAGCCAGCCAAAGGCCGAAAAAGTGAGCGGCCGCCTGGCACTGATTGCCGGACCGGGATGTCGTCAGGAATGTGAGTGGATTGTGCACAGCGCCAAGGGCTGGCAGCGGGCCATTATCATAGGTGAAGACACCATGGGCGATCTGGGCAAGCTGCATGTATTTCAGTTGCCCAATCTCAAGCAGCGGTTTTATTTTTCCAGCTCACTGGCCTACGCCCTCGATGGCAGCCTGATTTCCGGTGCCGGCACCAGCCCGGATATCTGGGTGCCCGGCCAGGAGTCGTTCGATGCCGAAGGGATACTGGCACTGATTGGTGAGCTTGCCCCTGTCGATACCAAAACGCCTGCCGAGCCTTCCCCAGCAGAGCCCTCCGAGCAAGGGCAACAAGAGAACGTGCAACAAGAGAACGTGCAGCAAGAGAACCCGCTGCAAGAGGACGCCGACGAGAAAAGCCAGTCTCAACGCATCCAGGGTGAGCCCATCCATGACGGTTCCGGCGGGAATACCGCCCTTGCCACACCGGAAACTCACGTTAAGACCACAGAATCCCCAACGCCGCAGATTTCTCCAACGCCATAGTTTTCTCCATAGCCACAGAATTCCCCAACGCCTTAGAGTTCCCCATAGCCATGGGTTCCCCAGCGTCCCCAAGCACCATAAGCACCGTTAGTCGCGGTGCTGTGGGTTAACCGTGGTGCCACCGAGGTTCCCCTCTCTGGGGGGCGGCTATCACCCTGAGACCCGACAATGATGAAAAGTGACAGCAAAGCAGGCCAAGCCATTTTCCGGCCATAAAAAAACGCCGCTTTCGCGGCGTTTTTAATGGAGCAAAGGAGCGCACTCCTGTCAGGGCTTGGTCACAAAGCCAGTGTTAAATACCGGACCCTGCTCGTTGATATCCATCCCCATTTGCACCTGCATCTTGTAGTCCTTGAGGGCTTCGAGCTCTTCAGGGATTTCCTCACCCGAGGCTTCCATCAGGGTCATCAGAGGCGACAGCAGACGACCATAATCGGCCGACATACCAAAGAGGCCATTGGCGGCCAGGGTCTCCCCCTTGAGGCTGTCTGCCATGCGTTTTCCGCCTTCACCGCTGTAAACTACCAGATGCTGACCACGCAGCCCCAGCTTGGCGGTAACACCAAACTCAGCGGGGATATAATCAGACAGGTCGACATCATCACCAGACTTGAGATTGATTTGCCCCAGCATAGGCGCAAAGGGTTTTACCATATCAAACAGGAAGGCCGGGTCTTCGGCAGAAAGACTGACCAGGGCATCCAGCTTTTTCAGACTTGGCTCGTCGTTCACTATCTGCAGATCATAGTCCAGCACGGCTGCGCCTATGCCCTTGACGCCATCTGCCATGGCGGTTGCCATGCCCAGCATGGCCGGGTTGGCGGCTTCCATTTCGGATTGCAATTCGGCCAGTGGCTGACACTGCAAACGGGGCGACATAAAGTCGTTCCAAACCTTGTTCAGTGAAGGCGCCAGCTGACCCACGTCCAGCCCCAGCCCCATGGCCATTACACTGTCACCGGGCTTTTGCACGTAACCGGCTATGTAGCCGCGCATCTTGTCCAGCGCCTTGATAACGACTTCATTGCGGGTTTCCAGCACCATCTTCATGTCCATGCTGGCTTGCTTGCTGTCCACTTTCATTGTGGTCAGCCCGGCGACGGTACGGGGCCAGTTGGCCGCGATGGCGTTGAGCTCGGTCTGGCACTCGGGCGTGCGCAGTTCCAGGAAGGGATCTTCACCTGTCTTGGCAAAGAGGTTCATCAGCTGTTTGCCCAGCTGGTTATCACCGGATACGACCGCACGCACCAACTCCTGATGGTTGATGTAGCTGACACTGTCATCCATAAAACCGTGGGTTTTAATGATATCGGCCAGCAACTTGGTGCCTGACAGAGGGTTGGTGACCTTGGTCACGCCCAGTGCATGCTCCAGCAGCGTGGGATCCTGGAAACTGGTATTGAGGGTCACACTCACCATGCCCTCACGATCGGCAATCACCAGTTCCACTTTTTCTTCGTCGTTGGCATCGGACAGCAGATAACTGCGGTAACTCTGCCCGGCAATGGTCCCCTGGGTATGCTGCCAACCGCTGGCCTGCTCGGCCTCATCCATTAGCTTCCAGAAGGCGGTAGTATCGGCCACTTCCATGCGGGCAACGGGCAAGGCGCCCAGGGTATAGAAGAAGCCACGGCTTTGGTCGCCAAGGCCGAAGCGCTTGAGCATCGCGGCGGGATCCTTCAGCCCTTCCACATAGGCCTTATACAGGTACATGCCGAAGTGAACGCTGGGCTCGGTAATCTCATCCATCTCTTCTTGCAACAGCGGGCTTTGTGCCAAATGGGCCGAGTTGCCTGCGGTAGCGATCAGATAATCCTTGATAGGAAATGGCTTCAGCTGGCCCGAAAAAATGGGGGTGTCAGCGGGAATGTAATCGAGTGCTGGATTGGTCAAGGCGCCCTGGCCTTGCTGCTGGCTGTACCAATAGGCTCCCGCTCCGGCGGCGATTATGGCCACGGCTAGCGCAAGTTTTTTCATGGAAGACTCCGTTCTGTTCGAATATATAAATGCAGGCAAACCCGGACTCAATTCCTCAAGTCCGGCATCCCTTAGTCAGATAAAGGTTTAATGAATAAGGGAATAACCGGACAAAAGTAACACAGTAAGGAGAGAAAGTGGTAATGCCCCGGATAGCCCAGGAGGAGAGAGGGGGCTATCCGGGGAAAGGGAATGATTGCCAAGCGCCAGCAAGTCAATCAACGAGCATCGGCCACAGGGGCCAGGTTTTCGAGCTTCAACACCCCTTACAGAGGATCATCAAGAGGGATGACCAAGGCTCCGTGGGACTAACCCAAGGGTGACTACTCAAAACCATCTACGGGAACTTACAACTATAGCCCAAGTCTTAAAATTGTGAACAAGCTTGTGGAAAAAAATGTACAAAAGTTTTATTAAACGCTAAACAAAGGCGCCTTAGTCGATTTATATCAATTAATTATAAAAAATAACCCTGTTGAAAACCTTATCCACACCCATCAGGATGGCACATCCTTTTCGGGGTGTGCATTTCAGGGCAGCACACTCAACATAAACCGATTCCCATAAAAAAAGGCTGCCGAAGCAGCCTTTTCATCCTCTATCACCTTCTGATTATCAGAAGTTGTAATTCAGACGTGCGTAGTAGTAACCGCCGTTGAATCCATAGGGTGAAGTCACAGGGTAAGCCGCACCCGCAATACCGGCCCATGGGTTGTCATCTGGGTAGGTATCAAACAGGTTTTGTGCACCCACTGCCAGGCTCCAGTTGTCGTTGAAGTCATAACCTACTTCAGCGTCAAAGGTCACAGTAGAGCCATTGTAGATTGGCAAATCACCTTCTGAATCCAGGTGGTCTTCATAGAACTCACCGTAGTAGTTCATGCGAACCATAGAGCGCAGGTTGGCACCCAGCTCCTGGGTCCAGGTCAGGGTACCCTTGTGGTGTGGGAGCGCTTCTTCAAGCACCTTCACGCGGGCTTCGCTGATGTTGTCCGGATTGAATCTGTCAACGGTGGTTTCAGTCCAGTTATAGGCCAGCGCAAAGTTGGCGCCATCCAGCCAATCAGGTGCGTAACTGGCAACCAAATCGACACCCTGAGTCGTGGTATCGAAGTCATTTGTGAAGTAGAGCACTGAACTGTAGCTGTTGGCATCCAGCACACCCTGAGCAATCAGCGCATCCTTATCCGCCTGGGTCAGCTCCTGGTTGGAACTCTGGGTGATACGGTCTTCCAGGGTAATGTGGAAGTAATCCGCCGTCAGGAAGAACTCACCCACAGTCAACACGGCACCAAATGACAGGTTAACCGAAGTTTCCGGCTCCAGCGGTGTCGCCCCTTTCTGGATGGAGATAGGGTTGGTAGGAGGCAGGGTTGCCTGATCTTCCAACTGACCACCGGAGAACGCCGTTGTTACGTTACGCACGTTGCTCTGGCCCACTGTAGGAGCACGGAAGCCGGTGCTGGCCGCGGCACGCAGCGAGAAGTCGTCGGTCACATTATAGATGGAGCTCAGTTTCCAGTTGGTGGTTGAACCGAAATCATCATAGTACTCGTAACGCAGGGCACCGGTTACCAACCAGCTATCGGTCAGATCGTGCTCGGCATCGAAGTAAGCGGCGTAGTTATTGCGGCTCCATGAACCAGAGTCCTGGGGTTTAAAGCCGGGGAAACCGTTGGAACCGATACCAAAACCCTGGGTGTACAGTGGGCCAAGCTCAAAGGAGGCTGGGTCGCCATTGTAGATTTCAAAGGTCTCACGGCGGAATTCCAAACCGGCGGCGAAGCTCCACTCATCCACTTCAAAGTAGCTGAAATCCAGAGACGCACCGCGCTCCATCTGCACATAACGACCGGGATTGAAGTCGGTAGGCGAATCTGGGCCCAGAGAGGCGTTGACTGTGTTCTTGATGTAGAAATCGGCGTCACTCTTACCGTAGCTGACACCAAAATCGTAGTTCAGGTTACTTGCTGTGGTGCCTTTCACACCGGCGCTCAGGGAGGTGTCTTCAATGACACCACCAAAACGTGGCGTAAAGCCACCGGGGAACATTTCATTGAACACAAAGCAATCTGGATCGTTCTTCACCTGTGCCAGTGCCACTGGATCAGGCACGTTGTTGGTGATGGTGATAACGGGGCAGTTACCGGACATATCACCGGTCAGATCACCCACCAGCAGCGTCTCACCATCATCACCGCTGTATACGCCACCGCGGTTATTGGGGTTACGGAAGTAAAAGCCACCTTCTACGTCACGGCGGGCCCAGTTACCAAACATGTAAGCAGTTTGATTGGCATTGAGATCCAGACCGGCGTTAAAGAAAAACTTAAAGTCTTCTTTGGTTTCAGGGGCACCCCAAATCTGAGCGGGGTTCGCCACGGCAGTGTTACCGGCGGCGATCAAGTCGGCAGCATCATCACGCTGCACGCTGCGACTGGTGGCATCAGCGGTTTTATATTCGGCGCTGACGTTAAAGAAACCGTTATCAGTCAGTGGCATACCCACGTTGGCCGCGATCATGGGGCTGGAACCATCCCCTTCGTAAAACTCACCGTAACGGGCTTCGATGGTGCCACCTTCGGCATTGTCTTTGAGCTGGAAGTTAATCACGCCGGCAATAGCATCAGAGCCGTACTGGGCCGCAGCGCCATCACGCAGTACTTCAACCTGCTTGAGTGCAACAGCGGGGATCACCGAAATGTCTGGGCCCTGGGCACCGTTTGACACACCACCGCCCAGGAAAGAAATAACGGCAGCACGATGACGACGCTTACCGTTTAACAAAATCAATGTATGGTCAGGCGCCAGACCGCGCATGTTAGCGGGGCGCACCAGAGTTGCGGCATCTGAAATGGGTTGGGCATTAACGTTATAAGAAGGAACTACCTTGCCAAGCAGGTCGTTCATGTCGGTGGTACCATTCTTGGTGAACTCTTCATTTCCTATGATGTCTACCGGCACTGGGGATTCACCCACTGAGCGAGGTGCAGCACGAGAACCCACGACGGCAATCTTCTCGATATTATCGCTCGCCTGTGCTTCTTCCTGCGCCTCTTCGGCCCAGGCTGCACTTGCCCCCATAACCCCTGTCAAAGCCAGCGAGACTGCCAAGCTCAATGAGCTCAAGCCAAACTTTTTAGTGTCTTGTATGGTCATCATCTTTGCTCTCAATTGTTTATTATGTTTTTTATCTCTTCGGGACCTGTCGGCAACCATCCCGAAGGCACTTCCCAAGGACAGCAAAATTGTCCCCCAGACATTTCTATAACACTTTAGAATCACATTCCATTACATTTTCTAACAATTAAGTTAACATTATCACAACACAATTCAAATCAACTATTTACGTGAGAATTATTTTTACTGAATAGAGTGCTGGTCAAAAATCAACCGCAGACGATAAAACCATCGTTTGTGCTGTAAAGCGACTTCAGTGCAAATGGCGATGACAAAAGGATTTTCTGGTGGGTGCAGGCATTGACCGCAGCGGCACTGGCCGCCTAAGCTGGAGATTATCCCCGTAGCTGCAATGCCTTCATCAGCAGGAATACTGGCATGTTAAATAACGATAATAATCAGCTGGATTTAAACGAATACGCCTCATTGATTGATTTGTTCACCAAGGCCTGTAAGCGCTTTGGCGACAAGCCGGCTTTTGCATGTTTAGGCAAAAGCCACAGTTTCAATGAGATAGACAAACTGTCGACGGATTTTGCGGCATTTTTGCAACATCACACCCAATTGCAACCGGGGGACAAGGTCGCCATTCAACTGCCCAACCTCACTCAGTTTGTCATTGCTGCTTATGGCGTGCTCAAGGCCGGCATGGTGCTGGTAAACACCAATCCGCTGTACACAGAGCGTGAGCTTATTCATCAGTTTAAAGACTCAGGGGCGAAGGTGTTGGTGGTGCTTTCCGATCTGCTGCCGACTCTGGCCAAGGTGGTGGCTGAAACCCCGATAGAGCTGGTGATATCCACCCATGCGCTGGATTTGGTCAGCCCACAGATACAGCCCAAAACCGGACTGAAGAACATCGAGTTTCTCAAAGCCCTGAACCTTGGCAGTCAGGAAAGCTGGCAACCGGTTGCCGCCAACCACAGCACGCTGGCGGCATTGCAGTACACGGGCGGCACCACAGGGCTCTCCAAGGGTGCCATGCTCAGCCACGGCAACCTGATAGCCAACGCCCTTCAATGCCGCGATCGCCTGGCCAATGTCATTACCCCCGGGGAAGACATTTTTGTTGCCCCCCTGCCCATCTACCATATCTATGCGTTCCTGGTGAATCTGGTGCTTTTTGTCGAACAGGGCGCCTGCTCGGTACTCATCCCCAATCCCAGAGATATTCCGTCGCTGATAAAAACCCTGGCGAAGTATCCCTTCACCGGATTTGCCGGGCTCAACACCCTGTTTGTGGCCCTGTGCCATCAGGAAGAATTCCGCGCACTCGATTTCAGCCATCTGAAACTCACCATTTCCGGTGGCACGGCTCTGACCGAAGCCGCAGCGGGTCTGTGGCAGCAAACCACCGGCTGCACCATCAGCGAAGGCTATGGATTATCGGAAACCTCACCGGTGATCACCTTAAACCAGCCCGGTGCAGAACGGCTGGGCACCATAGGTCGGCCGGTGCTGGCCACTGAAGTGCAGATTCTGGACGAAGATGAAACCCCGGTTCCCATGGGGCAAGCGGGTGAACTGGCGGTGCGCGGACCACAGGTGATGTCCGGCTATTGGCAGCAAGCCGGTGAAACCGAGCGGGTATTCAGCAAAGATGGTTTCTTCAAGACAGGTGATATTGCCATTGCCGAGCCCGATGGCTGTTATCGCATCGTAGATCGTAAAAAAGACATGATTATTGTCTCAGGCTTTAATGTGTACCCCAATGAGGTGGAGAACGTGTTAGCGAGCCACCCCGCGGTGCTGGAGTGTGCTGTCATCGGCGTCGCCGATGAGCGCAGCGGCGAAGCGGTAAAAGCCGTTATCGTGCTCAAACCATCGGTAGAAGCAGATGACGCCAGAGCCGCCATCACAGCCCACTGCCAGGCCAATCTTGCCGGCTACAAGCAGCCCAGGCACATCGAGTTTGTGGCATCACTGCCAAAAAGCACAGTAGGCAAAATATTGCGCCGCGCCCTCAGAAGCTGAGCGCCACAACAAACACAAGCCCTGCCAACAAAAACACCTCGCCATAAACGAGGTGTTTTTACTTGCGGGTATCACAGGGCTTGCTCTTTAACGCCTCACCTTAGATTGACGGGCTTTCGTCACAGCAACAATCCCCACATTTCATGGGTTTCACGGGCCAGGGCTTCACGAAAATCCGGGTGGGCAATATCAATCAAAGAACGGGCCCGCTCACGAATGGATTTACCGCGCATGTAGGCCACACCGAATTCGGTCACTATGTAGTGCACATGGGCGCGGGTGGTCACCACCCCGGCACCGGGAGACAACACTGTACTGATGCGGGACACCTTGCCTCCGGCTGCCGTACTCGGCATGGCAATCACAGAGCGGCCCCCTTCAGAGAGTCCGGCGCCGCGGATAAAGTCCATTTGGCCGCCCACACCGGAATAAATACGGGTCCCTATGGAGTCGGCGCACACCTGACCGGTCACATCCACCTGCAGTGCCGAGTTAATGGCCATCACCTGCGGGTTACGGCGGATGATGGCGGTGTCGTTGACCTGCTCAATATCCAAAAATGCCACCTGGGGATTGTCGTCCACAAAGTCGTAAAGCCTGCGGCTACCCAAAGCAAAACCCGTTACCAGCTTGCCGGTGGCGAAGCGTTTGCGGCTGTTATCCACCACGCCGCGCTCCACCAAACTCAAGATGCCGTCAGAAAACAGCTCCGTATGCACCCCCAGGTGCTGGTGATTGCCAAGACAACCCAGCACGGCATCGGGAATACCACCAATCCCCATCTGTAAGCAGTCACCGTCGCGTACCAGCGCCGCCACATTACGGCCAATGGCCTGGCTTACCGCATCTGTCGTCGCCAGAGCATGTTCCGGTAGCTCCATGGGCGCTTCAAACACGGCATCAAAACGGGTCAGCGGAAGAAAACTGTCGCCGTGGGTACGGGGCATACGGGGGTTGATATGGGCAATTATCTTACCAGCCACCTCACAGGCGGCGCGGGTCGCCTCCACTGAAATACCAAGAGAACACATGCCATGCTTATCCGGCGGTGACACCTGCACTATTGCAGTGTCGATACGCTGCTCACGGCGGCGAAAAAGCTTTGGTACTTCGGATAAAAACACCGGCACATAGTCGGCACGGGCACTGGCGAGCAGTTCACGGGTCGGCTTGCCACCAAAATAGCAGCGATGGCGCAAATGCCCCTCAAGCTCTGGGCCACTGAGGCATTCGGCATGCTCAGTATGTAATTGTAATAGCGTGAGATTAGTGCGGTTTAGCGCATGTTCAGCCAGGGCCTCCAGCAAGAGTCTAGGCGTCGCCCCCATGGAGTGGGTCCAGATGAATTCGTCATTATCGATTAACGACACCGCCTCCAGAGCGGTGGCACAGTACTTGGGTACCATCGGGCTTCCTTGATGAATCAGACATTGCTGTTATAGCAGCTAATTTCAACCTTCATCCCGACACAGATCATGTTTTGGCCGGCTAATGGGCCGAAATCCAGAGCACAGATAGTTGGCAACAGATTTACTGAAATGCATGGCTGATGCGTCAGCCTTATCGCGCCATACTCTCACAAGCATATATTTTTAAAGAAATAATTTAGCCAGCCTTCCTGAGGCCCTGGCCCCCTCAAGCCTCTACAGTAATTCAACCCAAAATGAATACTGAATTAACTGTGATCTGAACCGCAGAATTTCTGATTAAGCTGTGCCACAAAACCCTCTGGCAATTGGTTAATTTTTAAACAAAAGATCCATTACCTTTGCCTGTTAATGCTGCCGATAGAGGGAGACTGTCATGCTGAAGAAAGTGAGCCGACTCGATTACTTTACCCTGCAGGTTTTTATCGGACTGGTTGAGCTTAAAAGCGGCAGTGCGGTGGCCGAGCGCTTGCGTACCACACAGTCCAAGGTGAGCCGCTGCCTGACCTGCCTGCGGGAAGTGCTGGAAGATGAACTCTTTATCCGTCAGCAGTATGGCTTCGAGCCCAATCAGGTAGCCGTCACCATCTATCCCATGGTCAAAACCATATTGGAGCAGTACGACAAGATAGTGGCCGCCACCATAGACAAGGGGGCCGAGCCCTATCAGCTCAGTGTCGCCACCTATGAACAGTGGTCGCTGATGGCAATGAACTGTGTGCATAACACCTGTCACTGCATCGAGGGTGGGGTGAGCATTAATATTCAACCCTGGACCGACAAGATCCACCAACGCCTGTGTCAGGGCAAGGTGGACTGCAGTATCTCCACCGAACCCATTAATCACCCCATGGTGAACAACTTTAAGCTGGGGGATATCACTCACTTCTTCATCGTCGCCCGTCGTGGCCACCCTATTTTAAGCAGTGATGCTCCCTTAACGCAGATGTTTAACTACCATATCGCCCTGGTAAACACCCACTTACAGGAGCAGGAGCCTCATCCCATAGAGGTCTACGCCAAAGCCAGGCATATCGAGATCCGCGTGGCCCTCAAGAGTCCGAGCCTGAGGATGGTGGTGGATCATGTCAGTCACAGCGAGGATATCGCCCTGCTCTCCTCAGCAATGTCGATGGCCTATTTCGAAAATCGCGACGATGTGGACTATCTGGATATCTCGAAAATCTGGCTGCAAACCACAGAACTCGAGACACAAAGCTACTATCTGCATTGCCACAAGGGGATAAAGCCGGAGCTCACCCACTGCCTGCGCAGGGTGCTGACGGAAAAATTGCACGAGATGCAGGCCCACTGCGATCAGGTGGCCCAGGAAAATACCCGGGACTTGCCGACCCTTTAGCCAGCGCCTTTAGCCCAAGGCTCAAGCCAGGCGCAAACCCGACAAGCCACATGAACCCGCTGACAGCTGGATGCCTGTGCTAATGCACGTTCTGCTTGATAAGCTGGCCTATCTCCTGCTTCATCCACTCGAGATGCGCACCACCACGACCACTGCGGCTCAGCATATAGAGCCGGGGATAGGGCTGATCCCGATAAAGACGCGCGGTATCCATGCCCGACAGGCAGCACACGTGCAAACCGGGAAGCTGCTCACTGTGCTCATACACCCTGCTGTATGGCAGCAGACTCACCGTCTTATCGTCAGACAGATAACGATACAACTGATGAAACGCCAGCCCCTCACGGCCCAATTCCACCGGTGCCAGATGGCAACTGAGCCGCTGCTGGGCACAGTAGCGCTGGAAAGGATCCGGTGCCTGTTTGTCCAGCTGACCGAAAGCGCTCAGGTAGGGATAATTGGCGATGTTGCCGAGGCTTATCTCCTGCTGCAACAGCGGATGCTTGTGGGAGCAAAGCAGATACAGATGGGTTAATTCAGTCAACGGAGACACAATGAGTCTGTCGTCTTGCAGTGCCCTGTCAGAGGATTCACTGACAATGGCCAGGTCAACCAGTCCCTGAGCCAGATCTTCCACCAGATCCACAGAGCCGGTGCGCAGCTCATAGCTAATGGGCAGCTGCGCCTCACTGATGGCGCTGCTCAGGCGCTGGGGCAGTTCGGCTATCAGGAGGTCGCTCACATAGAGCACCATCACCTGGCTCGCGGCCAGATCGTGGCAACTCTCCAGCTGTTGCAGCTGTTCACCGCACTGCACCAGGGCTTTGACCAAGGGATAGAGTTGGCGGGTAAATTCATTGGGTTCGAGGCCATGCTTCTTACGGATAAACAGGGGATCGTTAAAGATCATCCGCGCATGTTGTAAGCAGCGGCTCACTTTGGGGGCGGGTATATTCATCTCCATCGCCACTGACGAAGCCGAATGCTTTTCATACAAATTAACTAATATATTGGCACTCAGCATATCTAAACTATCCAGAGTCATATTTTTCATTTCAAAATACCTCTCCCGACATTGAATATACCCATTGGGAGTATAGTAAATATATTTATGCTGACAATACATTTATTCTAATTTAATAAAACAAACAAAAGAGACTTAGATCATATTTCTAAATTTCAACCATTTACAGAAACACCGCAAGAGCTTATTTTTCATTAAAAATATCTTATAAACCCTACCAAACCTCAGATATTCAATAATTAAAAACCACATATCTAATTATTGATTATCTACAAAACGAAATAGCTAAATACCGGTATCTGACCCAAGCCTAATTTTTAATAGTCCGATTTCAATATTTATTGTAAATAGAGTTCATAGGGTAATAATTAATTCGAGAGTTAAAAAGGAAAATAACCTTGGAGGTTTACCATGAACACCACCACTATCGTTATTTTAAGTTATGCGTTTATATGGTTTGTCTTTTTTGTCATGTGTCCTCTGGTCATCGTGACCTTCGTCATGACGTGCATCAAGTTCTTTAGATCAAGTGAGAACCAGTTGGTGGAAGCTGCCGTCAGCATCAAGCCTCACTTGCTCGACAAAGATTCAATGCACTTTCTGAAAAGCTTAAAGGCCATCGCCGCCAACCGCTACGATGTCCTTTACGGAGCGTCACTGGTGAATGTAGTCGACCTGGATGAGTCCGTCAGGAACCACGAAGAGGTGCAGGACTTTATGGAACACTGTCACCTGGATTACGTGGTCGTCGACAACGAATCTTCTGCGGTCAAACTCGTGGTGAGCGACCCTGCGGCCAGCTCTCCCGAGCAGATGAAGTTTGTCGAAAAATGCTTGGATTACATAGGCGTACAGCTTATTAAGCTGGACAAAGACAAGCATTGCGACGAAGCCTTGCTGCGCACCGCACTCGCCGCCTGATGGGTATCTCTCATCGCAACGCCCAACGAGCGTCAAACTGACCACTTGGCGCTCCTCATACCCACAACGTCATGCTCACTGAGGTGTAAGGATGCATTATGTGTCAAATTACCCCTTGTACTGCGCTGCTGGCCAGCATTCTGACACTGGGTCTGGTGGGCCTGGCTTCCAGTGCCTTAGCCGCCGACGAGCAGGACAGCCGCAGCTGTATCAAGTGCCATAAACGCAATGGCCAACTCGAAGGCATACATGCCAGCCCTGGCCTGGCCATTCTCTGTCAGGACTGTCACGGCCCCCAGGAGAGCCATCCCAGGAAGGGCTCGAATATTATGGCTTTTGGGCCCGAAAGCGCCTTCCCGCCCCAGGAACGCAGCGCCGTCTGTCTGACCTGTCACGACCATCAGGCTCTGGGTGAGGTCGAGTGGACTCACAATGTGCACGCCAACCGCCTTGGCTGCGACCAGTGCCACCGACTCCATCCCGAATCGGACCCCATGTTGTCGCTCTCACCGCAACAACATAGCCAGCTGTGCGTCAGCTGCCACAAAGTCGAACAATAGGAGGCCTGTCATGCTAGTTTCCAAACGCCAGTTTCTCAAGGGGGTTGGGGCGCTGCTGACCGGTGTCTCTGTGTATGGAGCCACCCGCACGCTCCAGGCCGATTCCCTGCTGCAACCCGAGGCGGAAAGCGAAACCAAATATGCCATGGTGCACGATGAAAATGCCTGCATCGGCTGTAATGCCTGTGTCCAGGCGTGCCGTGAGACCAATCAGATCCCCGAGGGTGTCACCCGGGTGAAGATAGAGCGCAGGGGCCCCTTTGGTGAGTATCCTAACCAGAGCTACCGCTTCAGCCGTGTCTCCTGTCAGCATTGCGAAGCCGCGCCCTGTGTGCGGGTCTGCCCCACAGGCGCTGCCTATATCGACAAAGAGACCGGCATTGTGGCGGTCAACAGCGACCGCTGCGTGGGTTGCCAGTATTGCATTGCCGCCTGCCCCTATCAGGTCAGGTATATCCACCCCGAGACCCGCACCGCCGACAAATGCGATTTCTGTCAGAAGAGTCGCCTGGCTCAGGGGCTGCAACCTGCCTGTGTCGAAGCCTGCCCCACCAAGGCACTGACCTTCGGCAATCTCAAGGATCCCGAGTCGGAATTGGTCAAGTTGCTTAAAGCCAAGCCCAGCTACCGCGCCAAGGTGGACCTGGGGACCCGGCCCAAGCTGTTCCATATTCAAACCATAGATGGGGAGATAATGCTATGAGCGCTTTTCATTTCGAAGGCCTGGTATGGCATTGGCCTATCGCCATTTACCTCTTCCTGGCGGGTCTGTCTGCTGGGGCGGTATTTTTCGCCATCATGCTGAAACACTTTAAGTTATTCCATGAAGCCTGGCATTCGCCCTTCGTGCAGGCGGCGGCCATCATCGCACCTGTCGCCGTATTTGGTGGTCTGGGGATCCTGGTATTTGACCTCACCCGGCCACTGGATTTCTGGAAGATCCTGGTGTTCTACAATACCAGCTCTGTGATGTCCATGGGGGTGCTGGTGCTGATGGCCTATCAGGTGGTGCTGTTTGCCTGGATAGCATGCGTCTTCCATGTGCGCATCGGCCAGTTGCTGGGCAATCGCTTGGCCATCGTCCGGCAGCTGCTCAATTGGCTGGTTCTGCAGGAAGCTGCTATCACCGGCATTCTGGTGATCCTCGCCATCTCCCTTGGGGCCTACACCGGCTTCCTGCTGTCGGCGCTGATAGGCTTCCCGCTGCTCAATAACCCGGTGCTGCCATTGCTGTTCCTGATCTCCGGGCTCTCCTCCGGCGCCGCCGCAACCCTGCTGGGTGGTGTGCTGCTTCGGGGCAACCCCAATGGGGTGGAAGTGCGTTTTATCCACGGCATCGAAATTCCCCTCATCCTGGTGGAAATTGGCCTGCTGTTTACCTTCTTCGCCGGATTAATCCTCTCCGGCGGTCAGAGCCAGGTTGCGGCGCTCAACGCACTGGGGTTTGGCTTCTGGGGGTGGATATTCTGGGCCGGCGTTATCGGCCTAGGTCTTACCCTGCCACTGGCCTTCAATCTGTGGATGAAAGTCTCGGCGGATCGTAAGTTCGCCTATGTGGCGGTAACCGCCAGTTTCAGCCTTTTGGGGGTGTTCTTGCTGCGCAACTTTATCCTCTATACCGGCCAAATGACGGGGACCTAGCCTTCAATGTCACTCATACCCGAGAATTGTCTGACACACGGATAACCAATGCACATTTGTTATTGAACGCCACCAAAACACCCCGTCTTCGACCCGGTGTTTTGGTGTTTTGGTTTTTTGGTTTTTTGGTTTTTTGGTTTTTTGGTTTTTTGACTATCCCCTAACTTACTCAGCAAGATGAAAGGCTATGTCGATGTTGAGCATTCCTACAAAGCGTCAACCCTTATATTTTACGGCTCTTACTGTGCAAGATATTACGAAATGATCCATGAGCAATCTCTCATTGAGTCCCCATTGCACCGTGCATAAAGTGATCTGGCCGCCCAAACTGGAATTAATGCGGGTCCCAATGGACTCGACGCATTCCGCCTGGCGGCGCTGCATCAAACTGCCCGCCCAGCTGGCAGACACTGATCACTTCTACCGGCAAACGCTGCCCGGGCTGCTGGTCGAATTGCCCGGTGTCAGGCAAGAAAAAGCCCCAAGCAAATGGGGCTGATTGACCAAAAGTGTTATGCCTGTCCTATATCTAATGTGTTACAACAGTGGCCTGATCCCAACTGAGCCAGAGAGAATATACTGGCTTAACTATAAACCAGTGGCCAGTCTTAATTGACCACTGCAGGGGTTGTTAGTATGCAGCATGAGGGTTCCCTCTTATGTTTTGATTGAAGATTCGACACCCTTATCAAAACGGGTAACTCTCACCTTTTAAAAATGAGGTTTCAGATCAAGTCTCGACCAATACATTTTTGAAAGTTAGCGTTGATTCATTCACTAATTCCCACCCTCTTTGACTTGTTGCTCCACAAGTCTATTATAATTACTTAAGATGTTTATAGCCAAGTCGAATCCTTCATCAGCCGACAATTGCAGATACTTGAGTCTTAAATCATCATCACTTAATGGTGATGAACTATTATATATTTTTGCCAACAAGAAGTATCTTTCTCCAGAAAGGCTTTCAAATCTCTCAGAAATTAGATACTTTGCTATCTCTTCCAATTTCTCCTTATCATTTGATTCCAGTGCGGCCAAATATTCTTCTCGCTTCAAAAAAAACATTGCCGGTTCAAATTTTATATTCGCAGCTTTTTTTAGCCACTCTATGGCTAGATCTTTTGGGTATTTCTCTTTCCGATATAGGATGTATAAATTATGCATTGCATCAGGAATACCATCTGCTGCTGCTTTTTCCAATAGTGGTATAGCTTGTTCATAATGGACATATCCCTGCTCCATTGCAAGGATTGTCCCTAACAAATATTGAGCTCTAGTATCATTCAACTCAGAGGAAATAGTTAGATAATTTATAGCTTTTTCAAGATTTCTATTCTCAAATATTCCAAAATAAAAAATTTGTCCCAGCAAATAGTTAACCTCCGCTGGATATTGCTTGGCAATAGCATTCAAGCTTTTGTATACAAAATTTTTTTCTTTTTCATCAACATCATTATTTTGAATTGTAGCAGTAACCAAATCAAGCAGTTTGTGATTATCCATTTCATTTACCTGGAGTTCATCCGCATGAGCTAACCGTACAATAATCAAGCTGATTAGCATAAAAGCCAAAACTATTCTCATATCATAATCCCTGTCTTGCATCTTCATATCAAATAACCAAATAACAGGACATCCTAAACACTTTTTGAGACAAACAAAATGCCAATACCCTGTCGAGCCTGCTCTCTGGCGCGATGACGGGTATGTACAGTGTTTGTTGGTAAGCTTCAAGAGATCCATTTGAGGCAAAATGGGGCCTTTCGGCCATGCCAAATTCTGGTTCGAGCCAGCAGGGGAAACGTGGAATATACCAGGCTTGATTAGTCTGGATGTATCGACGCGCTTTGCTGCTTTCCTCTACACCATTTGCCGCCACATTTGGCTTTCATGGCGCACATGGCATCCCAGCGGCCGCTGATACCACTGTATTGGCGGCGAAATTCCTTGGCTGAGGTTATCCAGGCATCATCACTGATCCCAAGTTCAGCAAGCAGCTTTGGCCTTGTGGTGGCGATAAAACCACGTTTGTCTTCCCGCACCGCGCGCCCGGTCCAGTCAATCAGCTCCAGGTAATCGGCAAAGTGGAACGGGATGCCGCATTGCTCGGTAGCGATGGCGGCGCCATCAAACGCCAGCAGTGGTTTGAGCGCAACAGGAGCAGACTGGGGACTTGCAAGTTCTTCAATTCGCTCCTGAATCGAGGTGTAATCTGAGCCTTGCAGCGAGTCGGCAATACCGGCACGAATGGGGTTTAAGTCCACATACATCATGCAGGCCAGCAGTGCCTGCTCATCCAGCAGCGCCTGAGATTTAAAGCGCCCTTCCCAGAATACACCTTTGCAGCCATCTTCCCGATTGGCTTTGCGGGCAATCTCCTCGTTGAGGCAGCGCATGAACCAACTGATACTGCCAAGCCGCTCCTGCCACTCACCAATCAGACTATCCAGCAAAAGGCGCTCGCCTTCCTCGAGACTGTCACCCTTGAGAAACTTAGCCGCGACAGGATGACCAAAGAAAAGCTGCGTCCACCGCTCAATGACCTCAAAGTGTGACAAGCGCTTTTGAGTTGCCAGATTAATTTTCAGCACCAGATGATAGTGGTTGGACATCACCGCATAGGCGCAGACATCGATACAGAACACCGAGGACAACTGCTTGATTTTATCCACTATCCAGTCACGCCTGTGCTCATAGCTGCGCCCCGACAGCGCATCCTCGCCACACAAAAACGCCCGTCGGACACAGCGATTTATCACATGGTAGAAAGGCGTAGATTCAGCATCTATCAATTGGCGTCTGGCGGTGGTCATGGTAAGCCTCGACTGGCGAGAAGGGGATAGATCAAAGCCTAGTCGAGGGGTTATCGAACATCAAAAAGATCTGGCTGTCCTGTTTTGTTTGTTTCGGATGTGGCTTGGGCAATAAAATTCATTGCCCACACATGCCAACGCAGCCCACAGTCAAAGTCGAAGAAAGACAACAGCTTGGATGGGATACTTCAGCATCTAAATGCTTAAGGTCCAGGTTATGTGGATGTCCTGTCTTCTGCTGTCTTTTTATTTTATATCTATCTTAAATAGTACCAAACGAAAAAATTAACAATAACCATCAAATAAATGAGTATACTATGTAGTCGAATCTCTCTAGAAAATTCATTTAAGTAATTTTTATCTTTATATGTATTTAAATACTTATCCAGTCTGTGACTGACAATCATAAAAACAACAACAAAAATAACACCCAACTCTATTCCATAGCTATCAAAAACATCAGCCTTAGTTCTGAAAAAATGGTCTGTGAGTCCCAAAGCAATTAAAGCTGGCATTGCGTACACAGCCAAAGTAAGCATAGTCACGGCACTATCGTGACTGAACCTTTTCTTCCGATAGTAAGCATACCCGCCTACTAAGAAATCTTGTAGAATTCTCATTTTTCACTCACCACCAAAATTGATATTATCAATGCCTAACGAACTATAAATGACACTCTTAGGATTATTTTCATACTCTCGCCTAATCGCTTTCAATTCACGAGTGCTATCGGATATAGATGATTGAGTATTTTCCATTGCACTTACGCTCTCTCTTTTAATCATGATCCAACCATTCACATCGTCTTTTGAAAAAACGTAGTCAGCTACAAAATAAGCTCCACCGACAATAGCCCCTCCCTTGCCCCCTCGAAAAGCAATTAGGGCAACTACTGCATCGGCAAAAAGCTTACCTTTCAGTTCTGAGTCACTAATATCTCCTTTTTCTAAAGCAGCTATATTAGCTTTATAGGAAGCCATAACAGCCACAGCACCAAGCGCACCACCTAATCGACTAGCATATTTTGTTATTTCTTTTAATGGTATTTGATTGATTTTTCCAGGTTTAACTTTTTCAAGCTTTCCCATTACCCGTGATTGACCGGTTGAATCATAATCTCCTATTGGGGGCACTAGTGCTTTTCCATCTGTAGTATGCTCTAGCACAGAAAGCGATACTGAGGCTGCACCAGCTGCGGTGGCTACTTCTCCGGCAGTATTATCGCTATTACTATTAGTTGTGCTTCCCATGGTCTGCTTTGTATTCCACAGCATACTACCAACTTCAGAGAGAATGCCACTTGCCAGCGAACTTCCGGTTGCCTGTGCAGTTTTAGCGCCATTGACAATGGTATTGGCAACGGCTCGTTGCTGTTTCGCTGTTCCGCCAGTTAAGTGCACTTTTGCCGTAGTACCTTCTTTTGTCACTGTAGCCTTAACTTCCGATTTACAAATATGCGAACCAGTTGCTGCCTCACAGGCATACCCAGTCGGATCCGTCCCCGCCAGCGGGTTGTTCATTATGTACGAATAGGGGTTCACACTCTGGGTCGAGGTGGGACTCTGGATCAGCGGATCCACGCTCATGAAGCGGCCCAGGTTATAATCGTACACCCGGCCGTTCATATGGTTAGCCTGAATTAGCAATCATATTCACATTTTCAAGTAACCCTGTTCAAACGAATCTACCCCGATAGCGAGGCCTGTTGGTGTTTGCGGATTGAACAACGCTGCCATCATCAAACAAAAAGGGAGCTTGGGCTCCCTTTTTGTTTGGCATCACGCTTCCGTTAACAGCTGCAAACTGGCGAATTCCCGGTATTGCTGGCTGGATTCCAGCAGCTCTGTGTGGCTGCCTTGAGCAATGATTTTGCCCTTGTCCATCACCAGGATCCGGTCGGCATTGATAACGGTTGCCAGGCGATGGGCGATGATAAGGCTGGTGCGGCCACAGATGAGGGTATCCAGCGCTTCTTTTACATAGCGCTCGCTCACCGCATCCAGGGCGCTGGTGGCTTCGTCGAGCAAGAGCACGGGCCGGCTTGCGAGTATGGCGCGGGCGATGGCGATGCGCTGCTTTTGGCCACCGGAGAGTTTCACCCCGCGCTCCCCCAAATAACTGTGGTAGCCCTCGGGCATGGCCTCGATAAAGTCGTGGGCACGGGCCGCCACACAGGCAGCCTTCACCTCATCGAGAGTGGCATCCACCTTACCGTAGCGAACGTTTTCCAGCACCGAATCGGCAAAAATCACCGACTCCTGGGGCACCAGGGCAAAGGCACGTCTGAGCGCTTGCAGGTCGGCGTTAGCGATATCCGTATCATCCAAATAGATGGTACCGCTATCCGGCGCATAAAAACGGCCCAGAAGCTGAAACAGGGTACTTTTGCCCGCGCCACTTTCGCCCACCAGGGCCACTTTCTCACCGGGGCGAATATGCACTGATATCTCATCCAGCGCGCGGACGTCGGTACCGGGATAGCAGAAACTGAGTCCCTCGATACGAATATCGCCGCTGAGTTTGGCGGGCAGCGCCACCGGATGTCGAGCCTGAGGCACTTCACTCACGGCTTCGCTCAGCTCCTTTAAGCGTTCAGCGGCGCCGCTGGCGCGCTGCACATCCCCTATCACTTCGCTGATGGTGGCTGTGGCCCCAGCCACCAGCAGGGCATAGAACAAAAACGCCGAGAGTTCACCGGCACTGATGGCGCCGATCATCACATCCCGCGCGCCTACCCATATCATCAGGGCGATGGCGGCTATGGTTAAAAACATCACCCCCGCTATCAAGAGTGCCCGAAACTGAATACGGCGTCCGGCGCTGCCCAGCACCTTGCCGAGCAAACCAGCAAACTTGTCCCTGTCGACCTGTTCGTGGGTGTAGGACTGCACCGTATGAATTTCGTGCAGGCTTTCATCAATGTAGGCACCAAGGTCGGCCACCCTGTCCTGGCTGTCGCGGGAAAGGGTGCGCACCTTGCGGCCAAAAATCAGAATGGGCACCAGCACGGCGGGCACGGCCACCAGCACCAACGCCGTGAGTTTTACGCTGGTGATGGCCATCATGGCGATGCCACCAAGCACAGACACAAAGGAGCGCAGCGCCATGGAGAAACTCGAGCCAATCACGGTTTGCAGCAAGGTGGAGTCGGCGGTGAAGCGGGATATCACCTCACCGGTTCTAAGCTTCGCATAAAAGGCGGGCGGCAGGGTCAGGAGGTTATCGTACACCCGGGCGCGAATATCATTGCTTACCCGCTCTCCAAGCCAGCTCATCAAATAAAAGCGGCAAAACACGGCACTGGAGCTGATGGCAGCTATGCCCACCAACAGCCACACCAGTTGATTGAGGCGCGCAGCGTCTCCGGCCACAAAGCCTTCGTCGACAATCAGCTTTACCCCCTGCCCCAGCGCAAGCCAGGCCAGCGAGCCAATCAACAAACAAATGAGCGCTGTGATTACCCTGAGTTTATAGGGGCGTAAAAAACTGCCCAACCAGGCAACGACATTGCCCTGCGAGGCCGTCGTTGCCTGGTTGTTGGTGGCCAAGGTGTCCGGCACTGGCGGCTCCCGGGAAGATAAGAGAAGGTTTGGCTGTGAATATGTGGGCGCGGCGGATAAAAAACAACCTCAGGCTTAGTTGATCGCGTAAAACCCAGGGGCAGGCCAGAGCGTGTCGCAGCCGACGTCCAGCCTCGTTGGCAAAAGCCGCGCAAGCATCTACCGGGATTTGGTTTTGTCTGCCCAAGGTGTTAGATTCGGCAAAACTGCGGGCAAGGATGTCGATGTGATTAAATATCTGTTTGCTTTACTTATACTTTTGGCTTTTAGTGCCAAGGGCTATCACCCCAAAGAGGCCCACGAGCCCCTCACCACACTCGCCGTTGATGCCATGGCCCAATGCGGCATTAATCTGAGTGAGTCGACCCGTTTACAGTTGATGCAGGGCAACCTTGCCATGGATGAAGGCGCTGGCAAGCTGCCAAAGGAACTGATGAACACATCCTTTGCCAAGGCGGTGTTTCCCATGACCAAGCGAATTCATAACTGGCATTTTTATCATCCCGATAAAACCGCTGACGCTCAGCGGCTGGCGGGGAAGACCGATATGTCCATGGCACGGCTGTGGCAGGCGGCGCAGGCCGGGCTTGAGCAGGCACCCGCTGAGCACAAGGCCTATTATCTGGGCGCCATTATTCATCTTATTCAGGATGTCACTGTGCCAGCCCATGCGGTGCCCGTGTACCACGGCCCCAAAATCATTGCCTGGCAGCGGGAGTTTGCGCCGCTGGTGAATTACCTGGGTTTCGGATTTCGCGGCATTTTTGTTATCCATGACCCGGTGGACGACTGGCCGGTGAACTCAACCGGCGCTGAACAGCCAATTGCAGCCATTCCCTGCCCCGAGCTTCACGCAGCTTCAAGCAATCTTTCAGCAAACTTCGATGCCTTAAGGACTCGGGTAGCCAGACAAACCCTTACCGCGCTGGATAACCCCATTCCAGGCTGCGCCGCCCCCTGGCGGCTCTTTTGGCGTGAAGATTTGGGCCACAGATACTTCGCCGGTTACACGCAGGGCATCAAACCCTTTGGCAGGGCCAACAGCCTCAGCGGCGAAGGCATAAGTATCGATGGCAGGCCTTGCGAACCCGATTATCAGGGCTTTGTCGAGACCAGGCACAGGGCTGCAATAGAAGCCACCATGGCGGCGCTGCAGCTGAGCCAGTTGGGTGTGGTCAGCCCAGTCCCCACCGAGGCTCAATGATTGACTAACTCATCAGGATTTCCAGGGCATCGGCAAGCCGACTGACCACAGGCGTATACCCTGGCTGAGGCTTGCGGCAGAGCAGGCGCTCTTCAAACCGGTAAAGCAGCCCGCTTGCGCTGTAACCCAGCCAGGGAAGTGGCTCCGACTCCCAGCGGCGCAGATGCTCACTCACGGCGCCCCGGTACGCCCATGGCATACCAGCGAGCTCACCCTCTGGCCGGGCAATCAGCTCGGCCAGGGTTTCGCCAAAGAGCATGCTGGCGCCCACGCCTTCGCCGCCATAGCCGCCCACAAAAGCAAGCCCCGCAGCTTCATCGAAGAGTGCATGGGGCCTAAACGCCCGCGAGAGCGACAAACAGCCGCCCCAGCCATGGGTGATTTGCGTGCCCTCAAGGGCGGGGAAAAACGCCTGCAACAGCTGACTTCTCAGGTCAAAGATATCGCCTCTTGGCGATTCACCCAACGTGCGGGGCGTAAAGCCAAATTGGGTTTTCACTGCGCCGCCAAAGCCATAGCCACCGCGTGCACCAAATACCAAGCGATTGTCTGCGCTGCGCTGGCCGTAGGTGATAAGCCGTGAGGCATCGGCAAAGGTTTCGCGGTTTTCAAGACCGATAGTGGCCCATTGCTGTTCGCTCAGGGGTTCGGTGGCGCAGAGCACACTGAACACCGGCAGGCTGGTTCTGTTATCAAGCCCCAGGAGCCGCTGGTAGCCTTCGAGCGCGGCCACCACCACAGCGGCCCTGACCGAGCCCTTTGGGGTAAAGACGGTGTTTTTCTGGGTTTTCAGGCCGCTTTCAGAGGGGGTGAACCTGCTTTTTTCAGCCAGCTGCACAGGGCTGTGCTCATAGATAACCACGCCGGCACGTTCGGCGGCCCGGGCAAGGCCCCGGGCCAGCTTCAGCGGATGCACCCGGGCACAGTGAGGGGTGTAGAGCGCCGCTTGTGTCCCCGGCAGATTAAGGGCGTGGCTGGCGTCTGCGGCCGACAGCAGGCGATAGTCTTCTTCGTCAAAACCGGCTTCACGAAAATGCGCCAGCTCGGCTTGCAATCGCTTAAGCTGCTGGGGGTAGCGCGCCGCCTGATACAGGTTACCGCCATGATGGAAGTCGCATTGGATACCCAGCTCGCTGAAGGTATTGGCCGCCCGGGCAACCGTGCCGGTAATGCGCGCTTTTGCCCGGCGCCGGGCCTCGCCATCCAGCTGTGCCAGATAACCCAAATCGCCGCCAAAGCTGCCCATCAGCCAACCGCCGTTGCGCCCGGACGCCCCCTCTCCAGCCATGGCAGCTTCAAGCACAACCACCTTCAGCGAAGGCTGTTTCTGTTTGAGAAACAGGGCCGTCCACAGGCCTGAGTACCCGGCGCCCAGAATGCAAACATCCGCCTCGATATCATTTTCCAGCGAAGCGCGGGGCAGCATGGGTTCCCCAAGGGTCAGATACCACAGGCTCTCATCGAGCCCACCCACAGAAGAAATCACGCCCCATTCCCGGCCGTGGCCTGCCCGTCGGCATCGTCTACGCCCAGCAGGCTCTTGACCTCGTCCACATGGGTGTCCATCCAGGCGCTGCTGATGGGTCCCCAGGTACGAATACGGTAATAACCGGCGTTATGGCGCTCGCCATCCTGAACAAACTCCACCTCAATACCTATGTCGGCAAAACTGGCGATGGCATCCTGCAAGGTCCGTCTCGGCATACCGGTCAGCTTGCCCAGCGACAGCAGATTATGGCGCGCATCGTCCATCAGATGGGCCAGATACAATTTACGCAAAAAGGCCTTGTGCTGTTTGCTGACCTGATCGCCTGAAGCATTATCCTGGGTCATCACCATGATTCCTGTAGGGAGATTGAATCCAAATTACTTGAAATTCAGTCGCTAACCAAGAGCCAACCAAGCCCTGAGACGGCTTTGCAAGCAAATATTTCCATTGGCTGGATCCTCGCAACTTTTCACTGCTATATTGGCCGTGAATACAAAAATGTCACAAGGACGACACAAATGCAGGCACAAGATGCTGAATTACAAGGGCTCTTGTTACCCCGGGATCGCTGGACTCCCTTCGAAGCCGCCGTGCTCATCCCGGCCGATCCCCGCTATGCCACCCTGCTGATGGTCACCACGGCCATGATATTTTTATTAATATTCCTGCCTCTGTCATTGCTGCTTATCTTTGCCGGAGTGCCCGACATGATAGTGCTGGCGATCAGCAGCATTGGCGTATCGCTGGCAGGCCTCAGCCTGTGGCTGGGTCATCGCTGGGCCAATGCTCTGGGGTACGGCGTTGGCGAGCTGGACCTGCTCAGCCAAACCGGCGTGTGGTGGCAAAAGCGAACCGCCATGCCTTACAGCCGTATCCAGCACGTCACCCTGTCACAGGGACCCTTGGAGCGGCGCTACGGCCTCGCCTGCGTCAAGTGTTTCAGCGCTGGCAGCGGAAACGCTGAAATTGAAATTCGTGGCCTGCCCATCGACGATGCGGAGGCGCTGCGGGGCCACCTGCTCGCCCGTGCTGGAGTAACTGAACTGTGAGTGCTACTGCCGAGAACTGGCAAAGCCTGTCGCCCTGGTCTGTAGTCAGCTTTACCCTGGGCACGGCGCGCCAGGTACTGACCCAGGGCTATGCCCTTATCCCCATCGTCTTTACCGGCTGGAAACAGGGGTTCGACTCACCGCTGGTCATTTCCGTGGCCTTATTGGTGCTGCTGGGCATTCTCACCTTCGCCCTGGTGCAATATGCCACCTACAGGTTCCGCCCCGGCAGCCATAAACTGGAAGTGCGCCGGGGGCTGTTTTTCAAACGCAAAGATGAATTGCCGCTGGATAAAATTCAGAACGTGCGACTCGACCAACCCTTTTACTTTAAACCTCTCTTACTCTGCACCCTGGTAGTCGAGACCGCAGGCTCCCGTAAAGATGAGGTGCAAATTGCCGCCATGCCCCTGAGCAATGCCATGGCCCTCAAGTCGCATTTGCTGCAAAAGCCTGCCGAACCTGTTAACCATCACGAGGAACAAACGGACTCACTGCTGCTTGAAAGAGGCGGCAAGCCACTGTTTTTATTTGGGCTTTACCACAACAACTTTGTCTGGTTTATGGTCTTCGCCGGCTCTATCATGGGGCAGCTGCCGGTGGAGAGCTGGTTCGAATCCCTTGGCCTTAACACCTTTGTGCGTATCGAATCCCAGGGGCCGCTGTGGGGCACCTTAAGTGTGATAGCACTGATTTTGCTGGGATATATCTGTTTTGCGCTCATTTCAGTGCTGTTTGCCTTTTTGAAATACTACCCCTACCGACTAAAGCTTGGCGCCGAGTCCACCCTGGAGCGCACGGGCGGCATATTGGCCCACCAGCAGGATGCGCTGGCGATGAAACGCATTCAACTGGTGGAATTCAATCAACCCCCCATTGCACGGCTGCTGAAGCGCTGGACGGTGTTTTTCCGTCAGGTTCAGGGCCATGAGGTTGAACAACACCTCAAGCTGCCACTGCTTATCCCCTCTGTGACTCCCGATGAGCTCCCGCCCCTGTTTGCCCAGCTCAAGGCGCTGCCCGGCCAAGACAGCCTGCCGCCACAGGTGCATGAACTGCGCCCCATCCACAATGGCTGGCTGAAACGCAGACTCGCATTTGTCTGGCTTCCGGCGCTGCTGACGATGCTGATTTCCCGGGAGCTGGTTGTTATCGAGCTCGCCCTGACCGTGGCCATACTGGGCTCGGTCGGACTTTGGCTCAGGTTCAAACACTGGGGCTACCGGCACGACGATACCCTGGTGTGGCAACGCACCGGCCTGCTTGGCCAAAGTATCAAAAGAGTGCCCCTGTACAAGGTGCAACACGTGAGTCTGCTTCAATCGCCCGGGCAACGGAAAAAAGGCTTGGCGACCCTGGAGCTCGGGCTTGCCAGCGGTAAGATTTTCCTGCCCTGGATCCCCTACAGCGAGGCCAGGACCATTGCTCTGGCCGCACTGACACAGCTGGACAAGCACAGAGGTAACTGGATTTAACCGGAGCACAAATGACGCATTGGCAGCAAATCATCGATTTTTGGTTCAGCGAAATCAGCCCCAAACAATGGTGGCAAAAGGATGCTGACTTTGACCATCTGATTGCACAACGCTTTATCGAGGTGTTGGTCGCGGCCAAACGGGGGGAGCTCTTTGGCTGGCGGCAACACCCGATGGGACGCCTTGCGGAGATTATCGTGCTCGATCAGTTTTCACGTAATGTGTACCGCGATACCCCGGCTGCCTTTGAAGCCGACCCCATGGCATTGGTGCTGGCTCAGGAGGCCGTCGCTCTGGGAGTGGATAAGGCGCTGCCGGATAATATGGTGCCCTTTTTATACATGCCCTACATGCACAGCGAGTCGGCCCTTATCCACGAAGAAGCCATGAAACTCTTTTCCCGCGAGGCCGCCCGGGGCAACCTGGAGTTTGAGATTCGCCACAAGGCCATTATTGACCGATTTGGCCGTTATCCTCATAGAAACAATATATTAGGCCGAGAGTCCAGCGCAGATGAACTCGCTTTTTTACAAGAACCCGGTTCCTCATTCTAAATATTTGTTCCACCCGCTATTGCACAGGGAGTGAACTAAACTCAATACTGACTCGACAACCCAAGACGGCCCGCCGACAGAGCGACTAAACAATAAAGCCGTCTCCCTGAGAACTTAGTTAAAATGAAAAACAAAAGTAACCTAGTAACCAGCTTGTTCCTGGCAAGCCTGGGAGCAACAACACAGGTTTCTGCTGAAACCGTCAATGTGGGCGTGAGCTTTGCGATACCGCCCTACGTGATTCAGCAGGAAAACAGCGGTCTGGAGCTGGATATACTGCGCCAGGCGCTGGCCCGCCGGGGACACTATGCGGTGATCCATTACATGCCGCTGTCCCGCACCTTCCGCGAGCTCAAGGACGGTAAGCTCGACGGCATCATCAACACCAAAGAGAATATGCTTGAGGGCGTGTTCTACAGCGATGAAGTCATCCGTTTCCATAACTGCGTTATCAGCCTTGCCTCCCGCAATCTGGACATCAACACCATTGGCGATTTGAAGGGCATGAGTGTGGTGGCCTTTCAACAGGCGTCGCGGATTCTGGGAGAAGAGTTTGGCAGCACAGTCGCCAAATCGCCGTCTTACAGCGAAATTGCCGCCCAGCGCCATCAAATTCATATGCTGTTCAAGGGCCGAACCGACGTGATAGTCATGGAAAAAAGTATCTTTGCCTACTATCGCAAAAAAGAGCTGGAGGCCGGATTTACGGAGGCCGGGCTTGAGGTTCGTGAGGCCTGCATTTTCGAACCCACGGCCTACCGTTTTGCCTTTCGCTCGGCCCGAATTCGGGATGACTTCAATCAGGGCCTGAGTTCAATACGGGAAGACGGCACCCTTGCCGCCATCTTGCAAAAATACAAGGCCATGATGACGGTGGAACCCGAAGAAGAGCCCTCCATAGACGAGATGCTGCAAGCCCAGCCGGAGCACCCCTGACATCAGGGCTTAAGCCGTCTCTTAGACTAAAATCCAGCACATTTCCCGGGGCACACATCTTGTGGCGCCCCGGGGGAATGGCTATCTTGTCTGCCCCTGTCCTGCATCCCTGTCGGAGCCCGTACAATGCAAAGCGGTTTTTATTTGTTGGCAGCCCTGTCAGCCATTCTCATGGGTACCATTGGCATCATTGCCCGCTTTGGCGAACTGGATGCCGCCATGCTGACCTTTTACCGGCTGGGGCTGGGCGCCCTTATCCTGATGCTGTTTTTGCTGTTTCGCCGCGAAACGGCAAGGCTATGGGTAAAACCGCACTGGGGCACAGTGGCCGGTGGCGTATTGCTGGCGACCTTTATTCTGTGTTTTCTCAAAGCCATAGAAACCATTCCCATGTCCCTCGCCATTATGTTGGTGTATCTTGCTCCGGCAGTGGCTGCCATAGGCGCGCATTTTTTGTTTGGGGAGCGTTTGGGGGCAGCGGCTTTTGGTCTGATTTTGCTGGCCTTTTTCGGTTTTGCCATGCTTCAGGAGTTCAACTTGGATATGGCTGGCGCCGAAGCCCTCGGCATGAGCTATGCGCTGGGCTGTTTGCTGGCCTACACCGCCTTTATCCTCATCAATAAAAAAATTCCGCCCGCCAGCGATCCCTACGCCAAAACCTGGGTACAGCTGGCCGTGGGTGCCCTGGTGACACTGCCCATGGTTTGGGGCGACCCCTTGCCCAACGCCAGTGAATGGTTCTGGCTGATGATTGCCGCCGTCTTCCCCGGCTTTTTAGCCATCCTCTTTGCGGTAAAATCCATTACCGCGCTGCCGGCCAAGATGTTCGGCACCCTGGCCTACCTTGAACCTCTGGTCGTGGTATTAACCGGTTATCTGCTGTTTAACGAGCCCATGTCAGCCCTTAAATGGGGTGGCTGCGCCCTTATCCTGCTGTCGGGTATTGCCCAGGTGCAACTGGCAAATGCCGCCAACGCCCGCGCTCAGGCTGGCAATGGCAGGCCCCTTAAGGTAAGTTAAGCGCCTAAAAATAAGCCGCATTGCGGTAACTTGAAGGAAGTCTCACGTGAAGTTCTTAAGCCAAGCCTGGGTGGCCGTTGCCGCTATCACCCTGGTGTCCTGTGCCTCCACCGACAAATCCCATCCATTGGAGCGGGATAACACGCCTTATATCAGCGCCGAACAGGCGGCAAATCGCAGCCAACGTGTCAGTAACGTGCATTATGAGCTGGACTTCAATCTCAATGGCAGTGCCGAATTCAGCGCCACCAGTAAGGTACGCTTTCAGCTTGGCGATACACTCTCACCGCTGACGCTGGACCTGAACAAGGCCCGCATTACCGAGCTGTTGATTAACGGCGCCAAGGTTTACCCCAACTACAACGGCAGCTACCTGACCTTAAACCCCAGATTGCTGGTGAGCGGTGAAAACCAGGTGCAGGTGAGCTTTGTCCGCCCCCACAGCACCAATGGCGAAGGCTTGCACCGCTTCGAAGACCCGGTCGATGGCCGTGTCTACCTGTACTCTCATTTTGAACCTGCGGCCGCCCAGCAAATGTTTGCCGTATTCGACCAGCCGGATCTCAAGGCCAGCTACAAGGTCAGGGTAACGGCCCCCGCCGACTGGCACGTTGTTACCACCACACGGGAAAGCAGCATTAATGCCCAAGGCGATATGCGGGTGTGGGACTTCCCCGAAACCCCGCTGCTGAGCCCCTATAACTTCTCGCTCCATGCGGGGCCCTATCAGGTATGGCAAAGCAGCGAAGCCCGCTACCCCATGCGCCTCTTCGCCCGTCAGTCCATTGCCGACAAGGTCACCCCACAAGACTGGTTCCGCTACACAGCGCTGGGCCTTGACTATTTTGAACAATATTTTGGCATTCCCTATCCCTTTAAAAAGTACGATCAGCTGTTGGTGCCCGACTTCCTCTACGGTGCCATGGAAAACGCCGCGGCCATTACCTTCTCCGAGTCGTCTTTTGTCTCCAGTGGCGAGATGAGCCTGGCGCAGAAGCAGTCGCTGGCAGGAGTTATCATGCATGAGATGGCGCACCAGTGGTTTGGCGATCTGGTGACCATGAAGTGGTGGAACGGCCTGTGGCTTAACGAGAGCTTTGCTTCCCTGATGGGCACTATGGCGCTGGCCAAAATTCCTGAGTTTTCCCATGCATGGCAAAGCTTTTATGCCGGTGGCAAACAGCGGGCCTACACCCTCGACAGCCTGGTGACCACCCACCCCATCGAGGTGCCAGTGCCGACGTCGGGCAATGCCTTCGACAACATCGATGCCATCACCTACCAAAAAGGTGCCGCCAGCCTGCGTCAGCTGAGCATCTTACTGGGCGAAGAAGCCTTCCGGCGCGGCGTATCGGCTTACCTCAAGCAGTACAGCTACCGCAACGCTACCCTGGATGACTTTATTGGCAGCCTGGCACAGGCAGCCGGCAGGGATTTAACCCAGTGGACCCGCGATTGGCTGTATCAGCCCGGGGTTAACAGTATCGAAGCCGAATTCAGCTGCGAGGGCGAGCAAATCAGCCACTTCGCCCTGCGCCAGAGCGCACCGGCCGACTATCCGGTACTGCGTGAACAAAAAGTACAGGTGGCGTTGTTCGATGCCGACCGCCACGGGCTACACCGCGACCGGGTGGTGGAAGTCACCTTCAAGGGCGCACGCACCGAGGTGCCCGCCCTTGTCGGTCGCCAGTGCCCCAAACTGGTTTACCCCAACTATCAGGACTGGGGTTATGTGAAGGTGAACCTGGATGCCCGCTCCTTCGACACCGCCCGCAGCCAACTGTCGCGCACCGAAGATCCGCTGCTCAGGGCCATGCTGTGGCAAAGCCTGTGGGACAGTGTCACCGATGGCAAGCTGCCACTGCAGGACTTTTTGGCCACGGCGCTCATCAACGCGCCATTGGAAAAAGACTTGCAGATGAGCACTCAAATCATCGGCAAGCTGCAATCCAGCGCCTTCTACCTGCAAAGTGCCAACAAAGGCAAAGGCAGCTTTGCCGACAAGGGCCTGCGCGCCCTGTCGCAAATGAGCCTGCGCCGCGCTATGGAAAGCCGTGGTGACAAAGAGCTGCAAGGCCGCTGGTTTGATGCCTATATCAGCCTGGCCTATGGCGGTGAAGCCATTGATCATCTAAATGATTTGCTTGATGGTGCCAGTAAGGTACAGGGCCTTGAGATAGATCAGGACAGGCGCTGGGATATCATTGCCCGTTTGAATCGCCTCGACGCCCTGGGCGCCGAGCGCCGGGTGCGGGAAGAGCTTCTTCACGACAACAGCGACAGCGGCCAGAAATCCGCGATCCGCGCCCGGGTGCAGCGCCCCGATGGCAGCATCAAGCGCCAGTGGCTGAGTAAAATCGCCGCCGGCAGCGAGCCCTTCCCCAAGTTGAGGGTGGCCATGGCGAATCTGTACCAGCCGGAGCAGCGCCTGCTTGCCAATGCCAGCAGCGACGAGCGCCTCGCCATGCTGCCGGAGCTGGACGCCAAGGGACCTGTGTTTGCCCGCTCGGCCGCCACACTCATCCCCGGCGATTGCAGCCAGCAGGGTGTGGATGCCCTGAGCCGCTACATCGACAGCAAACCTGCGCTTTCCAGCGGCATGCACAGGGCACTGCTGGAAGCACGGCAGCTGCAGCAGCGCTGTGTGACGGTACTCTCGGCGCTGCCCAACTAAAGCCTGGCAGCTTAAAGCCATAACCTAAGTGGCTAACTGAAAAGGGCCACCGTGGTTTGGGTACAAAAAAGCCTTCGCAAAGCGAAGGCTTTTTCTTTTGCCCCATGCCATTTGCGTGTCATGGTTCGTTAACGGGGCTGTCTTGGGCGTGTCACAGAGCGAGGTTAGGTTTACTCCAATTTTTCTACTTTGGAATCAACATGATGCTCCGTAAAACCTGCCCCTTGCTCTGCCTCCTGCCACTGCTGGCGTTAACCGCCTGCAATGATAACGACAGTCCACAAACCGAAACTGAGGTCACGCCGCCAGCCGTCACCAAGGTACCTGCGCAGGTGGGCGTTCGCCCGGCGTATCTCATTTCGCAAATGGCCGAAGGTGAGCTCAAATCGGCACTGGCCCAGTGCAAAGACATGCCCTTTTACCGCAGCGACTTTTCCATCGGCCACCGGGGCGCCGCCATGCAGTTTCCTGAGCACACCCGTGAGTCCTATCAGGCCGCCATCGACTCGGGTGCAGGGGTAGTGGAATGTGACGTGACCTTTACCGCTGACAAGGCGCTGGTGTGCCGCCACTCCCAGTGCGATCTGCATACCACCACCAATATTCTCGCCATCCCTGAACTTGCCGCCAAATGCAGCGCCCCCTTCAGCCCCTTCGATGCCGCCACCGGCACCCCCGCCTCGGCCAAATGCTGCACCAGCGACATCAGCCTCGATGAATTCATGAGCCTGAAAGGCAAGATGGACGGTGCCAATCCCAGGGCCACCACAGTGGATGAATACCTCGCAGGCACCCCGGGCTGGCGCACCGACCTTTATGCTGCCACCGGAACCCTGATGACCCACGCTCAGTCGATTGACATGTTCAAGGCCGCGGGCGTTAAAATGACCCCGGAGCTCAAGTCCCCCGCCGTCAGCATGCCCTTCGATGGCATGACCCAACAGGATTACGCCGACAAACTGGTGGCCGAATACCAAGCCGCCGGTGTGACGGCTGACCGTGTTTACCCCCAGTCGTTTAATCTGGAGGATGTGAAGCACTGGATTGCCACCGCACCGGAATTTGGTCAGCAGGCCGTGTATCTGGATGACAGGGATGAGACCCTGCCCGGTTTTGACCCCATGAACCCTGACACCTGGCAGCCAGATATGGCAAGCCTCAAGGCCGATGGTGTGGAGATAGTCGCGCCGCCGCTGTGGATGCTGGTGACACTGGATAACGACGGCAAGATAGTGCCATCGGAATATGCCAAGGCCGCCAAGGCCGCCGGGCTTAAGATAATCACCTGGACACTGGAGCGCTCGGGTCATCTTACCAACGGCGGCGGCTGGTATTATCAAAGCATTACCGATGCCACCACCAATGAAGGGGTCACCTACGAGCTGTTGGACGTACTTGCCAAAGACGTGGGCGTAATAGGGGTATTCTCCGACTGGCCCGCCACCGTCACCTACTACGCCAACTGCAACGGACTGTAATCCCGAGCCGCAGCGGCCGGGCCGATGCGATTGGCAGGCTGTAAACATGAAAAAGCCGGGATAATCCCGGCTTTTTTTGCTGAATCAGCTGGCTAAGCGCCATGTGCTCTGAAGGCTACGCCTGTTGGTGCCTGTGGATTGAACCCCGCATCTGAGTCCCCGGGGCCATCAAGGACAAGATGGGCCGATCTGGGCTATATGAATCACCCCACATCACCATAAGCAGGATAGAGTGTACAGGCTTTGAATAAACACCATGCCCTGTGTCACTGCCCGCCACATAGTGTCTGCATACGCTTTTAATCTGCCTGCACAATATTGACGTTTGATTGTGCCAACTTTGCCAGCACACCCGGCACAGACGCGCCTGCAAGCACCAGAGTGGAAATCTCACTCACCTGCATCACCCTGTGTTTGGCTACCGTCCCCAACTTGTCTTGGGTCAGCGCAACAATAACCTCACTGCTTTGCTTGACGATAGTCCGTTTAAATTCTGCATCATCGAAATCAAATACCGTCACCCCTTCTTCAGGGTCGAGTGCGCAGGCTCCCAGCAGGCATTGGTCGAAGTACATGGTTTCCAGCTGCCTGATGGTTGCGGGGCCAACCGATGCGCCAATCTTCCGGTTCAGTTTCCCCCCCAACAAAATCACTTCACAGTGCGCCAACTTCAGCAATTCAACCGCAATTTCAGGCACATGGGTAACAAAGGTGATGGCTTGCTGCTGGCTTATCGCTTTGGCGATTGCCATATTGGTGCTGCCCGAATCCACAAAAACGCAATCACCGGCCCGCAAAAGCTGCGCACTGGCCCGGCCAAGTTTCTGCTTTTCTTCACCTGTCAGATGAATGCGCTCGGCTAAACCCGGCGGATCTGCCACCACATTCACAGCGCCGCCATAGACCTTTTTGCAAACGCCCTGACTGGCCAGTTCCTGCAAATCGCGCCGGATAGTGTGTTCAGATACACCCAGTTCGGCTGCGAGCTGAGCGCAGACGACTCTGCCATCCTGTAGCAGGCGCGTTTTAATCAGGGTTTGCCTTTGATCCGGAAAGGAAGCATAATCGAGCATAATTTATCATGAATTATCAACAAGCATGGCTCATGCTAGCGCGTTCATGCTCCATTTATCAATGAAAAGGTGAGCCGGGATAAAGCATATGCCCCGGTATTTCAACGTTGTGGCCAAGCTTTAACCCGGGCACATGAGCGGCTTTCACAGACGCGACTCAATCGGTTGCCGATTTTACTGTTTATATGGCGGGCAAGTGAGTACCTGTTACCAATCGGGATCGGGCGGTGACCAAGTGGTGTTTGCACTTTCATGCTCGATTATGATGTTTTAGCTCTTTTTTGTGTGGTGTTATGACAACTAAACCCTTTGTGAGTCAACTGGACAGCGTGATGGAAGTCCCCTCAACCCGGGCTATGTTCTTTGGTGCAGGCCTCGCAACAGCGGCATGGGCGGCCATTATTCCCATTATCAAAAGCAATATCGGGATTGACGACGGGACCCTCGGCTTACTCTTGCTGTGTTTGGGCGTTGGCGCTATTTCATCCATGCCCCTCGCAGGCGCCGTGGCGACCCGACTGGGGTGTAAGCTGGTTATGCTCGTTACCGTCAGTGTGTTTTCACTGGTGTTGATTTTGTTACCGCTCGCCACCAGCACCTTTCAACTGGCCGTTTTACTTACTATTTTTGGCTTTGGCATTGGCGCAACCGATTGCGTGATGAATATTCAGGCCATTCTGGTGGAGAAGCGCGCTGATAAAAATTTAATGTCCGGCTTCCATGGCTTTTATAGTTTGGGCGGCATTTGCGGTGCCGGGGTAATGGCGGCCCTATTAACGCTCGGGATCTCAGCGCTGCAGGCCTGTATCCTGGTGAGTGTGTTCGTGGTGGGAGGATTATTCTACTTTCATCGCGGTCTGCTTCCCTTTTCAAACCCAAAGGAGGGGCCGTCATTTGCCTTACCCCATGGCCCGGTACTGCTGATTGGCTTGATCTGTTTCTCGTTGTTTTTGGCAGAGGGAACCGTGCTGGATTGGAGTGGCGTGTATCTCGCTGAGTATCAAAATGTGCCCCATTCAAGCGCCATGCTTGGCCTGTTTTGCTTTTCGCTGACCATGACCCTCGGCCGCCTGACCGGGGATAACACCATTTCACGCTTTGGCAGCCGATTGGTGCTGACAACCGGAGGGCTGCTGGCCAGTGCCGGGATGTTTCTCGCTATCTCGGCCTCAGATCTCAATCTTGCGTTACTGGGATATGCGCTCGTTGGATTGGGCTGTGCCAACATAGTGCCCATCATGTTTTCCGCAACAGGCAAGCAAACCAGCATGCCGCAGTCGTTGGCGGTACCGGCGGTTTCAACACTGGGTTATATCGGTGTGCTGGCAGGCCCTGCCAGCGTTGGGCAAATAGCACAGTATTTCACCTTGCCAGTGGCCCTTTACCTGATTGCCCTACTGATTGCCCTGGCAACCCTGGTGTCGTTAAGAGTGAGGCTTTAACGCCTGTACCAGACGCCAGCGCGTTGTTGGCTTCGAGACGCGATGCAACATGTGAATGGCATCTTTATACGCCAGCTGTTTTGCTTCGCCGCAGGTATCACTTGGCAAAGTGAGAGTATTTCAGGCACAGAGAAACCGGCGATAAAGCGCAAAGGGATAAATGGCTGAACGGGGTGGCGCTGAATGAATAACTGACTTGATAAACAGGTTACATAAAAGCGTCGCCCCAATAACTGAAGACGACGCTGAGAACGCGGGTAAAACGACGCTAAACAATAATGTGAATGCTCGCTTCTCAAAGCAAGAGTTAATGAACGACCTTCATTTTCACTTCTTCCTCGCCCTTTTCCCCTAACCTGGTCGACAGCCTGTCGCCATTGTCTGAAATAATAAAATAAACAGGTTCGGCGCCGACCTGGTCATAAACAAAGCGGCCATCGCCTTCATATCGCAGCGCCTGGGTATAACCATCAGGAAATTGATTGGCGAGCTTGCCATCGAGGTTAATCAGGGTCACCCCATAGGGATCGTCAGGGATGGCCTGATACTGACCCACATAGCGCGCCAGCTCTTCTGCCGCGACTGGCAGATCAGTCAGGGTTTGATTAAAGTAGCTTTTCAGCATCTGTTGATAGGTGTCATGAAAGTTATCATTTGATCCATTGGATGCTAAAACCAGCGTCATCTTTTCCTGAGGGAAATAGGCCGCCATCGCGTTATATGCATCAAAAGTCCCACCGTGCCCAAATCCTTGCTTGTCAAAAAAATCAATGGGTTTAATACCCAAACCAAAACCATTTTTGGTCTGCTTCATGGTATCAACCAATGGCAAAGGGATAATCTCACCGTTAAACAAGGCATTATAAAAAATCGCAACCTCTGTGGGTGTTGCCTTAATGGAACCCGCCCCCAGCCCAACAGACATATTGGATGCAGGAAACATTGACCATTGCCCATTATCAAAGGAGTACGAATGTTGAGTTTGATGGGTATCGCGCACATGTACCGTTTGAGTCAGGTTTAATGGCGTTGTTATCTTTTCACTGAGTATCTCACCAAAGCTCTTTTGGTATACCTTTTCCAGGATGAGAGCCAGCAGATAATAGTTGGAGTTGCTGTACTCCGCTTTGGTGCCTGGTTCAAAATCGCTGCCCAGCGCCAAAATTCGGTTGAGCATACTCTCACTGCTTTGATTCTCTGTCCGATAGTCAAAAAATCCTTTTCCTTTTTTGGTGTAATTGCCAATGCCACTGGTGTGCTGAAGCAGATTTTTGATGCTGATTAGGTGTCCATTTTCAAGGGTCGGAAAAAATGCCTCGAGTGTTTGTTCCAGCGTCAGCTTTTGTTCGTCAACCGCCTTTAGCACAAGGGCGGCTGTGTAGGTTTTTGACACTGAGCCAATCAAGTAAGCTGAATGTGTGGTCGATTTTTCATTCTTGCTTATATCATCGAAGCCCGAGCTATCTGAAAAAATCACTTTACCTGAATGCATCAACACAACACTGCCCATAAAGTCAGATTGCGAGCGGATGTCATCAAATGCCCTGTGCAGCCTCTCCTGCCTTGACTGAATATCGTCAATCTGCGTGGTATCTGTGTCTTTTTTGCCACAAGACATCAACACCGCTGCACTGCATAGTACGGCAAGTAAAACTCTAGTCATCAGTCACGTCCTTGTTTTAATGCACAAGCTAAGGCTTTCACGGAGATAACGCCCGGCTCAGCGGTGAGCGAAGTGAATCCGCTGGAGCCGCTTGTTATGTCTCCCATCTTTGCAGAATATTTTAGAATTTTTCGCCTTTTGTAGCATCATTAAGATAATATTTTTCACCAGTCAGAACGCTTGAGTAAACGGCTTTCAAGTAATTCGAAAGCGTTTGGCTGGTATTGCTTAATTCCACGTCAGCAAGCTCCTTAAGACGCTGATAATCCAATAGTTCAGATAATGAATCCTCAGATATTTCTGTGTATGGTCCGTTAGTAGAATCACTCCCGCATCGACCCACGAGCTTAGCTATCTTTTCTATGCCTAGCTCTTCATTTATCCACTTACTGAAAACTTGCCTTGTTTTTTCCTTAGACACTCGATAGAAAACAAAATAAATATGTGATGCATGAATAGAGTCGGCAAGCCCACCATCTAGTAACTGACTCGCAACCATGTCGGACCAAGTTTTAAGGTATTCTTCTCCTTTTTCGGGGGATAGCCACTGCTCTTCTTTTAATCTCGGATCATCTGTCTCTATCCTTCCTAGCTGCACTAATAGTCGACGACTTATGTCAGCTGTAATTGGTAGAAAGCTGGGATTTTGGAGCAAATCGAAGAGAAATTGCTCCTTTTCATCCAAGACCTTAATAAAAGCAAATGTCAACCACATTATATTTCGATATGGTTCAAACCCAAAGAAACCGTGAACAGCATCTTCAAAGCTCTTTAAGTACGGCGAATCTAAAAAGACCGTATATAGAGCCTTTAATGAGAGAGCAGCATTCTCTTGGTTAGCCTTCTCAATATTATGGTGCAAAAGTTCAAATAATCGCTCTACGAAACCTTCAGAAATCGCTCTTCTCAAATACTCCTCGCGATTGATTGATCCATTTAAAAATGAAACTATGTCGGTATCTGATGCGAATCCCGTTGGAATCTGATAATGAAGTGCGATATAAAGTCTTTTCTCTGATGCAACCCGTCCACACTGATCATAATCGGAACCATACATCGAATAACCGGAACCTTCGAGAAGTGGAAATAATTCTTTGAGAATGCCTTTTAGATAAACCACATCTTTTCCAGGTGCGCGCGTAATAATACTATCTCGTTTATCTTTGTTTTTCTCTACAACCTCTTCTCTCTTATCAAAAGCAAGACTGTCATCGAATTTTCGACCTACATAATATTCAGGAGACTCTTTTAGGGAATGGTATATTTCTTGAGCTTTGATAGCCAAGACAGACAAGCAGTATAAATCAGTAAAACATACGTTGCCTTCTGTTTGTGAGAGCACGAAACGTAAATGATTAAAGGTTCGTTTTAGCTCTCGCGGATTTCGTATTAAATATTTAACATAACTATGATATAGATAGCTAAGTCGCTCTTGGTCACGTTCAAAGCTATCCGTTAACGATTTATCTGATAAATTCTGAAGTTCTATATCAGCCAGCTTTTGAAGATCATTGTGAGCAATAAGAGGCAATGAAATCCGTAACTGAACAACTTTATCTATATATTGGTTCGAATTTTCAATGCCGTGCTTTTCTAGTGAGCTTGCGAGATAAGTAGGATCAAAAGACAGCAAGAAAGATGTCCCAGGAAAGTCAGCTACAGCTTTTACCAACCTAACCACTTGAAACGCCTCATCTGGGGTCAGGCGATCAATATCGTCAATTATGACGACAATTGATACCCCAAGCTTCTTTAGAAGATCGTTAATCTTATTTTTTCTGCCAATTAAATCTAACTCTTTTAGCTTGCTAATTTTTTTAGTGGCTCCACCAACCACTTTGAAAACACCTTGAACTGTAGATGCCCAAGGCTCCACCCCCGGAATGAATTTCATGGCGTTAAACAATTCCGAATATGCCAAAAGCTCCTTAGCGGCTTTTAGCCCTTCTTTAGGTCTGTCAGGTATATTAAGCTGGGATGAAAACTGGACCAAAAAATCTTGTACTAATGCCTCTGCTTTACCAGCAAGCCATGGATTGTACTCAACTATCACAGGACCATTTTCTTGGTTGCCTAATGATTTCTTAACGAGATTTATAACTGAAGTCTTTCCATAACCCCATTCCCCTTCTAGAGAGGCCGTCATGCAATCATCACTAGGAGCGATACGAAGAACAGTAGCTAAATGTTCAGAAAAAGCCTCTCTTCTTAATAGGTCAGGACTTTCCGACTCTCCAGTAATAGGCTGGTCATTATGATAGCTTCCCATGTACTTATTTCTTCCTTTCTACTCTTTCATAACTTGAAGTACCGAAATGACCTCAAGAGACATAACATTTGTATAGTGTGCCGGCTCGTTTATCAGCTTAGACCAGTTAAAATCGTGCCGGTGAATGTTCAATGGACTGAATCACTTAGCCGATATCGTCCAGATAAGTTGCCACAGCAAACCGTGCCGGCACGGTTTCCCACCTGTTATCAGCCCCGCAAATTTTGCAAGCATTTGTTTTTAAATTAAAAAAACTCATCATAGAGAAGCAAAGCGTGCATGACTGGCACACATATTCACCCGGTCCAATGGCAAGGGTAAAACCCGGCTTACCGATACGAGCAGCGAAGCGGCTTTCGGCTGATGGAGTAACCGATACATGGGGACGTGAGCGGTGAAGCACATTCCGGCAATGCCTTTGAACATGGCTACCGCACGGGCTGGAGTGAGATGCTGCGTCCCTGAGAAGTGTTTTGATCCATCAAATCAGCATCTTGGCATAGGTTTATCTGTCGGGGCAAGCGTGTTAACCGAATTCGCCTGAGGCCACAAAAAAGCCGTGCCAGCTGATTAGTCAGCAGGGGCACGGCTTTTACCCATCCACGAAGCAGCGCAAGGCTTACATCAGGGGCCTACATCACGGGCTTGCGTAACAAACTGATATAACAAGCTTAGATAAACAGCTCGGCGATGTTTTTCAGGTCACTCTTGCCGTTCGCTATCTCATCCGGGGTCAGACCCGAGACTTCGTGGGGGAACACCAGCCAATCTTCAGATGAGTGGATGTAGTAATCCGGCTTTAAAGGCACGGCGGTGTTTTTGGGTTTGTAGTATGGACAGGCAATACGGATATCGCGGGGCATATTGAGGCGCATCAGCTGCGACAGTTTTTCTTTCAGGGCATGGATGCTGCGGCCAGAGTCGAATACATCATCCACAATCAGCAGGCCGTCGTCGGCGTTACAGTTTTCGATGATGTAATGCAGTCCGTGGACCTTGATTTCCTTGCTCTGCTTGTCGGTACCTATGCCATAGTAAGACGAGGTACGCACGGCGATATGGTCGGTATCGACCTTTTTGAAATCGAAGTATTCCTGCACCGCAATCCCTATGGGTGCACCACCACGCCAGATCCCCACAATAAACTGCGGACGAAAGCCGCTTTCATACACCTGGGCTGCCAGGCGAAATGAATCTTCGAGCAGCTGCTGCGCCGTAATGTAATGTTTGTCTGACATAGAAGCGTCCCCATCATCCTATTGCTGTTTTTTGGTAATTCGCGGATGAGGCCCAAACCCGGTATCCGCCATGATTTGGGCGCGCATTTTACACAAATTTTTGCCCCGTGACTGCTGCAAGCATAACAAGCCGGAGAATTTCCTCCACTGAGCATAAAAAAATCCACCCATTGGGGTGGATTTTTTAGCGACGAGCACCGTTAGCGGGAAGCGGATTACACCACAGCCTCTATCACATGGCTGCCCGCCAGGGTGCGGGCGCTGTAGCCACGGCCCGTGGCCTCGGTGAAATCTTTCTCCAGAATGGACGAGACATAAATCCAGTCGCTGCGCACTTCTTCCTGGGTGAAGGTCAGTACCATAAAGCCCCTGTCCTTGAGGTTGGCGTACTTGAGGTCGTCCACCAGCCCCACCACTGCCGCTTCGGTGGCCGGAATTTGTTCGGCCGGCAATTGCAGGTAGTACTCCAGCCCCGGCGACGACACTGAGCTGGTCGCAAACTCCACGCCAACGGCGGCGCCGTTCACGTCTTTGAGCTCGTTGGCCCAGGCGTTGTGGGTATCACCGGCCAGCACCACCAAATTGGCATTCACCGACCTGGCCGTACCCAGAATCACCTCACGCTCGTAGGCGTAACCGTCCCAGGCATCGAGGTTGTAGGGAATGGATGGCAGTTGCAGCAGGGCAATGACTTCCGGCGTCAGCTTATGCTGGTTGGCCGCCAGATACATCAGCTCTTCTTGGGTCAGGGTAGGATCGCCCGCCTGAGCGCGGGCGGCGAGCTGTGCCAGACCGGCCAGCTCGGCAAACTGAGGAATAGACAGCTGTTGGGTGGCAATGGCCGCGGGCAACAACATCTTGCCCATCAACACCTGTTGGCCCAGTACCTGCCATTTGGCTTCGTTTGCCAGTAACTTGCTTTGCAGCCACAGCAGCTGCAGTGCGCCCAGCATGGTGCGGCTGGTGCTGGTGACATCGGCCATAAAGCTGGTGCCATCGAAGGCGCCAGTGGCTGGGTCAAGGTAGGTTTCAAACTGCAGCTGCTCATCACGGCCAAGCAAACGGGTATCCAGCATGTGCAGATCTACCAGATCGCCAAAGGCAAAGCTTCGGAAGATTTCTTCATGGTTGCCTTCGCGCCATGGGCGAATAGGCAGCCATTCAAAGTAAGCCTGCAGCGCCGCCTGCTTACGGGCCTCAAAGTCGCCCTCGCCTTCATTGTGGTTTTCAGCGCCATCACGCCAGGCATCGTTACAGACTTCATGGTCATCCCACACTGTAATAAAGGGCACCATGGCGTGGAGCTTTTGCAGACTGGCATCACCGCGATACTGAGCGTAACGGGTACGGTAGTCGCCCAGGCTCAGGAGTTCATGGGCCGGTAATACCTCACGGCCGATGGCCGCCGCGTTTTCACTGGCATAACCGCCACGGGGATATTCGTAGATATAGTCGCCCAGATGCACAACCGCATCCAGTGAACCCTGGGCCGCTGCCAGCTCGTAAACGTTAAAGTAACCGGCCGGGAAGTTGGCGCAGCTCATTACCGCCAGTTTCACCTGGGACACGGCGCCCTCTGGCAGGGTGCGGGTTTTGCCCACAGCCGAGGTTTTGTCGCCGCACATAAAGCGGAAGTAATAGCTGCTGCCGGCGGCAAGGCCCATGGCATCCACTTTGACTGTGTAATCCCTGTCTTTATTGGTCATGGTGCTGCCGTCTGTGACCAGCTCTTTGAAGTCGGCATCTTTGGCCACCTGCCAGGAGACAGTCAGGTCGGCATCGCCGGTGGGAGTCACCCGGGTCCAGATGATGACAGCGTCATGGGCCGGGTCACCACTGGCAACACCGTGAACGAAGCTGACCGGCACAGATGGGGCATCATCATCGCTGCTGGAGCAGCCCATCAGGCCATAGGAAACCACTGCGGCACCAACGCCTTTGGCCGACATGGCCAGGAAGTCACGACGTGAATAAGACCGTTTCATTATTATTATTCCTTTGGTTATATGAGAGGTATGAGGTCCAATGAGTCTTAGTTTGCAACATTACTATTACACAAGCATGACGCCCTTGGTAGAGTTTTGCCGACTAGAACATTGAAAAACAACCAGTTAAACAGGATGCTATACTCCTGCTAACCGGATCTGCAGTGGATTAACCGGCAACTGGCCCATGGAGGATGCTATGCAAGTTAAAGACATCATGACCCCCAACCCTGTCTGCATCAGTGATGGCGCCAGCCTCAAGGATGCCCACCTGCTGATGCAATCCCGTGGGGTGCGACACCTCCCTGTGGTAGGAGAACAGGATGGCCACTACAAGGGCATTTTGACTCACAAAAAAATGATTTCGACCGTCGTCAGCCTGCTGAACAAGTATGGTCAGGGTGCTCTGGAGCGCAAGGAGCGACAATATCTGGTGAGAGAGCTGATGGATACAGACGCCCAGCGCCTGAGCGACGACGAACCCCTGGCCGTGGTGGTTGATTACTTTATTGAGAACAAGCTCGGTTGCCTGCCCGTGCTGGACAAGGAGCAAAGGGTACTGGGCATAGTGACCTCCTCCGACTTTGTGAAACTGTGCAAAACCCTGCTGTCAAAATAAAAAAAAGCCGGCGAAACGCCGGCGAAAACAAGCAACAAAGGGAAAGGGTTATACGAGAAACAGGGCAAACACGGGGGCCCCCAGCACCATGGCGATACCGGTGAAAATCATTGTCAGGCTGGCCACCACAGCCTCTTCTTCACCGTACTCACGCGCCTTGGCGGCGCCGGCACCGTGAGCCGATGCCCCAAGGGCAACGCCTCTGGCGAGGGATGAACGTACCCTGCCAAAGCGAAACAGCGGCCCGCACAGCAGCATACCCACCACACCCGTCATCAACACCACCATGGCCGTTAGCTCGGGCACACCGCCAAAAGCCGTGGTGGCTTCCATGGCAAAGGGGGTGGAAACGGAGCGCACCAGTACGCTCTGGCCAATTTCCGGCGGCAGAGCAAAGAGTTTCACCAGCCCCCAGGACGACACCAAGCCCAGCAGCAAACCGGCCATCACCCCCAATGTGAGGGTAATGGGGTAACGGCGGATAAGGGCACGCTCACGGTAAATGGGCAGCGCAAAAGCAATGGTGGCAGGACCCAGGAGGAGCACCAGAAAATGGGTGTACTCGAAATAGCTGGGCAGTGGAATATCCAGCAGCAGGACAGCGGCAATAATCAGTAAGGGCGCCAGCAGAATGGGGGCGGCCCACCAGTAGCCCAAGCAGCTGTACAGACGCTTGGCGCCGTAATAGCCCATGAGGGTAATCAATAAGCTCAGCAGCGCCAGACTGGTATGACTCATTACAGTCGCCCTCCGGCACGGGCCAGGTGCAGGCCACGTTCAAACTTAAAGGCTTTGTCCACTACCCAGGCGGTACCCAAGAGCACGGTTACGCTGCCTGCCACCAAAAAGCCCAGCATGCGGGCGCCATATTGTTCAATCATGGCCTCATACTGAATCACAGATATCACCGGCGGAATAAAAAACAGCAGCAAGTCCCCCAGCAGCCAGGCCGCACCGGCCTGCAAGGCCTTTTCGGGCACCCACTTAAGCGACAACAGCGCCAACAATACCGCCAGGCCCACCACGCCGCCGGGCACCGGCAGCGAAAAATACAACACCAGAGCATGAGCCAGCCAGGCGAGCAGGCAGATAGCCGCCGCCTGCAACAGGGTCAGGCTGGCCCTTTTGGCACCGGATTTGAGTCTGACTTTGCCTTCGCTGAGGGTCATGGTGGCTATCACAGTTAAAAATGGAATGTGCTTAGTGTAGATTTGCCATTTAAATAAAAAAAATGAATATTAAGCATAGATAGCATTACCAAAGGATATCCAATTGGATCTCAGGGCCATCAGATACTTTATGGAAGTGGTGGATGCCGGAGGCTTTGCCAAGGCCTCCGAAAAGGTCCATCTCACCCAACCGGCGCTGTCAAAAGCAGTACGCCTGCTGGAAGAAAGCCTGGAACTGCAGCTTATCGAGCGGGGCAAGCGCGGGGTGCATTTACGCCTCACCCCTGCCGGTGAAGTGGTCTATCGCCACGGTTTGGCCCTGCTCGCGACCCGCGACGACATGCTGGCCGAGCTGGAAGCCATGCGAAGCCTCAGGGGCGGCCGACTCAAGTTTGGTTTGGCGCCCCTGGGCAGCGCAGAACTGTTCGCCCCGGTCATCGCCCGCTTTCGCAGCCTCTATCCCAAGATTGATATGCAACTGCTGGTGCGCGGTGGCATTGAGCAAACCACGGCACTGCGCAAAGGCGAAATTGAACTGGCCACCGGCATCACGGCGCTGGACAGCGAGTTTGAAGGGCTGCGCATTCGCAAGGACCCCATGGTAGTGGTGTTGCCGCGGCAACACTTTCTGGCCCACAGACGCGAGCTGGCGCTGCACGAACTGGCAGACACGGCTCATATCCTGTTTGAGCCCGAATATGCCCTGCATCAGTTGGTGGTGGATGCCTGTGAACAGTCAGGCTTCTCCCCGATTGACGTGACCCGGGTAAGCCACCCGGATTTTGGTATTGCGCTGGTGGCAGCAGGTACGGGGGCCATGATATTGCCAAGCTATATCGCAGAGCGCCACATGGTGGCAGGGGTTGTGAGCGTGCCGCTGAAAGAAACGGATCTGCACTGGGAATTGTCGCTATTTTGGCGCCGCGGCCAGCCCTTATCCTTTGCCGCCGAAGCCATGATAGCCCTGGTGAAAGAGCGCCTTGGCGGCCTGTAAAGTGCAAATACAACAACACCGGCGCTCAGGCCGGTGTTGATGGTTCATCGCCACTGTCGCCGATTACCAGGGTACAGTAAGGTACAGACGGTAGAGGGTGTCGGTATCCCAGGGCAGAATTGGCAGATAGTCTTCATAGTCTTTGGGCCACTTGTCGTAGTGGTCAAGATTGTAGTGGCTCTGCTCCATAGAGAAGGTCAGCACCGAGTCTTTATATAAACCCGGGGTATTAACCTCCAGTGCTGCGCGATAATTAGTCTCGAGAGTTTCGCTGCCATCGGCCCAATATTCCACACCGCCGCTGAGCCTCCAACCGGGTGCAAGCATTATGTAGCCACCCAAATCCCCCATCCATGCGGTAGCGTCATTGCCAAATTCACCGCGCACATAACCGCGCTCTTTTGGCACATCATCGTCAATCTCGAGGAAGTAGTACCCCATCCCCAGTGTCGCGGTGGCGCCGTAGGCCGGGCGGGCATAATCGAGCAACAGCGACGGATAGAATTTGATTTGCTTTTCCACTGAGCTGACAGTATTGCGCTTACCGCGAAGGTCGAGCTGCCAATCCAACTTCAAGTCTTCAGACAAGGTCAGCCAGTTGCCACGGGCATAGTAGGCAGACTGAAACCAGATAGGGATGTGGTCCGGATCCAATTTGTCTTTGTCGCGATCGACATAAGTATCCAGATTAGCGTGCAGCTTGATGCCGCCATCAGTGACTGTGTCCAGACTGATGGCCGCATGGGCACCGAAGGTGTCTGAACTCTCCACCTGAAAATCATGCACACCGAAAGAGAGTCGCCAATCCAATGGCTCTGATTCGGCCTGCACCACGGAACTGCCAATCACCAGTGGCAGTAACAGCATAGAAGTCTTCATCTTATCCCCCATCCAGGATTCAGGCTGGACGCGGCAGGCGTCCTTCGCGAAAAAATGCTTCCACTTCATAGTATCGCGGCAGATTCCCCCGGCCGCGTTCGGTAAAAGCGAGTCTGGCAGGCTCCAGCTGACAAATCCAGTAACTCTGTTCCAAAGGTGCGGACGCCATCACACCGGGATCTGCCACCGCGAGGTTAACCCCTCCCGGCTCACGGGCCGAGAAGCTGCGAATAAGCTGGCAGTCACGTTCAATCAGTTGCTGCCCCAGCGCCTGAGTAAAACGGTAGTCTTCGCCGTGGGTAAGCTGTTGCTGCAGAGCGTCATCGGAAATTTGGGTGAGGTCGGCGCAGCGCGTTGCACTGAGCAACACCCTGAACATCATGTACTCCGAGTGCAGCACGCCCTCATAAGGCACTGCCATATCCTGCAAAAAGATAAAGCGGTAATAAGCCACTTCGGTCAAACAGGTTTGGGCCGACTCACTGCCATAAAAAAAGCTGGGCATCAGTCGGGTACCAAAACGCGAACCATGTTTTAACGGCGGGTAACGAAAAGGGGTTTTCAGCAGATAGTGCAAATGGGCTGTGCCTTCCCTGTATGGGGGCTTGGCGCCATCCAGCAGGCTTTCCAGCAGCATTTGCTCGTCAAAATTATCCACCAGGCTCAGGGTAGCCACCTCTTCCTGAGACTCCACCAACCGGTAGCAACTACCCTCATAGGGCAAATCGATACAGTCTTCGGGGATTGAAAGTAAGTCCATTTACACCTTGCCACGCATGGCATCGAGGTATTGATTCACACTGACCAGGCCCACCACAGACTTGACCAGCTCCCGGGGTGTACCCCCAAGTGCATGATTGGGGCTGTTGAGCCAATGGCGCATAAAGTCCTGCTGTCCACCCGCGAGGGCGTACAGCGAGCGATACAAACGCACCAGCTGCAACTGCAGCTCCCCCTGCTTTGACTCGGGTTTAAAGCCATTGGCAGCATTGCGACTCAGGGTACTGGGATTGACCCCTATGATATGACTCGCCTCGGCGTTGGTCAGTTCCAGCGCCTGACAGGCATTGGTAAAGGCCTTGAACAAGACCCCGGATGCTGTGGGTTTGGCGATAGCAGACATAGTTGGCGCTCCTGACGGTCACTGAAGATATTTTAGCCAACAATAAAGTGCATTTGCAAATAATGGATAAAATAAGTGCATTTGCAATCAACCAAATCTTATATACCCAAATCATAAATGGATAAAACCACCTCAATATTCAAATTATTTTTGAAACTATAGTCAGCCAAAGCCAATTGTTTTTGCGGTGTGCAACAGTAGAATGCCAGCCATATCCCCCAGCATTTTTCGCGGAGAATCCCATGCAGGAATTAAGTTTGCTCGTGCAAAAGCGTCACACCAGCAAAGCGTTTGACCCATCCCGGACAATCAGCCCGGAGCAGATTGCCGAACTCAAAACCCTGTTGCAGTTTGCCCCTTCGTCCACCAACTCGCAGCCATGGCACTTTGTGCTGGCCTCCACTGCCGAAGGCAAGGCGACCATAGCCAAGTCCACCGAGCAGTTTGCCTTCAACACTCCCAAAATCCTTAATGCTTCCCATGTGGTTGTGCTTTGTACCAAGACCCAGATGGATGAAGATCACCTGCGCAAAGTGTTGGCTCAGGAAAAGGCCGATGGCCGTTTCGCCAGCGATGAAGCCATGCAAAATCAACATAATGGCCGCTCATTCTTCGTCAATATGCACAGGTACGAGCTCAAAGACGCCCAGCACTGGATGGAAAAGCAAGTGTATCTGGCGTTGGGCACCCTGCTTTTGGGCGCGGCAGCACTGGAAATCGATGCCTGTCCAATCGAGGGCTTTGATGCCACCGCCCTGAATAAGGAGCTTGGCCTCAGAGAGCAAGGGCTGTGCGCCTCTGTCATTGTGGCGTTGGGCTACCGCTCAGGTGATGATTTTAACGCGGCACTGCCCAAGTCACGCCTGCCCCAGGCTGAGATCTTTACTGAGATCTGACATCAAGCGCTGCTGCCTGTCGCCCCGGCATATTCCTGTCCTGTCGGGGCAACTTCTTTGTTCATAATTAATTCGCATTTGTCATCCCGTCACCCTGTGGCATAGTGGTTTGAGTCACAATTCAGGATGAATCGCGCCAATGCTGCTGCCACCGCTGGTTCCGTTAATCGATAACAAAACAACCGAAGTATCAGCCCACAAAGGCGACAACCCCCTCATCTGGCCCCTGCTGAGTTTGCTGCAAAAGTCTGTGCAGGGATGGAAAGTCCACCACCTCGCCAGCGAACTTCAATCCCAGGGATTAATGCACAACCTGGACCCTGCCCCGGAAAAAGATCTCTTTAAACGCAATTTTCTACTGATGAATGCCCTGTTTGAGCTGCAGGACATGCTGCTGCCCAATCAGTGGGTACAAACCCAGGCCATGGATATTCGTATCCTGCGTCTCATCCCAAGCGACATCGACCTTATCCAGCATCAGGAGGCGGGACTGAAGAGCTATTACCTCGACTGGGGAAATTACGACACCAGCACCAACGTGGTGCGCGAGATGCTTGAATCTTTCTGGACCAGCTACAAGGACTACATAGGCATCAATGGCCGGGTGATGCATCTGACCCAGGCACTGAGGGTATTCGAACTCGATGCCAGTGCCAGTGACAGAGACATTCGCCGCCAATGGCGCAAACTGGCGCTGAAATGGCACCCTGACAGACAGGGGGGCGACGCTGCGCGATTTCGGGAAGTGTGCGAAGCCTGGCAGGCGCTCAGGGTGCGGGAGTCGGCCTAGTTATCCTCACGCCATACCAATTCGTTGAAGTTAAGGACAGATCACAGTTACACACGGGCTTTTGCCTCGGGATTCAGAGATAATTAAGCCTTTCCTTTCAAACTGTTTTACCTGAACTTTCCAGTTTGAAACTTAACACGCCTGATACCCGGAGCCATTATGCACAAACGTCTGACGCTGGCAGCCACCCTTGCTGCCCTGCCATTTTGCGGCTTTGCCGCCGATTTTGTCGAAGGCAAACACTATGTCCAGGTCTCTGACCAGGCCCCCAGCAAGTCCCCCAAGGTGACTGAGTTTTTCTCTTTCTACTGCCACAACTGCTTCAATATGGAAGTCATGTACCTGCCCGCCATCAAACAGGGGTTGAAGGATGGCATCAGCTTTGACACCAAGCACGTTGACTTTATGAACAGCGACATAGGTACCGAAGTGATGCGCGCGCTGGCGGTTATCCATGGCAGTGAGAAACAAAGCGAGCTGACCCATGCCATGTTTGCGGCTATTCAGGGCGCCGACGGTGGTCAGGGCCACCACGACCACAGTGCTCCCGGTCATTCACACGAGCCCCAAATCAACAGCCGTGACGACATCAAAGCGGTATTTGCCCAGTTTGGTATCGATGGCGCAGCCTACGACAAACTGGCCGACAGCAAGGAAACCGATGCCAAGCTGACACTGTGGCGTCAGCAGCAGCAAGCCTTCGAAGTGCAGTCGGTCCCAAGCTTTGTGGTGAACGATAAGTATCGGGTGAACCTGCAGGAAATCCGTACCCTTGAAGAGCTGAGCGCCCTGATTAACTATCTGGCCACCGAGAAAGATGCCGCAAAAGACGAGGGTGGCAGCCTGGGTTGGGCGGTTCTTGCCATGCTGGCTCTGGCCGCCATCGGCCGCAGACGCTTGGTGTAAGCCACAGCCAGGTCCGCAACACCAAATTAAGCTCAGGCGCTGAACGCCCCGCTCAACTGAACCCTGCAATCTGAGCCCTGCAATCTGAGCACAGCCCCGCCCATGCGGGGCTTTTTATTGGCTTTTGCCTGGCAAACGATTATTGCCCGACTTTTGACCAGGATTTCGCCACACTCCCTCAGCCTTAACTCCTGCGTTACAAAATTTAAATAGAAGTAAAACCATCTAGACGTCTAAATTGACAGATGGCTGGCTATCTCATATTCTTTCGCCTAAGTTGTCGGGAGATGAAGCCGTAACGACACAAATATTCAGCGAAATCGCGGTGATGCAGGAAGAACCCGCCATTTCGCCCCCGATAAAGAGAGATAACCTTGAATCAATCCCCAGACACTCAGGGCAACGCAAGTGCTGCTTCATTCGTTGCCCTGCTGCCACTGTTTCTGTTTTTGGCGCTTTTCATTGGCGCAGGTGTGTACTTCACCAGTCAGGGCGTGGACTTTGCCTTCTATCAGTTGCCCAGTGTAGTGGCTATTCTGCCTGCCATAGTGCTGGCGCTGCTGCTGTCAAAGCAAAAGCTAAATCAGGCCATAGATACTTTTATCGGCGGTATTGGCCACAGCAATATCATTGCCATGTGCTTGATTTACTTGCTGGCGGGCGCCTTCGCCTCGGTAGCCAAGGCCACCGGAGGCGTGGATGCCACCGTCGCCCTTGGCCTGTCACTTATTCCCTCTGATCTGCTGCTGCCGGGCTTTTTTGTGATTGCCGCCTTTATTGCCACTGCCATGGGTACTTCCATGGGCACCATAGCTGCGGTTGCGCCCATTGCTTTGGGCGTGTCCCAGGAAGCCGATATTTCGCTGCCGCTGATGGCAGGTGCCATCATTTCCGGCGCCCTATTTGGTGATAACCTGTCCATCATTTCCGACACCACCATTGCTGCAACCCGCACCCAGGGCTGCAACATGAAAGACAAATTCCGTGAGAACCTGATTTTCGCATTGCCAGCGTCACTCATCACCCTGCTGGCCTTTACCCTGGCGGGTCAGGGCGAAGCCAATGTGGCGCCTCAGTCGGTGGACTTTGTTAAGGTGCTGCCTTATCTGTGCATTCTGTTTTTGGCGGTCGCCGGGCTGAACGTGTTTGTGGTGCTGGGTATTGGTATTCTGCTGGCCGGTTTGGTGGGCATGTTCACCACCGACTACAGCTGGGTCAGCTTCAGCAAAGATATTTACGCCGGTTTTGGCAACATGCAGGAAATCTTTATCCTGTCCATGTTAGTGGGTGGTCTGGCTGCGCTGATGCAGCAGCAGGGTGGCCTTGCCTTTGTCAGCCGCTTTATCGAAGGACTGATCGCCCGTTTTTCCAAGGCAAAGGGCGAAGCGTCCTGCCGCGCCGCTGAATTGGGTATGGCAGGCATAGTGTCCCTGACCAACGCCTGTGTGGCCAACAACACAGTATCCATTGTGATAAGCGGTGATATCGCCCGGGATCTCGCCCAGAAGCATGGCGTCAGCGCCAAGCGCAGCGCCAGCGTGCTCGATATATTTTCCTGTATTGTTCAAGGACTTATACCGTATGGCGCCCAGGCACTTTTGATTGGGGCAACCTTTGCCATTACCCCCCTGGAGGCAGTATCCTATGCATGGTACTGCATGATATTGGCGCTGGTAGCCGTTCTGATCGTGACATTCAGACAACGTCACTGAGGATCAGGAGACTGCCACCCGGGAAAACCTATGACAATCAAAGACAGAAACGACTATGGACAATTTGATCCCCACCGGCTGGTGTTTCATATGTCCATTGGTGGGGTGATGATTTGCGCCTTCGGTGCGGCTGTCTCCATTATGTCTGTACTGGGTACCCTTGGGTGGCAGGTAATTAATCTGCGAATCGATCGTCTGGGAGACTACCTGAGCTCCCCTCTTGCCTACGTGTACAACATCTGTCTTTTATTCGCCGGTGCCAGTTTTGTGATAGCCATGCTGGGCCTCTTCAGCATGCGCTATAACAATTTCAGCCGCTACATTGCCATCATTGGCGGCTGCACCGGGCTTGGCATCATGCTGCTTGGCATATATCCCTATAACGACGCCGATTCCCACCGACTGGCGGCGCTGGTTTTTGTCAACTCCAGCCTGGCCATGTTTGTACTGCTGATATTTACCCGCCGCAACAATCAGGAACTGTGCAGCCTTCCCATGTTCTTTGTGGCCCTGGTTGGGCTGGCCTCCAGCATAGGTTTGCTCGCTCAGATTGACCCGGATACCCTGGATTACCTGTCCTGCGGTTCGCTGGAACAATTCTGTCCGGTGGCCATGACCATGTGGATACACACCTCAGCCACCATGCTGGCCGGAGTCGGCCTGGCCCTGATGGCCCGCTCCCTCATCCATCAGGCGCTGGAAGAGCGCCGTCTCAAACCTTGAGTGACTGCGCCATATCCAAAGGCACTCGCCTGTGTAAATACCTTGCCGAGGCGGGCGTGGCCTCACGGCGCGGTGCATCACGCCTGATAGAAACGGGCAGAGTCTGCATCGATGGGCAACAAGCCTCACACAGCGACAGAGTATTTGACTCAAACCGGGTGACTGTGGATGGCGCGCCCCTGTGTCCAGCTCAGGCAAAAGCGTACTTCCTTTACCACAAACCCGTTGGCATCGACTGCCGCCTGCGCGCAGAGGATCCCCACAGCCTAATCCATTGTTTGCCCGGTGATTTGCGGCTATTCCCCGCAGGCCGACTGGACAAAGACTCCCGCGGTCTCTTGCTGCTGACCAATGATGGCGAGCTGACACAGCGCCTGATGCACCCGGACTTTCACCATCAAAAAGGTTATCTCATTACCCTGAATAAAGCGCCCCAGCCCGATGACATTGCGGCGATTGCGGCGGGTTTTGACTACGGAGAAGGCCCTACCCGCCCCTGCGTAGTGGAAGCGGCTATCGACTGCGGCTATGCGACAGAAGACGGCAACCCTCGAAAGCTAAGGATGAGGCTGACAGAGGGCAAGAAGCGCCAGATCCGTCGTCTGTGGCGGGCACGGGGCTACCGGGTGCTGGACTTACTGAGAGAGTCGATTCAACAACTTAACATTGGCAAACTTGAACAAGGGGAAATCAGGAGTTTAACGGCCTCTGAACTTCGCCAGCTTAAACGTACACTGGACTTGCCCAATGAACAGGATTAACCTGCAAATCACTTGACCCAAATCATCAACTGTCGCTCTACACACCTTTATTCAAAGCAATATTCATCACGGGGAGTTCGGGTGCGAACACTGCTACGCCATATCGTCGCCATTAGCCCAACCTCACTTGCCACACTCATTATTATCGGTGGCTGGGAACCTATCTATCAGCTGCTACGACTCTTTAATGTCGTCGGTCCAGTTTTCAATGGCTTTTTCATCTCACTGGGAGTGGTTTGTGCAATTTTATGGTTTGTATACGACTACCTGAAGTTACTGATACATCGCGCTCGAATCAATAAGCCATAGCATGCTGTTGGACTCATCCGGTCAAGACCATTTGAACATCCATCCAAGTCGATAATAGCGAATAAAAACGGGGCCTATCGGCCCCGCTTTTATTCAGTCAGCAAACAGACTGTTATTCAACGATTTCCATCTCAGCCAGCAGGTTGTCTGCCTTGTCGAGATACTTCATCACCCACAGCATATAACGGCTGTCGACGTGGATGGAGCGGTTGATGTTGTCGTCGTAGTTCCAGTCGCCGATGATGCTCTCGTATACACCATCAAACAGCAGACCAACCAGTTCGGCGCGGCCGTTCAGGGTTGGTGAACCAGAGTTGCCGCCAGTGGTGTCTACGGTAGACAGGAAGTTAACCGGCACGGAGTCGATGTCTTTCACATAGAAATCGCCGTACTGCTTGGCTTCAATCAGCTCCAGCTGCTTCTTGGGTGCATCGAATGGGTCAACACCTGTGTCTTTCTGGGTGATACCTTCAAGACGGGTGAATGGCACGGCATAGAGACCATCTTTTGGTGAGTAGCCCTTCACGTTACCGTAGGTCACACGCAGGCTGGAGTTGGCATCGGCGTAAACCGGCTTACCCAGCTCGTTGTTGTAGGCAATGATGGCTTCCATGTAAGCAGGACGCACCTTCATCAGCTCACCGGCCAGTTCCTTCTGAGCCTTTTCACGGGCCATGGAGATGTCATAGGTGGCAACAGCCAACTGAATGAATGGATCTTTGCTGGCTTTGAAGTCAGCAACAGACTTGTCCATCCAGGCCATACGCACATCTTTGTTACCGATTTCGGTTTTGTCGTACATCTTGTCGAGCTGCTTCTTAAGCTTCTTCTCGTCAAACTTTTTGCCAATACCGAAGAAGGCATCGAGATCGGCGCGGCGCTTGTCGGCAGGCAGGGCGGCGTAATGTTTGAGCATTTCAAACAGTACTACCTTGTCTACACTGGCGTCGTAACGACGGTCGATACGCTCAAGACCAGCGGTAAAACGGGTCATATCGCGGTCCTGGAAGCCAGGCTCGCGCTCCATGTCTGGCAGCTGCTTTTCATGGGCCAGGCGATACAGACGCGCGGCAGTGCTCATTGGCGTGGAGTAACTCATGTAGCCGAGGATCAGATCCAATTCCTGGGTCTTGTTGCCTTCGGCAACCAAGCGCTCAAGATCGGCCAGGGTCTGACCGTACTTGGCCTGACGCTGGGCATCGGCCTTAATCCAGTTGGCCAGTTCAGCTTCGCGGGCCTTACGGTCTTCCAACATGGTGGATTTGCCGTAAAACTCGATCATGGAGGCGAAGTTTTTGGCGTAGTTGGCGAGGCTCGCCAGGGTGCTTTCGTACTTGATACGGGCATCGCTGCCTTCTGGCGCGCTGGTTTTGATAATATCAATGATCTGCTCACGCAGCTCGCGGCTGGCGGGGTAGTTCCAGGTGAACTGGTTTTCTACTTCAGAGGCGGTGCGGTAGCGGTTGGTGCGGCCGGGATAACCGGTAACCATCACAAAATCGCCATCCTTCAGACCCTTGGCAGAGACTTTCAGGAAGCTTTTTGGCTCGTAAGGCACGTTGTCCTTAGAGAAGTCGGCTGGCTTGCCATCTTTGCCCACATAAGCGCGGTAGAAAGAGTAGTCGCCGGTATGACGTGGCCACATCCAGTTGTCGATGTCACCGCCGTATTTACCCACGCTGCCCGCTGGGTTATGCACCAGACGCACGTCGCGGATTTCCATCTGCTTGATGAGATAATACTCCAGGCCGCCGTGGAAGCTGTATACGTTACAGCGGTAGCCATCTTCTTTTTCACACTCGGCAACCAGCGCTTTTTCTTTGGCTTCTACGCCCTTGTAAAAGTCATCGCCCTTGAGGGACTCAAGACCTTCGTTGATTTGCGCAGTCACATTGGTCACAGACTCGGTCACGTATACGCGTGAACCCGGAGCGGCTGGCAGCTCTTCATCGAAGCTCTTGGCCAGGAAGCCATCCGCCAGCAGATTCTTTTCGGCGGTGGAGTTGTACTGGATAGAGCCATAGGCACAGTGATGGTTGGTGACCACCAAGCCCTTGGGAGAAACGAATGATGCGGTACAGCCGCCCAGGCTGATAACGGCATTCATCGGGAATTCGGTCAGTTTGGAGATAGACTCAGGGTCGATTTCCAGTCCCTTGGCTTTCAACGTCTTGGCCAGTGCAGGAAGCTGATGTGGCTGCCACATACCTTCATCTGCCTGGGCACCGAAGGCGGCCGCGATGGCGGCAGTCAGTAACCATTTTTTCATTGTGTTATTCCATTGTTTATTGTGATGATGTCGAGCGCATTGCCGTGCCCAATTACCCATTTAATCGAGTCATTGATGTTTGATTTAACACATCAAACAACCCAAACGGCGGGTACAAAAAAGCCGGGCGCGAAGACCCGACTTTACCACAGGGTTACAAGCTGTCACAGCCTTGGCAAACTTCCGTTACAAAAGGCTTTTTACAGTGCCACCCACAGCTGGGCGGCAATAATCGCCACCCCTGCGACACCAATCAGCGACAAGGCCAGCTTGCCGCCGCTGACCTGATAACCGTCCCGGTACTGTGCACGCTGATTCAGTGCCATGGCAATCGGCAGGAAAATGATCATAAACACCAGCGGAATGGCGGCAAAACCCAGCACGGCCACAAAGCCTTCGGGCACAAAGAGCGCACACAGCAGTGGTGGTAAAAAGGTGATAATCCAGGTCTGCAAACGGCCACCGATACCGCCTTTTGAGCGGGTCATTTCGGCCAGAAAATCAAACAGGCTCATGGTTACTCCAAGGAAGGAGGTCACCAGCGCCAGATCGGCAAACACCGCAATGCTCTGACCCACTACGGGGTGTGCCGCCAGCTCCTGAAGGGCGCTGATAAGCTTGGGCAGGGCGCCGTTGAAGGTGGCAATTTCATCTCCACCCACGGTTCCCAGGGTCACCAGCAGCCACAGGATGTAACACACCAGTGGGATGGTCGAGCCAATCAGCAGCACCTTGCGCAGGTTAACCGCATCACCGTCGAGGTAGCGCACCAATGTGGCAATACACACATGGAAACCAAAAGACGTAAATACGACGGGAATAGCAGCCATCCAGGCATTGGCCGACACTTTTTCGAAGGCATCGGCGGCAATCACAGAGGGGCGGATTTCAGGCAACAGGAAGCCCACCACCAGCACCAGGAGCACCACCATCAAGCTGAACAGCAAGCGGGAGAGCTTATCCACCCAGCTCACACCCAATGCGGCCACGCTGCCAAGCACCAGCGTAAAAAGCAGTACCGCCAGCTGACCATCGAGATTGATGGAAAATACCGACTCCATGCGGTGTACCAGCAAGGAGGAGCCGCCGGTCAGATAGGCAGCCGTCAGGGCATACAGTAAACTCAGGAAAGAGGCGCCCTGGATAAGCTGCCCCTTTTTGCCCAGTGTCTTGCCGGTGATGGCGTGCACATTGTCACCCACGCCACTGCGCAGGTTAATTTCGAGCATAAGGAGGGAGGTATATGCCGAAATGGCCCACACGACCAGCAGCAATAACAGCGCGGGGATCACCCCAAGGGCGGCGGTCGCCAGCGGCAACGCCAACATGCCGGCCCCAATGGCGGTACCCGCCACAATGGCGATAGAGCCAAGTGTTTTCAAATTCACGGAACTGTCCTGTTCAAGTCTGATAAATCATTTGTAGTTATAGGTATGAGCCAATTTTTAGAACTGCCGAAAGGCCATCGCCTTGAGAGGACGCACCCGCATTTGGGGTTAACAGGCTTTCATAAAAAAACGACTGCAGCCGACATTAACAGAGCCACACAGGCTCGGCAAGGGCACCGCCTCTCAGTGTGCAGCATGGCAGCAAAAGCACGCGAAACTGCTACCGGGCAGTAACAAATGTGTCTTGCGGCCCCTTGCCCGGATGCACTGTGCTGTTATAATGCCCGCCTCACTTTCGGGGGAGTAGCCAACCTGAGTCCGGCTCAGGGGTAAGCATCAACACACTTGGCCACATGCCATGGTGCTTACAGCAAACATGAGTTTGCCCGGCAAGACCTGAGCGCGATAAGCCACAACTATGACTACGGGGTGGCGGGTTTATCGTGCTTGTTGGTCAGCCACCCCAGGAACGCAATCATGTTAGAAGCCTTTACCGCCTCCACCTTAACCGTGGCCATCGCCGAAATAGGCGACAAGACCCAATTGCTGGCACTGCTGCTTGCCGCCAGATTCAAGAACAAAACTGCCATCATCCTCGGTATTTTTATTGCAACCGTTGCCAACCATTTTGCCGCCGCCTGGCTTGGCCAATGGGCGACGGACTTTGTCAGCGCAGATACCGCGCGATATCTGGTTGCGCTGAGCTTTTTTGCCATTGCCCTGTGGGTATTGGTGCCGGATAAAGTGGAAGCAGAAGAAAGCAGCCTCTATCGCTTTGGCCCCTTCCTCGCCACCCTGGTGCTGTTTTTTATTGCTGAAATCGGCGACAAAACCCAGGTGGCAACCGTGGTGCTGTCGGCCCGCTACGATGATTTGTGGATGGTAGTAATGGGCACCACTGTGGGCATGCTGCTCGCCAACGTACCTGTAGTCATTGCCGGGCATTTCAGTGCCGACAAGCTGCCCATGGTCTGGATCCACCGGGGCACGGCGGTGCTGTTTGCCATCATGGGTATTGCCACCCTGCTGTGGCACTGAAGTTAACACCCAATTAATTGAAAGAAAAAGGGAAGCGATTGCTTCCCTTTCTTGTTCTCAAGGTTGAGGCTGCGGCTTGAAGTGCGACTTAAAGCGCGGCGCGAATACGCTGGCCGTAGTCGGCATCGGCCTTGTCGAAGTGCGCCAACATCCGCTGCTGCACCTCTTGTGTTACCTGACGCAGGGTCGAGGCGATGGTCTCGGCCAGGCGGTTTTTCTCGCCTTCACTGAACAGGCGATACAGGTTACCGGCCTGGGTGTAGTCGTCCTTGCCATAGCGGCTGTAGCGGGCGGCTTCACCTTCAAGACGCAGTGGCGGCTCAATAAAGTGGCTGGCATCAATCAGGGCGCCGGCAGCCGTGCTTGGGCCATAGTTGGCGCTGGCATCACCGCCGGTCTGTGTCTGGTGACCCGTGCTCTGATGGAAGGGGCACTGGGTACCGGCCATGGCGCCGCCGCGCTGGTGATGATTGGCCACAGTGGCATGTGGGCAGTTCACCGGCAGCTGGTTGTAGTTGGCACCGATGCGATAGCGCTGGGCATCGGCATAGGCAAACAAACGGGCCTGCAGCATTTTGTCGGGTGATGCGCCTACACCGGGCACCAGGTTGCTGGGAGCCAACGCCGCCTGCTCGACTTCGGCAAAGTAGTTTTGCGGTATACGGTTAAGCTCAAGTACGCCAATTTCAATCAGCGGGTAGTCCTTGTGCGGCCATACCTTAGTCAAATCGAACGGGTCGATGTGATAAGTGTTGGCATCGGCTTCCGGCATGATTTGCACATTCACTGTCCAGCGGGGGAAGTTACCATCCATGATGGCCACCATCAGATCCCGCTGGGAGGAATCCGGATCTATGCCTTTGAGTTTATCGGCCTGCTCGTTGGTTAAGTTCACTACGCCCTGCTGAGACTTGAAGTGGAACTTGACCCAGAAACGCTCGCCTTTGGCATTCCACAGGCTGAAGGTGTGGGAACCATAGCCGTGCATCTGACGGTAGTTTGCCGGAATACCGCGGTCAGACATCAGCACAGTCACCTGATGCAGCGCCTCGGGGTTCAGTGACCAGAAGTCCCACATGGCCTGAGGGTCTTTCAGGTTGGTCTGGGGGTTACGCTTCTGGGTGTGGATGAAGTCCGGGAACTTGATGCCATCACGCAAAAAGAAAGTTGGGGTGTTGTTGCCCACCACATCGTGGTTACCACGCTTGGTGTAAAAGCGAACGGCAAAGCCACGGGGGTCGCGCTCGGCATCGGCTGAGCCCATTTCGCCGCCCACGGTGGAGAAACGCACGAAGGTTTCGGTGACCTTGCCTTCGCCGATAAAGTGGTCGGCAATGGTGTACTCAGATAAGTCGCGGGTCAGGGTGAAGGTGCCGTAAGCGCCGGTGCCCTTGGCGTGTACTACGCGCTCAGGGATACGCTCTCGGTTAAAGTGGGCCAGCTTTTCAATCAGTTGCCAGTCTTGCAACAGTACTGGGCCGCGGCTTCCGGCGGTCAGGGAATTCTGGTCATCGGCGATGGGGGCGCCGTTTTGGCTGGTGATGTAATGACTCATCTGTGTTTCCTCTTATTTATCCGTTGATTTGGTTGCGGGCCCGGCACACCAGGCCTCTATCAGGTCAAAAATGGTGGCCATGTTGGCTCCTTAAACTTAACGACCCAGTCGATGAGCAAAGACTACGGCAATCGAATAAATAGATAAAACGATTAAATCAGATAATTCCAATCTGACATTCCGATGAAATGATTCCCGCACCAGTAAAAATCCACCTGCATAGCAGGTGGCTTTGACACGGCCCCCTAAAAGGGGGCTTAAAAACTAACCTTCTAGCCCCAATGCTATCTGCCGTTTCTCTTCTTCTTTGGCTGTCTTTTCTTGGTGCCGTACATATCTGCGGATTATCTCTTCATTCGCTCCTACCGAGTCAACAAAATAGCCTCTTTGCCAAAAGTGATTCCCCCAGAGCTTTTGCTTTCTCAAATACGGAAATTTCGCAAACATTCTGATTGCCGTTCTTCCTTTTACAAAACCCATTAAGTCCGACACGCTTAGACTCGGTGGAGTTCTGACTACTAGATGAACATGATCTTCCTGCACATTCAGTTCTACGACTCTGCATTTCTTCATGTTGCAGTAAACATAGATACTTCGATAAAGCTCTTTGCCAAGATTACCTTTTAGGATTTTGTACCTGTACTTCGGTGTCCAAACGAGGTGATACTGACAGCGATAGAACACGTGAGACGCGGATTCATATCTGCTCATGCTACTTACTCCTTGATTTGCTGGTAACAAACCGAGGGAGTATTTAGCATGGGCATTCTACGGGCAAAGCCCCACTAGAACGATCACCACCTCCATAGGAGGTGGTTTTAGAGTGACAATAAAAAACGCGGCCGGGGCCGCGTTTTAATCATGATGTCAGGATCAGCTGTTGGGTTCTGGCTCCCGATAGAGCTTCACCAGGTAGTAAGCATCAATCAGCACAATGAAAAAGTTGACCAAGGCTACCGGGTAAGCATCGATGGCCAGGCCATAGGCCACGAACAGTGCCGCCCCCACCAGATTCCACCAACGCAGTTTTTTGATGTTGGCCATCATCAATGAAATAGCCACCACCACCGAGGCGAGATAACCCACCCATTCCCAAATCGTTGCCATCTCCATCGCAACTCCTCTGCAACTGTTTATGATGCCTATATTTTAGTTCAGCGTTCTACAACCGCCGCTGTCATCCGTGAAATACAGGTCAATTCCCCCGCACCGTTGTGCACCAGAATTTCCCACACTGAGCTGCGCTTACCCAAATGCACTGGCCTGGCGGTGGCAGTCAGAATGCCGTTGCGGGCAGCGCGCAGGTGATTGGCATTAATCTCCTGGCCCACGCAATAATACTTCTCGAAATCCACCACAAAATTGGCGGCGTAGCTGGCCACGGTTTCCGCCAACACCACATTGGCACCGCCATGCACTATGCCAAGGGGATTATGTACCGCCGGTGTAGCTGGCATGGTCGCCTTCATATAATCGTCGCCGATTTCGCTGATTTGGATCCCGAGGGTCTTCATCAGTGTGCCACGGCCATGCATGCCCTCATCCATTTTGGCGCAATCGTCCAGGGTGACGGGGCGAAACCAGATACTCATTCACTTCTCCCATTATCTGTGATTGCGCCAGTGTACTTGCCGCAGCCATGGAGGTAAACCAATGCCCTGCGGCCTTAGTCGAAACAAAACCACTTGAAAGCACAATAAAAAAGGGGATGCATGCATCCCCTTTGGCTATTCATTTAAATTAATGAATGCGGCGACGACCAAGGCCAATCAAGGTTGCCAATGCCAGCAGCAGTCCGCCCATGGCACCACCATCATCCTTTTTCTCTTCCACTTTATCGGGATAGCTCAGGGCCACGATCACAGGGTCATGGTCTGATGCAGAAAAGGCATTTTCGGATTTCTCCAGGCTACCGGTGAACTTCTTGCCGTATTCGAACAGGTTGGATTCCACCGAGTTGATGTGCCAGTCTTCAATATCCACCACCCGCTTGGCCAGACTCTCGTTACCCAACGCATGGTCGAGGTTACCCAACTCACCGTTGTAGCTGTAAGAGTAGGTATCGGCGCCATGTACCTGGGTATTCAGGTTAATCAGGCCATAGCCCTTCTCAATCACGCTGCCCTGTTGCTCGTAACTCTGACCAGCGAGTGTGGTGTAAGAAGCGGTTTTCACTTTACGGTTGGAGGTGGTGGCATCGTAATCGGTCAGCACACGCACCGGATCTTCCATACCGTAGGCGTTCAAGTCGCCAATGACCAACACATCGCCTTCGATGTCTTTCACGGCTTCACCAATCACCTTGGCAGCCGATACGCGGAACGCATTACACTTGCCCTGCAGATCGGCCGGATCGCGGCTTTCATCGAAATTGATCCAATCTTCCAGGCAGCCTGAACCTTTAGACTTGAGGTGGTTTACCACCACTGTCAGGTTTTCATCTTTTACCTTGAAGGTTTGACCCAGGCTGTGACGCTGATACTTGTCCTGCGCCGGGCTGGTTTCAACTGTGCCCTTGTTGTCGCGGCTGGCTACGCCTTCCGGCGCATGCTGCTCAGGGGTTTCAATCACAAAGGCCGTACCTTCAGGACTTACCTTGGCGGCGCGATACAGCATGCCCACTGTGATGGCATCATTACCGAAATATTTGCCGTCAGTCTTGTCGGCCTCGGCAATTTCCACAAAGCTGTAGGCGTTGTCGGCCGATTGCTCGGCGTTCAGGGCATCCAGCAGGTTCTGAATGGCACTCTTCTCACCAAAGCCGTTGTTGGCGATTTCCATCAGGCCAACAATGTCGGCGTTCATGGCGGTGATGGCATTCACAATCTTGGTGCGCTGCAGCAGCATTTCTTCTTCGGTCAGGGCGCCACGATTGGAGCCGGTTGGGTTGGCATCGCCGCCTACCACATCGTTGAAGAAGTTGAGTACGTTAAAGCTGGCCACGCGGATATCGCCTTTCTCGGCTACAACCGGGGCGTCGGTGCGATCCATACCACGGACGATGTCGGCCGGAGTAATGGTGTTGGTGGTTACCAGGCGGTATTCGTTGTAGCTGTAGCTCACCATGCCTTCGAGGCCCTTGAGCTCATCGCCCACGCGGATATAACCGGTTTCGGCGTTAAAGTCAGGCAGGAATGGCACTACGCCGTCGGCGGCCTTGAAGTCAGACTCCACAAACAGCTCGTTGCCACGGTTTTGCTTCTCAAGGGCAACGGCTTCTTCACTCAGCGCCGGATACACCTGAGTAGGTTTCATCAGCGGCGCCTTGTGGGACAGCATAAGGTTGTTGCGACGCCCGGCATAGTCGTAGCTGAAAGTACGGCTGACTTTCATCTCGCTACCGGCATCCAGTACTACTTTCATACCTTCGAAGCGCTCCAGCGCCTGCTCCAGGGATTCACCTTCAGTTACGGCAAATGCTGCGGCGGCCGGGACGTCACCCTTGGCACCCACTTCAAACTTTTTGTCGGCCTTGATGTCGATTTGGGTCAGGCCGAAGTATTCCTTCACCTTACCCTGGACACAGACTTCCACCCCGGGCTGAATCGCTTCGGGGGCTGCTTCGCCGAGGAACACAAAAATGCCGTCGGAGGTCAGAGGGGAGTTATCACCCTGCACATCCTGCAGGTAAAAACCTTTAAATAGACTCTCACCTCGGGCTGAAACCACGCCACGCAGGGTCACTTCCGTGTCGGATTCAAACTTGCCTTCGGGCACCAGTGGGCTCTTATCGCCGCTGCCCTGAATGTCATAAATCGGGATAAGCGTATCACCGGCGCAGCTGAAGGCTGGCACTTCGGGTGCGGTTGTACCTTCGAGGCTGCCAAGGCCTGAAAAGTTGTCGATGGCCGAGGTTTCCCAGTCGGCTTCGTTATACACAGTCGCCGCAGCCAGTGCGCTGGTCTTACGGGCGATAGTGACGTTAAGGCCCCAATCTTTGGGGGTGGGAATGGCTCCCACCACATCTACAATGGCGCCGTCTTTCATCAGCGCCACCGCATCGGTACCGTTAAAGTAGAGATCGCCCGTCATGGTGTCGGTGCCCGCTGGCAGGGTAATAACCGCACTTGGGTGCGTGATAACCTTGATGCCTTTGGCGGCCAGACTTTGACCATCGAGGGCCACCATGTTGCTGGGTGTGGTAGCGCCATCTTTATAGCGCGCCAGAGTGTAACCAGTCAGATCAACGGCCGCATCACCGCTGTTATAAAGCTCAATGGCTTTATTATTGGAACTGCCTTCTACATATTCAGTAATCATCACATCAGCATTTGCCAGCAATGGCATTGCCGCCGATACAGCCACGGCAATGGCTGTCAGCTTTTTAACATTTTCCATATTATCAACCCCGTTAATTATAATAATGACGTTATCTTTCGTTAACGCGGGCAGATTGTCCCAGAGTTAATACTCCAAAAGAAGGGGTTATGTCACAGAACATGGAAGCTAAAGCATGGATATCTAAACACTTTAGTTAAATCCATCAGTTTCATAAAACGAATAAATACAGCGTTCTGATTAAAAAAACAAATAATAACAGACCGATAAAATAAAATTATTTCTGCCACAATAACCGCTGAAAAGCTAACAATGACGCAGCAGAACACTGAACAATGAATTAATCCAGAATGATTAATTGCCGATATTTTACCCAATATTATTCAGTACTGCATTCCCAATAATCCGCAATGTACTTTGGCCAAAAACAAATAAAAAAACGCGGCCAGCATGGCCGCGTAAAACTACTGTTGCGTCTGCTCAGTTAAATACTGAACCGAAATATCCCATCAAGGTCATTACCGGCGGCAAGTTCCGGATGAGAGATTTCAATATCACTTTCGCTCAGCCAGGCGTATTTGCCCAGTCCAGGCGTTGGTTTTTAGACTTATCTACTAGGCTAAAGTAGCTAAGGCCATCCATAAAAATGTATCCGCAAATAAAATTAAACATTATAAATCAGCATATTAATCAGCATTACTCAGTAAGAGAAGCAATTCATTCGCTCCCATATAAATAGGCTTTCTTCCGATTGTGACTTAGGTCTCAGAACCTTAACTTGGTGCTGTATTTTTGCCGAGCCGTCGGCTTTGGAAGTTTACGCATCGCAAAGGAGTGTCGGGTGTCTTACTGCAAATCGCTGGTTTTAAGCGCTTCCCTCCTGCTTTGCTGCCCCGCCGTGTTGGCTGACACGCCAACATCTGGGGTAGGCGACGAGATGTCGCTTTCCGTCCCCCTGCAAACTCTGCTGGAGTCCAGCGGACGGGACAACCTCATCGATTTGTTTCAGATAGGGGTGCAAAACGAGGCCATGGTTGCCCAGTCGGGCGATTCCAACAGCCTTATTGTCACCCAAATCGGCGTCGCAAATCAGGCTCTGGTGCGTCAGCTGGGCACAGACAATGAGGTGGATTTGTTTCAGGCAGGAAACCACAACAGCGCTGAGATAACCCAGATAGGAGACAACAATCTGGTGCAGCTCAAGCAGTTGGGCAGTGCGAATTTTTCTATTCAACAAATTGGCGATGGAGCATCTATCGCCGTGACTCAATATTAACAGGGAGCGTCACATGAAATCACAAGCGAAGAAGTCACTCTTGGCTTTAGCCATCACCGCGGGTATCGGCATGTCAGCGCAGGCCTTTGCCAGCGATATCAGCGAAATCCAGGTAAACCAGTCCGGCTATGGTAACGACACCACTGTGGAACAAACAGGTGTACTGAACCTGGCGCAGGTTGATCAACTGGGCGATGAAAACACCACCACAGTAACCCAGGACGGTGTATGGAACGAAGCCTTTGTGGATTCTGAGGGCAACCAGAATAGCGTGTCTGTTGAGCAAGCCGAAGACTGGCACATTGCCGGCGTGAGCCAAACCGGTGATAACAACACGGATAACGTGGTCCAGACAGGCTTCTTCAACCAGAGTGACGCGGTAACTGCCGGTAACGGAAACGCCGTTGACGTGATGCAGGCAGGTGATCAGAACGCAAGCAATGTAGAACTGACCGGCGACAACAACAGCGCCTGGGTTGATCAGGACGGCAGCAGCAACTATGCCGTTTTCCGTGTTCAGGGCAATGATAACGACGGTGAAATCACTCAGCTGGGTAACAACAACCAGGGTGGTCTGATTGCTCTGGACTTCACTGCCAACGTTGGCAACAACAACGATGTCTCCATCTATCAGGAAGGTGACGACAACGTGGGTGGTGTGCGCGGCGTTGCCGGTGACAACAACGAAGTTGAGATTGAGCAGGTTGGTAACAACAACGTGGGCTTTGTTTACGCCCTGCAAGGCAGCAACAACGATCTGACCATGACCCAGGATGGCGATCGCAACGTGGCGGTGCTGGAATTCACCACCGGTGACAACAACGACGTTGAAATTAACCAATCTGGCTCCGAAAACGCCATCGGCGATAGCCTGATAGCGGTTATCGAAGGCAGCGACAACATGATAGACATCGAGCAGGAAGGCTTCTCCAACAGCGCTCAGTTTATCGTTGATGGCGACGATAACGATGTGGATCTGGAGCAGGAAGGCGATCTGAACTATGCCGAATTTGTTGCTGTTGGCAATGACAACACCCTGAACCTGAGTTCAGAAGGTAACGGCAACCAGCTGCTGGCCGGTGCCTTTGGCGAAGACAACAGCCTCGAAGTGGCTCAGGAAGGCGATGTCAACTATGCATACAGCGTTGCATTTGGTAACGACAACGAGGTGGATATTGCGCAAATGGGCAATGACAACGAAGCCATTGTCACCATCGAAGGCAACAACAACACCGACATCATAGGTACCCAGTCTGGCGACCTCAACGTACTGGACCTGCTGATCCAGGGCGATGAAAACCTGGCACAAATCACCCAGACCGGTAACGGCAACTGGGTAGGTGGCGATGCCGGTGCATTCGCAGTGGTTGGCGAAGGCAATAGCTTCATCGTGGCTCAAAGCGGCAACGACAACCTGGTGACCGGCGCTCAGATGGGCAGCAGCAACGTGATCAACGTGACTCAAGTGGGTAACGAAAACGTAGCGACTGTTATCCAGAACGGCGCGCCACGCTGATAACAGCACCCCGATAAAAAAGGAGCCATCTGGCTCCTTTTTTATTGACGTTTTTTATCTTGGGTTACCGCGGTGAAACACTCAGATTTAAGCGGTAAAAACTCAGCGCAAGCACTCAGCTGACCAGAGCAAAATGGCTCTGGTGAGATTGGGCCCAACGCAGCAACTCTACCCGATTACGGGACTGGGTCTTACGAAAAATAGACGAAATATGCGCCTTGACTGTGTGCTCGCTGATGCAAAGGCGATCGGCAATTTCTTTGTTTCTGGCACCACTGCCAACCAACTGAATAATGGTGCATTCTCTACCGGTGAGAGATTGCAGCATCGCCATGGCGTCTGGTGATACATCGGAATTGGTGTCCAGTTTATTCACCAGTCGGCGGAACATCTTGCTGATAAGCGGACGGTCAAACCAGAGCTCATCGGCGACCATCTTGCGAAGGCCTGTCAGCATCAAGTCCATGCGCTGATCGGCAAACAACAATCCCCGGATCCCGAGCAGCAGTGCGGCTTCCTGATCCAGAGAGTGACGTTCCACCTGATAAAGGGCGACGGGCACGTGGGGAGTCAGCCGGCTGGCCAGCAGCGGAATGCCCTTATTGTCCAGCGCAGCACCTTTCTGGGCGATGAGATAAAACGCCTGGGGGTGCTTATCCAAGTCCAGTTCACCGACGTGTTTTACGATGCGGGTTTTTAACCCTATGGATTCGGCCAGAATCGCCAGATGACAGGGTGCAACCAATTGGTGCACGAAAATCAACTCATTTACCGTATTCAACCCTCTTTCTCCTTGTTGACCGCCGTCGTTCAAACTTCCATGTGCGGCTAAAAAAACGCCAGACCATTGAACAGGGATCCCCAATTTTGCGGACTGAGCACTATAAAACCATAAGACGTAGGTATGAATCAAAGAACGATTCTCATTAAACAATATACGGTAAAAGCGAGACCCAGTGCCCATCCTTGTGCCATGGGCCTTCCAGCCCTGAGTACCCTAAAGCCAAAAAACCATTAACAAATGTAAATACCCAATTATTGGTGGCTCAGTGCATCCATAACAGGGCCAGGGCGAAACGTCGGCACACAGGCCTGTGCCATCCAAACCACCAACTCACAGACCGGGCTTAGTGCGGTATCATTTACCTTATGTGATATTGTTCTGGTTTTTGAATAAACACTTTAGCCATCCAGCCCTCCACACTGTGTAAAAAAAATGCTAATTTGGGCGGGCATTGACAGTCAGCAGACAAATAAAACCTATAGGCATTAGAAAGAGGGTATCTACACCATGGCGAAACATTCGCTGGACAAGGATAAGATCAAGTTCCTGCTGCTCGAAGGCGTCCACCAATCTGCGGTAGATGTACTTGAGCGGGCGGGCTACACCAATATCGAATATCACAAGGCGTCCCTCGCCGATGAGGCGCTGGTCGCGTCCATCAAAGATGCCCACTTCGTCGGCATTCGCTCCCGCACTCAACTGAGTGCCGAGGTGCTGAGCAAGGCCGAAAAACTGGTTGGAATTGGTTGCTTCTGTATTGGTACCAACCAGGTTGACCTCAAGTCTGCCGAGCTGGCCGGTATCCCGGTATTTAACGCGCCCTTCTCCAATACCCGCTCTGTGGCTGAGCTGGTATTGGGCGAAATCATCATGCTGATGCGCGGCATCCCCCAACGCAACGCCTTGTGCCACCGTGGCGGCTGGCTCAAGAGTGCCAATGGCAGCGTGGAAGTGCGCGGCAAAACCCTGGGCGTGATTGGCTATGGCCACATAGGTACCCAGCTTGGCATTCTGGCCGAAACCCTGGGTATGCGGGTGAAGTTTTTCGATATCGAAGACAAGCTGCCACTGGGCAACGCTCAGCAGGTGCATTCCTTTGAAGAATTGCTCGCCAACGCCGATGTGGTGAGCCTGCATGTGCCAGAAACCCCGCAGACCAAAAACATGATTGGCCATACTGAACTGGCCACCATGAAAAAGGGCAGTTTCCTGATTAACGCGTCCCGCGGCACAGTGGTAGACATCGATGCTCTGTCAGCCGCGCTCAAAGAAGAGCACATTGCCGGCGCTGCCATCGACGTGTTCCCGGTTGAGCCCAAGTCAAACGATGATGTGTTCCAAAGTCCTCTGCGTGGTCTGGACAATGTCATCCTGACCCCACATGTGGGTGGTTCTACCGAAGAGGCCCAGGAAAACATTGGTATCGAAGTGGCTGGCAAGCTCGCCAAGTACTCAGACAACGGCTCCACCGTGTCTGCGGTGAACTTCCCCGAGGTATCCCTGCCGATGCACAAGGGCACCTCACGTTTGCTGCACATTCACAAAAACCGCCCCGGTATTCTTATCAAGATTAACCAGGCGTTTTCTGAAAAAGGTATCAACATTTCCGCCCAGTACCTGCAAACCACCGCAGATATAGGTTACGTGGTGATGGAAGTGGACACCCACCAGGCCGAGGAAGCACTCGAGCAGCTGCGTGGCATCGAAGGCACCATCAGAACCCGTTTGCTGCACTGACAGTGACGCCAAAAAAGGCGCCCGGGGGGCGCCTTTTTATTTTTGCGTGTCAGGCCTGAATATGGTCATTCACCCGGCCATTGGGATCCGCTACAATCCCAGACTATTAAAGTTCATTTCAAGGAACAGGCAATGACATTTACCGTCTCACAGGCCGCCTGGGCGCTGGACAGCGAAGGCCCGGCATTGACCCTGAGCTTACTCAATCACCTCGGGCTGGTGTCTGTCACCGGCGAGCAGGGCAACAGCTTTATCCACGGCCAGGTCACCGCCGATATCAGCGCACTGGAACCCGGCCAATGGCGCTGGGGTGCCCACTGCGATCCCAAGGGCCGTATGCTGGCGACCTTCCGTACCTTTAAACTGGGTGACGCCCTGATGATGCTGGAGCCGCGCAGCGCGCTTGAAGTCTCACTGGCACAGCTGAAAAAGTATGCCGTATTCAGCAAGGCGGAACTTGTGGATATGAGTAGCGAACTGACCCTGCTGGGTGTCTCAGGTCCAGAGGCCGCCGGGTTTGTTGCCCGGCACTTTGGCACAGCCGAGGCAGATGTTTTCAGCACTGAGCAAGGCACAGTGCTCAAAGACGGTGAGCGTTTTATCCTGATCCTGGACAAGGCCAATGCCTGTGCCCTGATTGAGAAAAGTGGCCAGCCTCTCTATGGCGCTGGTGTGTGGCAAGCATTGGAAATCCGTGCCGGCTACCCCAATATCGCGGCCGGTCATGCCAGTGAGTACATTCCGCAGATGTGTAATCTGCAGGCCCTCGGCGGAATAAGCTTCAACAAGGGCTGCTACATGGGTCAGGAAACCGTGGCCCGCACAAAATACCGTGGCGGCAACAAACGCGCGCTCTACATCCTCTTTGGTGAAAGCCAGACACCGGTGCGTCTCGAAAGTACGCTGGAAATCGCCGTGGAAGGCGGGTATCGCAAGGCGGGCAACATCATTGAGGTGGTTAGCCGTGGCAATAAGGTTCTGATGACCGCTGTCCTCGCCAATGACACAGCGCCCGATGCGGTGCTGCGTCTCGCGGATGACCACGAAGCCAGTTTTACCCTGCTGCCTCTGCCCTACTCGCTGGAAGAAGAAGCGTAAGTCCTGTCGCCGATTAACAAAAAGAGGCGCCAGATGCGCCTCTTTTTTATTCCTATCCGGGGACAGGTAAAAGCAACACTGCCAAGTGCCAGACTAGCCTTCGGTTTCCATGTGCTTATCCCGCACGGCAACCACCTCGGGCAATATCTGCTTGAAGTGATCAACCAGCTCGGGGTCGAACTGCTTGCCGGCTTCCGACTCCAGCAAGGCCATGGTGTCTTCAATACTCCATGCCTTCTTGTATGGCCTGATGGAGGTCAGGGCATCGAACACATCGGCGATGGCCACAATACGCCCCTCGATGGGGATTTCAGTGCCGCTGAGACCATTGGGATAGCCTGAACCGTCCCATTTTTCATGGTGAGTCAGAGCAATGCGGCGGGACATCTGCAGCAGTGGATCCGGATGTTCGCCAATGATTTCGGCCCCTATGCTGGCGTGCTGCTGCATGATTTCCCACTCTTCGGCATCCAGTTTGGCGGGCTTTTTCAGCACCGCATCGGGCGTGCCTATTTTGCCGATATCATGCATGGGCGCGGCATTGTACAGGAGCTCACAGAAGGGTTCAGGCAACCCCGCCTGTCGGGCCAGCAATCTTGCGTAATGGCTCATGCGAACCACGTGCAACCCGGTTTCGTTGTCCTTGTATTCGGCGGCGCGGCCGAGACGGCGGATAATCTCAAAACGGGTCTGTTCGAGCTCTTTGGTCCGTTCCCGCACCTGCTCTTCGAGCAGTCTTTTCTGGTCGTAAAGTGCCAGGTGGGTTTTCACCCTCACCTTCACAATGGGCGCGCTCACGGGCTTGGTAATATAGTCCACGGCCCCCAACTCAAAACCCTGGGTTTCGTCGGCGACCTCGGCAAGGGCGGTAACGAAGATCACCGGGATATGGGCCGTCATGGGCTCCTGCTTGAGACGGCGACATACCTCATAGCCACTCATCCCCGGCATCATCACATCCAGTAAAATCAGATCCGGTGGCGACTTCAGCGCCAGCGCCAGCGCCCGAGGGCCATCGATGGCAACCTTGACCTTATAATCCTGCCCCAAGATCCCCACCAGAATATCGATGTTCTCAGGGGTATCATCCACCACCAGCACTGTGGCCTTTTCCATCGCAACCTCCCTTGTTGCCGCTCCTGCTGCGGGCAGTTTGTTAGCCGGGCAATCAGCGCCCACAACGATTTGTTATTGAGTATAGTCAGGCGGATTCGCCGTCGGTCTCAAGTTCCTGTATCAGTTCCCGCACCAAATCGGCGCCATCATCAAACTGGTAGCCCGCCACCATCTGGCTTACCGGCTTAAGCCTGGCCCATATGCCCGCTACCACTTGTCCAGAGAGCGACTCAAGGGTCGACACCGCATCGGCGTCGGCGTCCTCAAGCTGTGTCACCAGGGTATTGAGCACCTCTTTAAGGGCGTCCGCAGACAAAGGCTCACCACTCTCCACGCCCTGCTCTTCAACACCTTCTGTCATCCAACGTTCGATGGCTGCCACTATGGTTACCAACCGGGTTTCCACCGCTTCCAACTCGGCCTCGCAGGCCTCTCCCTGTGCGAGTTTGGCCTCGAGTTGTCGGGCCTCCTCTACCAGGGTGTCGGCGCTGAGGTTGCCCGCCACGCCTTTGAGGGTGTGGGCCAAACGAACGGCATCTTCCTGCTGTCCCAGTGCAAGGGCCTTGCGGATTTTCTTACCTGCCTGGGCCTGGCTGGTGACGAAACGCTCCAGAATGCGGCGATAGAGGCGCTCTGAGTTTTGTACCAACTGCAATCCCCGGTCGATGTCCAAATCTTCATGCTCAGGCCAGCTGGTGAGCGATGTCACCTCCTGGTCTGCCGCGGCGTCAGCGTCTGCTGACTCCAGCCCTTTGGCCTCGGGGCAGAGATACTGCAGCAGGGTCTGATAGAGGATCCCCACCTCAATGGGCTTGGCGATATGGTCGTTCATCCCCGCGAGCAAACACATTTCCTTATCGCCAGCCATGGCGTTGGCCGTCATGGCGACCACGGGGAGCTCCGCAAGCCCGGGCAGTTTTCTCAGCTCCCGGGTGGCCTGATAACCATCCATCACCGGCATCTGACAATCCATCAGTACCAAATCGAAGCTTTGTTGACCGAGTTTTTCCAGCGCAATCTGACCGTTGTCGGCGATGGAAAGCACCACCCCCACCTGCTCCAAAAACTCACTGGCCACCTCCTGGTTCATCTCATTGTCTTCCACCAGCAGGATACGTTTGCCCTTGAGGCCGGACAGTTTCTGGGCATCCATGGGCTGCGCCTTGCGCCGCACGGGTTTGTGTCCCTGACGACCCAGCGCCGACATGATGCCATCCAGCAAACGGGAAGCGCTGATGGGCTTGGTGATGTAGCCATTGATGCCCATCTCCTCCACCTTGTCGATAAACTCGCTGTTGGCATGGGCAGAAACCATCAGAATAAGGGGCGGCTGCTTGAGTTCCCGCATCCGTGCCGCGGTTTCAGTGCCATCCATCTCGGGCATTTTCCAGTCGATAAGGGCGATGCGGTAATCCCGCTCGGCACACTTCTCCAATGCCTCCATGCCGCTGCGGGCGCTGTCGACGGAAAAGCCCATGCTTTGCAGCGTGGTGCGAAGAATGTCTCTGGCGGTGCTGTTGTCGTCTACCACCAGCACCGCCATGCCTTCCAGTTCCTGTTCAACATTCAACTGGGCGTTTTGCGCCACCTTGACCGACACAGTGAAATAGAAGGTACTGCCATTGCCAAACTGGCTGTCGACCCCAATCTCGCCGCCCATCAGCTCCACCAGCTGTTTGCAAATGGCCAGCCCAAGACCGGTGCCGCCGTATTTGCGGGTGGTGGAGGTATCTGCCTGACTGAATGACTTAAACAGCTTGGCCTGTTGTTCTGCGGTGAGCCCTATGCCGCTGTCGCGCACGGCAAACTTGAGCTGCACCTGATCCTCATCCCGGGCCAGCTCGCTGATGGACAACATCACCTCACCGCGTTCAGTGAATTTAATGGCGTTATTCATCAGGTTAATCAGCACCTGGCTGAGACGCAGCGGGTCACCTTCAAGGTGTGTTGGCACGCCGGGGGCAACCGAAAACAGCAGCTCCAGCTGCTTATCGGCGGCTTTCACCGAAAACATGTCGCCGAGGTCTTCCAAAATGGTGTCCAGCTGGAAGGGCACCACTTCGATATCCAGTTTACCAGCTTCAATTTTCGAGAAATCGAGGATGTCGTTGATGATACCGAGGAGCGACTTGGACGCCCGCTCGATTTTTTCCACATAGTTGCGCTGCTTTCTGTCGAGCTCAGTCTGCAGGCACAGCTGTGACATACCAATGATGGCATTCATGGGGGTGCGGATTTCGTGGGACATGTTGGCGAGGAAATCGCTCTTGGCCTGGTTGGCCGCATCCGCATCCTCCTTGGCAGCCATCAGCTCGTCGGACAGCAGTTTGAGGCGGGTAATATTGGCGATACTCATCACCACGGAGCGCTCACCGCCGTCGCCTTCTTCCAGCACAGAAGCAATCACCGCCATCCACATCAGCTCGCCATCGCCATCGAGCATGCGCCACTCACCGCTGATACTGCCCTGCTCACTCTCAGCCAGGGCCTGATACAGGCCAGTGGCAAGTGCTCTGTCCTCTGGGTGCATCAGGTCCGCCAGCTGCTTACGCTTCAAGCTGTCGCTGCTTATGCCCAAATCACTGACAAACTGGCCGTTGCAATCCTTGATAATGCCCCTGTCGTCAAGGTTAACAATGCCGATACCGGCGTTATCAAACAGTGCCCTGAAGTGGGCCTCGCTTTGGGCTAGCTCAGTCTCCATGCGTTTACGGCCGCTGATGTCCATCAGATACCCGTTCCACACCAACGCATCCTGCTGCTTGCTGCCCCGGGCACCCGCCTCCAGCCAGCGCAACTCACCGGAAGGGAAATGGTATCTGAAGGCCTTGGTCCACTGCATGCCGTGACGACCGGCGAGCATTTGAATGATCTCGCCCCTGTCTTCTTCCACGATGCGCTCGGCCACCAGCTCGAAGTTATCCAGCACCTCATTGCGATGGAAACCCAGGGTCGCCATGGCCGCGCTTGAGAGGAAGGTAAAGCGTCTGTCACGCTCAGAGCGCCACACCAACTGGTACACAGTGCTGGGCACAGACTCGGTGATGGTTTCCAGCTGCTCCCGTGATTGCTCAATTCGCTCCTGAGCCAGCTTGCTCTCGGTGATGTCATTCAGGCTGCCGTCAAACCACACCGGATTGCCGTCTTCATCGTAGCTTGCCTTGCCCTTTTCATGGACCCAGCGAAGGCTGCCATCCCGGTGGCGAATGCGGTACTCCACCTCAAAGGCATGCTGCTCAGCGAGGGCGCCGGAAATAATCGCGTCGCAGCGCTCTGCGTCCTCATCAAGGATTAGCGAACCAAAGCTGCGCTTTTTGCTCTCAATAAAGTGCCAGGCAGGGTACCCGGTCAGCTCAGTGATGTTGTCGCTGACATATTCCATGGTCCAGGTGCCATTAATGCGGGTGCGATACACAGCGCCCGGGATATTGGACACCAAACCGCGAAAGCGGCTCTCACTCTCGCGGATTTGGCGCTCGACCGCCAATTGCTCTGTCAGGTCGCGAATGGAGGCCGCCACCTGACGCTGACCCCGACTGTCGGCGGGCAACAGACTCAGGCCAATTTGCACCGGAAACTGCTCGCCGCCACATTTAAGAGCATGCAGCGGCTTACCATTGGCCATCACCTTGTCTCTGCCACCTTCAATAAAGAGCTGGCGCTTGCCCTGATGGCCATGGCGCTCATTCTCGGGAATAAGCGCATCTATGTTCAGGTTCAGCATTTCCTCGCCGCTGTAACCGAACAGCTCCTGGCAACGACTGTTACTGAACACGAGTTGCCCCGATTCATCCACTATCAGCATGGCTTCGGGGGCCGCTTCCAGCACCGCATTGGACCAGGCGGCGGCGGAAAACTGCTCTGTCACATCGTTAAACAGCATCTCCACGGAGATCAGCTGTCCTTCATCATCCAAAAGCGGCTGCATAAAGAGGTCGAGCCGCCTGAGGCTGCCATCGGCGCCGGCCATTTCCACCTGATGGGGAGGAACCGCCTCGCCCCGCAGCGCCATCTCCATAAACTGCCAGTTTTGCTCGTTGATGGCGTTGCTGGAAAAGAGGCGCTGGTACTTGCGTTTCAGCACTTCCGGCGAAATCCCCAGCACCTTTTCTACCCCGGCACTGACCTGGTCGATATTGCCGTCTGGGGTCATGGAGCAATAAAACGACTTGTCGCTCATGCCGTCTATCAGGGTGGCAAAACGGTTGCCGCGGGAGTCCAGCAGCGCCTGTTCCCGCTCTTCCAGCACTTCGGCCATCTCGTTGAACTTATGACTCAGCGTGGCGATTTCCCGCACTACCCCCTCGGGTTTTTGCAAGCGTTTGATAAGTCCCTTACTGAAGTCGACAATACCGGTTTCCAGGGCTTCCAGGGGCTCGGTCAGGCGCTTGGCACTGTAATAGCTGGTCACCAGCAGAATCAAAGCCAGTACCAGGAGGCTCAAGGTTAAGGAACTGAATCCTTTTAAGAAAGTTTCGACCAATTCGGTTTGGGGCGTGATGACCAATACCCGCCATGCCAGTGGCGACACCTTGGCAATACTGGCCAGATACTGAACGCCGTTCAGATCTTTCAGGGCGACTTCCTGAGCCTCACCCTCAAGCACTTTTTTGGCGGCTTCCTCGCTGGCGACATCTTTCACCAGCCAGTCGCTGATGGTGGCGTTACGGGTCAGGTTGTTGTCGGGATGGTAAATAAGCGTGCCCCTGGCATCGAGCACCAACAGCTTTTTGGGATCGATACCCAGACGGATGGGCAAACTGGACAGCGCCAGATCCGTGGTCACTACCCCAAGCGGCTCCTCATCACCAAAGGGCTGGGAGAAGGTGATCATCTGAATGTTGCCAGCGCCGTCGTCGTAGTAGGGAGCAGTCCAGTACCCCTTGGGGCGTTTGAGGGCTTCCGTCCACCAGTCCCACTCACCGTTGGTGTAGTCATAGGCTTCTTTGCCTATATCCAGGGTGGCAATCGTCAAATCCTGACGAAACACATAGGGGGCAAATCGTTCCTGTCCGGGCGTAAAACCCGGTACAAAGGCGACGGCCGAGCCATAAAAACTGTCGTTTCGAGCCAGGCGATCGGTGAGTAATTGGTACAGAAAGGGCGCCTGTTGCAATTGCGCTTTGGCATCGAGGTGCCCAAGGGTAAAGGCGAGGGTTTGGGTATCCTGCTGGGCCAGCGTCAACTCAAACTCGAGACGCTTGGCGGCAAAATCTGCTTTTTCAGCCAGGTCAGCAAAAAAGGCTTTTTCTTCGGCCTTGTAGTTCAGCCAACCAGTGACCCCGGATACCCCGGTCATGATAATGATCAGGGGAACGGCTATCTGGAACAGGATCCGGCTTCGAAAGGTTGAGAGTTTTTCGGTATTTTCCTGCATGCGGCTGCCTCTATGACAATATCCCTGTGTACCGGCAAACCCGGCAATGTCGGTCAGACATGCACTCTCCCCTTCCCGGGAAGGACTTCAGCGGTTTGGCTCGTTCAGTCACTCAACTGATTGAACTTTGGCGAAAAAATAACTCGTCCATTTAACCATTCAAGATACGAATAGACAAGGGAGCCGGATCACCTTTTCACCAGTGACCAGTCCTGTTTACCCACCGCTGAAAGCCCTTTAAGTGCCAATACAGCTTAACTCACCAGGCCATCTTCAGCCTCTTTTGCACGGCTTGGCAGCGCAGCGTTCCCGCCCGGCATGGCCAGCATGCCAAAATAGCGCTGACTTTCGGCAAGGATGACGCTGCGCAGGCCAATCAGCGCTATCAGGTTGGGGATGGCCATCAGGCCATTGACGATGTCAGCAAGGAGCCATATCAGGTCGAGCTTGATAAAGGCACCGCCAGCAATCAGCAGCAAGAAGACCAGCCGGTACAGACCGGCATAACGGCCCCCGGTGAGATAGCTCCAGCAGCGCTCGCCGTAGTAGTTCCAGCCCAGAATGGTGGTAAAGGCAAAACACACCAGCGCCACTGTCACCAGATATTGCCCCAGCAAGGGGTTTGTCGCCGCGGAAAAAGCAGCGCTGGTCATGGCTGCTCCGGCGCTGTCGCCACTCCATACACCAGTGATGATAAGCACCAATCCTGTCATGGTGCAGATAATCAGGGTATCGAAAAAGGTGCCAGTCATGCTCACCAGCCCCTGCTCCACCGGCTCTTTGGTGCGTGCAGTTGCCGCCGCAATGGGTGCGCTGCCAAGGCCGGACTCGTTGGAGAATACCCCACGGGCGATACCGGTTTGAATCGCCAGCGCCACAGTCGCCCCCAAAAAGCCGCCCCCGGCGGCAACCGGGGTAAAGGCCCCATTCACCACCAAAGAAAGGGCCGGCACTATGGCGTCATGGAGACTCAGCAGTACCCAAAGGCAAGCCAGCACATAGCCGATGGCCATGGCGGGCACCAGAGTTTGGGCAACCGAAGCGATGCGCTTAACGCCGCCTAACGTCACGGCCGCCACCAGCAGGGTCAGCACGCTGGCAGTCACCCAGGTGGGCACGGCAAAGGCCACCGTCATGGCATCGCTGATGGCATTGACCTGGGCGAAGGTACCTATACCGAAAAAGGCCACACCTACCCCGAAAATGGCAAAGAGCCTGGCGAGCCAGCCCAGGCCAAGTCCGCGTTCAATGTAATACATGGGGCCACCGGCGATATTGCCCCTGGCGTCGGTGGTGCGGTATTTGAGCGCCAGCAAACACTCGGCGTATTTGGTGGCCATGCCAAAAAAGGCCGCCACCCACATCCAAAACAGCGCACCCGGGCCACCGAGCTTGATGGCGGTGGCGACCCCCACTATGTTGCCCGTGCCTATGGTGGCCGAGAGTGCGGTGCAAAGCGCCCCAAAGGACGACAGCTCCCCCTTCCCTGAGGCGGGTTTAAAGAGCAGTGACAGGGCGAGGGGTAATTTGACCAGCTGCAACAGCTTTAAACGAACGGTGAAGTACACACCGGTACCCACCAACAAACACAGGGTCACAGGACCCCAAACAATAGCGTTCAACTGCGTCAGCAGTGCGTGAAAATCCATAGCATCCTCGGTTATTAAACAAACGACATTAATAAACGGAGGAGGAAAAGAAATGGCTGCGAACCAAGGTGGAAGAGACCTGTGGCAAAAGGCCACCCGGGGAGGGTGGTGCAATCATCCTCTCCTCTGTCCTTTTGCCTGAGCGTTTCACCCCAAAGGGGCTTTCGCCTTCGGCGCCCGGTGCCGATTACCGCAGGCATCTGTGATGCCAAACGTAACTGACCGGATCTCTCCAGAGGCTCGTCCAGTAGCAGTCCACACCAGGTCAATTCCTGGCACCTGAAAGAGTCCTTCGACTTGCATCGAAGTTGGCCTCGTCGGTGTGGGGCACGCCCCAACTCTCCTGCTACCTTCATCCGAACGGAACCCGCAGCCTGGCTGCGGGGGAAGCAAGATTGCCAGAAGCAACGGACACTGGCAACAGGCCACCAAAGAAGCGTGACGTCCTTCAAGCTTGCCCTCTGCCTTTGCCTGTAACCTTTGTTAGAGTTCTGCAATACAATCCGCCGCCAAGCCAGCAATCCAAACCTTTTACATCAATCACTTACAAAGGGTCTCAAGCCGGTTACGACCACAACAAAATCCTTACCCCAAAGTGTGAGCCACTGCCCGGTGAGAAAAGGCCCAGCCACTAGAATCGGCACCCCAAAATGCCACATTGATTTCACACGGATTGAGCCACATGAAACTGAATAAGATCACCCTGACACTGGCACTGCTTGCCACCACCCAACTCGCCGGCTGCATGGGCCAAATGGGCCTCAGCGGCATGCTGACCCAGGGCAACCTGTCGGCGGTGGATAACCGTTATGGCCGCGCCGGCCTGTATATGCTGCTGGCGCCTGTGTATGGTCTCACCGCCACAGCCGACCTCTTTATCTTCAACAGCATCGAATTCTGGACCGGCAAAAACCCCATAACCGGCAAGTCACCGGCCTTGGCAGACACGCCCGCCAAGACCATCATCAAGGTCAACGACAAGCTGGATAAGGAGCTGACAGACGCGCCGCTCAAGGGCACGCTGGGGGCCAACAACAGTCAGCAGATTGAAGATGCGCACTTTGTTGCCATCGATGACAACACCCTGACCATGTTGGTGCGTTTCAGCGATGGCAGCGAGCAAACCATGACAGGCAAGCGCAGCGGCGACGGGGTGGACTTTTATGTGGACGGGGCCTTTGTCACCCAGGTTCAACTGAGTGAGCTCAGCACCTACGCAGCCAGCCGATGAGCGCCACTCGGGCATAGGCCGCCATTCTGGGGCGTTATTGGACTGATGCTGTCACCTCTTTCTGTCTCCGGCTGATCTCTCCTGCTTGTTTTGACGTAGTTTTTCCCAAAGCAGCAGGTTATCCTTTGGCCAGCACTCGCCAGCAACGACAGGCAGTGACGGCCGAACAAGGAGAGGTAATGACGCCGATAGTCGCCATGCAGGAGATAAGCAAGAGTTTTCAGGACGGTGGAGAACGTCACCGGGTGCTGGATAATCTCACTCTGGACATCCACCCCGGTGAAACCGTTGCCCTCACCGGTCCCAGCGGCAGCGGCAAGAGCACCCTGTTAAATCTGATTGCCGGATTTGATCAGCCCGACGATGGCCACATCCGCCTCCTTGGCAGGCCTTCCAAGCATTTCAGCGCCAGCGACTGGGACCGTTTTCGCCGCAGCGAGCTTGGCATGGTGTTTCAGCAGTTCAACCTGCTGGAACCCTTAAATGTGCAGGCCAATATTCATTTTCCCCTCGCCCTTAACGGCAAGCCCTGGGATGACTGGTGCCATACCCTAACCAGCCGTTTGGGGCTGACTGAGCTCTTGTCCCGCCCGGTGGACAGTCTTTCCGGCGGTCAGCAGCAAAGGGTCGCCATCGCCCGGGCTTTGTCTCAGCGCCCGCCACTGCTGCTTGCCGATGAACCCACGGGTAACCTGGATGAACACTCCGGCGATGAGGTGATGGCCCTGCTCACCAGCCTCGCCCGGGAAAGCAATACCGCCATTCTGATGGTGACCCACAGCGAGCGATGCGCCGCCTTTATGCAAAGGCGCTGGCACCTCTGCAATGGCCAGATTGCAGAAACCCGCAGCGAAATAGCAAGCCCACTCTTGGGGCAAACCACGGCAACCGACGGGTCTTTGCCTGAGTCCAGTCAGCAGGTTCAGGGCTGAACATGGATAGGCAACATCGAGCGAGCACCAATCATGGCCTGAGGCTGAGCCTCAAGGTGTTTGTGGGCCATTACCGCCGGGCGCCGCTGCAGGCCGGGGCTATTTTGCTGGGCATTATCCTCTCTGTGGTGCTGCTCACGGCCGTCAAAAGCATTAATGAAAATGCCCGAGCCAGCTATCGCGAAGCCACGGCGCCCCTCTCTGGCCGCGCCGCCTTTACCCTGCTGCCGGCAGGCGGCGCCGCGTTTATCAGCGATGACATTTATTTTCGGCTTAACCGCCAGGGCCTTAAGTTAATTCCCAGGTTAAATGGGGTCATCACCGATGACAACGGCAGACGTTTTTATATCGACGGTATCGACATCATAGCCGCCACCTCTGCGGCCATAACCGCGGCGAGTTCCAGTCCTGACACCCAACGCCCTGAGCCCCCCAGCGCATCGGCCAACTCCGGCAGCCCCCTCTTCGCCAACCTTGACCTGGCAAGCCTGCTCAGTGGCGAGCCGGTGTTGGTGCTAAGCCAAAACCACCTCGAAAAGATTAAGGCCGCAGGCGACATCACCCTCAACGGCAAGGGGATAACCCTGATGGGGTTGGATGACAGCTATAGTCTCGGCAGCGCCATGGTGGCCGACCTGTCCTTTGCCAAGGCGGCGCTGAAGGCGCCCAATGCACTGAGCAGCATCGAAGTGCTGGACAGTGTCAGTCTTAGCGCACTCAAGCAGCATTTACTGGATGCCGGAATCGATGCCTCCAGGCTTGAAATCGTCGCCGAAGATAATGGTGCGGCGCTCACCGAACTGACCGGCAGCTTCCATCTAAGCCTCAAGGCCATGGGACTGCTCGCCTTTGTGGTGGGCTTATTTATTGCCTATAACGGCGTGCGCTACAGCCTGATGAAGCGCACCCGGCTTTTATTGCAGCTGCGCCAGCTGGGCGTGGGGCAACGGGAACTGCTTGGTGCCCTGACGCTGGAGCTGATGCTGATGGTGAGCCTCGGCGCCGCTGCGGGGTTTGTGCTGGGGCTTTGGCTTGGGCAGGTGCTGATGCCACTGGTGGCCATGACGTTGGAGCAAATCTACGGCGCGCGCCTCTTGCCCGGCCACTGGCAGCCCGCCTGGTTTATCGAGGCCTTTGGCCTGACCGCCGCCGCGAGTCTATTCGCCTGTATCCCCTTGATGGCGCGGTTGGTGGCCACGCCGCTCGCCAGCAGTCGTCAGCAGGGGGCGAGCCAGGGCTTCGATACCCGGATGCAGCGGCTGCAGCTCAAGGTGGCTGCGGTGCTGTTGCTGCTGGCGCTGCTGATCACCCTGGTGGAACCCGAAGTCAGCCACTATCTTCGCGAGCAGCAACTGCCGCGGCTGTTGCCTATGTATAGCCTGGGGCTGATTGCACTGGTGACCCTGGCAACGCCGCTGCTTTTACCCAGCCTGCTGGCACGGCTGCCCGCCGTTTTCACCGGGTTTGGTCTCTTCAGGCCGGGGCTGTCACACTATTTGGTCGCCGAGCTGAAGGTGCTGGCGCCGCCCATGTCGCTGGCCATGATGGCCATGCTGCTGGCGCTGTCGGCCAATATCGCCATGACGACCCTGGTGGGCAGTTTCGAAGGCACCTTGAAGGCCTGGCTCAACCAAAGGCTGCATGCCGATATTTACTTAAGGCCCGGTGACAGCCGCATGCAGGAGGTCATGGCAAAACTCGAAGGCGACAGCCGCATCAGCGCCAGCTACCGCCAGTATTCCAGCCCAGCCGTGCTCACGGGCCAGGGTAATAGCGACACCCGTTTCCGGCTGCTGGCACGGGATAGCCTGTCGGTTCGGGAAACCAGCACCTTAAAGCTATTTGATGAGGCGCTGTGGCAAGCCATGGCGCAAGGCGGCAGGCAGATTCTGGTGAATGAGCCCATGGCACTGCGGCTCAATATTCAGCTTGGGGATACCCTGCATCTGGCGGTTGGCGGCCAACGCCTGAGCCTGGCGGTTGCCGGCATTTTTTACGATCATGGTAATCAACAGTTTGAAACCCTTATCGAGGAAGACCTCTGGCGTGAGCTGGGGCTGTCCCCCATTCCCATGAGTCTCGCGCTCAGCTGTGGCGATTGCGATGCCGAGCAGCTGGCCAATGACCTAGCCGGTGAGCTTGAGCTGTCACGCTCGCTGATATTCAGCCAGCAAAACATCAAAAAAATTGCCATCACCATGTTTGGTCGCACCTTTGAAATCACCGCAAGCCTGGGCACCCTCACCCTGCTGGTAGCCTCCATCGGCCTCTTCTCGGCGCTGTCCATGCTCTCCGCCAGCCGCGAGAACCCGCTGGCGCGGCTGCACGCCCTGGGGGTGAGTCGCCGCGAGCTGCTGTTAATGAGCGCTGTGCAGATGTTGCTGATGGTGCTTGCCACGGCACTGCTTGCGGTGCCCGTTGCCTGGATACTCGCCTGGCTATTGATCCACAAGGTCATTTTGCTGTCATTCGGCTGGAGCCTCACCATGGACTGGCAATGGCTGCCGGTACTGAGTGCCATAGGTGCGGCGCTGCTGTCGGCCTCGCTGGCCCTCGCCTGGCCCCTGTGGCGCCAAAGCCGCCGCCCGCTTATCCGCAGTTTGCAGCAGGAGGCGAATTGATATGAGCTTAGCCAGTAAAATCACCTTCTTGACCCCGCTCCTGTTGGCGCTCTTGCTTACCTCTGGCTGTGGCAAAACCGGCGACAATCGGCATCAGGCCCCAGACTCATCAGCCCCCGGCATGGGCGAGCTGATGGCGGGGGATATTGCAGGCTTCGATACCGTGAGCCCCGGCAAGGCACTGAGCTTTCCCGCCGACCACGGCCCCCACAATAATTTCCGCCAGGAGTGGTGGTATCTCACCGCCAACCTGACAACCACCAGCGGCGAGTCCCTTGGGCTGCAGTGGACCCAATTTCGGGTAGCACTGAAACCAGAACCAGAATCAGAACCAGAATCAGAATCAGAGCACGGCACGGCATTACCGGGGGACAATCCACCGGGCATTGATGACGACTGGCACAGCAGGCAGCTGTGGTTTGCCCACGCCGCCGTCACCCGCAAGCACAGCCATGTGGCGACAGAGCAATGGTCCCGTGGCCACTCAGATCTCGCCGGTGCCGGTGGTAGCCCCTTTTCGGTGTATCTCGCCAACTGGCGCTGGCAGTCACAAACCGAGGCATTGTTTCCCGCAAGCCTGAATGTTGCTGCTGACGGTAAGGCGCTTGGCTACCGACTGACACTGTCCAGCCAGTCGCCACTGCAACTTCAGGGCGATAGGGGTTACAGCACCAAGAGCTTCGATGCGGGGCTGGCATCCTATTACTACTCGGCGCCCTTTATCGATATTGAGGGCGACGTACTGCTGGATGGCAAGTGGCAGCCCGTCAGCGGTCAGGGCTGGCTCGACCGCGAATGGAGCAGTGCCTTTTTGGGGCTGGCACAACAGGGCTGGGACTGGTTTGCCCTGCGCCTCGACGATGGCTCGGCGCTGATGCTGTTTCAGCTTCGGGAGCAAAATGCCAAATCCTTCACCCATGCCAATCGCATGTGGCCCGATGGCCGCAGTCAAACGCTTGAGGTGGTCTCGATGACGCCGATTGACTCCCATCAGGGCTATCCGGTTAGCTGGCAGCTAAGCCTTAAGGGCAGCAGCGCAGATAACGCCGAGCCGAGTGAACAGCTTAACCTCAGGGTTGAGGCCCTTAATCCCGATGCCCGCATGCAGCTGAGCACCCAGTATTGGGAAGGCCCGGTGCGCGTCAGTCACAGTGACAGCGGCAGCCACATGGGTGAGGGCTATATGGAACTGACGGGGTACTAGCGAACGCCATCGGTGGGATGAAATATCTGGATGTTTTGGGATGCGAAGCAGCTATTTACCATGCGGCCGAGCGATTCTGTGATTCAGTCGGCTGTCCCTCAAGCGGCAAATACTTTAGGGTAAGGGCAACTACAAACAGGGTGAGTGCCTGGCTTTTGCCTTCAGGAACCAACCCTTTACACAGGAATATCCCATGTCTGAAGAAACCCTTGCCACCGAGTCTGCGATCGCATCTGAAACCACTACCGAGACCACATCTGCCAACGCTTCCAATAGCCAAAATGCCTTTTACGAACGCGCCTCCGAGATGATCAAGCTCGCCAACCAGCAAAATCAGGACCCGGCTATCAAAACCGGCGAGATCAGCGCCTCCTTCATGTGGGCCGTCGCCCGCTACAACGCCTGGTTTGCCTCCACCAGCTTTGAAACCCAGGCGCAGATGCAGCCCAAGAAGCAGGAAATGCTGGATTACTATATGGCGCGCTACAAAGAAATGCTCGAAGCCAATCTTGATGATTATATTGAGAATTTTGACCACTATCGTTCCACCCAGAAGTAGGGAGGCTGATGCCCCAGCCTGCTCTGGCTGTTAACTCAGTGTCGCTTTGCAAGCGACTGTAAGTCGTGGGTCTCCGACCCACCCACGGGGAAAGGGGGCAGTATCGACTTGCCCCCTTGTCCAATCCCCCAGCTACCCGCGACGAAGCGGAAAGCTCCGTCGGGCTTAGGGTGAAAATGGGCTGACACGACCGATTCGCTCCAAGCTCAACGGTCGCTGCTTCGGCTTCCATGCCTCGCCACGCCATTTTCACCCACGCCCTCGGCCGCTTCGAGCGGGATTGGTGTATCAATCAACAAAAGTCCTTTAAGTTTCATTACTCCTTTAATAGCGTAATGTAAGAGTTGTGGGTGTCCTCACTCTTTGCATCCTCACTCTTTGCATCCTCACTCTTTGCATCCTCACTCTTTGCATTCAGGAAGGGACTGTGTGTCATCAAACACCTCAAAAAAAAGCTGTATATAAAAACAGTATCAATGGCGTTTTTCAAAATGCAAGCACGGTTATCTCAATTGATTGGCACGAATCACTCAGCCCAAAAATACTATTTACTATAAAAATCAATAAATTAAAAATTTACAAAGCATGAATAACAGGCCGAAAAAACGCACAAAGTGTGCTGGTACGCTTTGCGCTGGCAACTTATATAGACAAGATCATCTAAATAGTTAATTCTATTGAACATAAACCGGCACGCTTTTCACTGGTCTGAGGTGAAAAGCGAGCCGTCTCACTATACAAATGTTAATCCCTAAGTAATCAAATTGGAACTTAAGTAGAAAATGGAACAAAAAGTTGAATTAGCAAATGGCATTTCAAGCCTGGTCGCAAAAGCTAGTATCGCTGTAGGGGCGGTAATAGTTTTAATCTACTGCACGAGCATCGGCTTTTATCCCAAAAACATTCAAGTTGGTGACGGACTATTTTTTATTTGGTCGACGCTTGTGTTTGGCTTCGTGTGTACTATCGCTAATTTCCTCTTCACATCAGTGGGCTATACACTTTACACGCCTTTGTACCTTCTTTTAAAAAACTTTGTTCCGTTACCTAAAATTAATGATTTCAAGGGGTATTCCTCCATTTACATTCTTGGTTCATTTGTGATTATAGTTACCTCGATAGCTTTTCTAATTAGTGACATAAAGTTGAGCTGGAAACAGATAGACTTTATGTCAGTTATTTCTTGGTGTGCTGCTTTATTAATGAATGGCTTTACCCTTTCTGCTTTGCTTGAGGAAAGAACTGAAGCACCTAAAAAGCTATTCTATGTCGTTTTCTTCCTAATGCTGTTCATTGTTCCATTTGTAATCATAAAGGGTTTTTTTACGAATTCAGTTAGCGCATCAATGAAGTATTTGGGTATTAGAGAGGTCGCAGCAACAGCCTATGTGGATCATAAATACAGAGATATAGTCTCTGATGCCATAAATAAAATTGATTCAAAAAGCCATGTAATTATTCCTGTTGGCGATCAATTTATCCGTCTTGATAATGTAAATATACTATTTCAAGGAGTTGGGGAAATTAGTTATCTGCAAATATCCGACGGAGGCAAAAGTACAACTTTTAACTTACCTTCCGAGTCAATTATTGTTAAGAAAGATTCGAAAAAAATAGAGCTCTCTGATTTATCCAAGGATATATTGTCACTGCATTCAACAACGTTGGACGAGCTCAAAGTAGGGTTCAACCCCGACTCTATGATCTTTACATTCGACCACTCTTATGGATTGTATGAGGTTGGCGAGTATAAATTGTCTGAACGCTTCAATGCTGTATTGACAGAAACCTTTAAAGAAATATTACCAATATTAATAAAAAATGATGAACTCATTGAATCTATTGAAATTATTGGTTACGCAAGTAGAGAGTGGAAAAACTCGGAAGATGATGTTGGTGCATATAAAAACAACATTTTACTTTCTACCAATCGAGCGATTGCAGTTTCTAATGTTTTGTATGAGAGTGAAGACCTTATTAAGTATGGAGGTTGGTTAAATAGAAAAGTTGTAACAAAGGGCATGTCATCCTCTACTGCTCCTAATAATGGGTTGGGAAGAACCATTTCAATCAAAGTAAATACAAGGCTTAACAAGTCAAGTAACGCGGACGGCGCAAGCGCCGCCGGTTCTTGAGGCGTTAGGCGAATAGGAGGGATGTACTTTGCCTGAAGAATTAATTAGTTATTTGCAGCTAGGATCCAATGCGTTTGCACTTATTGTTGCAGGCTGGATTTATGCTGCATACATTAAAAATTTAAACTCATCTCTCCAGTCTAAGGATGAGCAAGTTAAAGCTGTAGAAAAAAACAATGCATTTTTGAAAGAGCAGATTTCTGCTCTAGAGAAGAAGAGCCCTGAAAATATTGAGAAAATATTAAATGAGCGTATCAAGATCAGAGAAGAAGAAATAACGAGGCTAAGTGAAGATAAAAAATCCCATGAAAGTGAATTGTCTACTAAATCTCAAGAAGTAAAGAGATTAAGAAGTGACTTAGAGAAATCTAAAGATATTAGAAGAACAATGGATCTTCTTGAGCTTGATCTCGAAGAGGAAGATGATGATTTTAGATTGTTTTCAGCTGATGCAAAATATGAAATAGAAGAAATGGGCATGGTCGCAGTGGATAGCGGGCAACTCATGATTACTGATCCTTGTTACATTAACTCTGAATGGCAAGATGATGAGTTTGAGGATATTAGGCTGCTAAAAGATACAGAAACTGGCGAAATCTACCAATTCAGAAAAGACTTCTCTAACTATGAAGAAAAAATTTCAGGCTTTGATCAAACTGTAAATGAACTAAAAGCCTCGGGTAGGCTTGAAGCTATTGAAATAGAGAACTCTGACAAGATCAATTTTTCTTATGCGGGGGCATGTTATGCCACCATGTCAGAAAAAGGGTATGGGGAGATGCCATTTAAGCTTGGTCATATGGGAGCTGGAATAGCAGTAACCACAGTCATGGGTGACGGTATGTATCCAGTATATGCTGAAAAATATGATGGTAAGATTGTCAGAGTGTATTGTAATCTGTTGTGATAAATCGCCTAACAAGTGACTGTGGCATTCCGTCAATATTTATTACGCCAATTCAGGTGATTTTTCGCCCCAGCGAGTTCCGTTTTTCATCATGGTATTGAGGGTGACCAAGAGCTTCCGCATGCAAGCAATTATCGCCACCTTGGGCAGCTTTCCCTGCGCCTTTAAGTGTTCGTAGTAGCGTTTGAAAATAGGGTTGCACTGGATGGCTGACATCATGGCCATAAACATCACAGTTCGCACTCTGGCTCGGCCGCCGCGAATACGCCGTTTACCTGTGTAACTGCCGCTCTCGCGGCTTATGTGGATAAAGGGGTCGGAGTGAATTAAAAGCTCATTCGAACCCAAAACTCAGGACATATCTGGACGCTCCCACAGACGAAAGACAGGACAGCCATAACACTTTTGCCGAGGAATGCACCAAATCCCGCTCGAAGCGGCCGCAGGGCGTTTGAGCACGTGGCGTAGCTGAGACAGGACGTCGAAGCGCGAGGGTCGAGCAGGATGCGAGTCTCTCGTGAAGCCAATGGGCTCAAAAACGCCCAAGGGGCTGTCCGCTTCGTCGCGGGTCGCTGGGGGATTGGACAAGGGGGCAAGTCGATACTGCCCCCTTTCCCCGGGTGTGGGTTGGAGACCCACGACCTTCGCCAAGCAGGGCTTGGCTCTACCTAACGTTCAGTTGCTACACGCAGCCGGAGTGTCTCAGTCATTGGTCAGTATGAAGAGTGCACACCATCAAAAAGTTGTGATAGCCGCAACGCTTGGCGGCTTAACATTGGTGGTTTACCGTTGGCGGCTATTGAAAAACCGTTCGGCGCTGGCGAACAGCTGATCGCATTGTTTTTTCTGCGCGGCATATTCAGCGCTGTCTTCTGCCAGGGTGTCCAGAACTGCTTTGGCGCTTTGATACTCACCAACCATATGCTCGAACTTGGAGTCGAAATTATCCTGACGTACTTTTTTGCCGACTTTGCGGTTAGATGGCTTTCGCATAGGGTTCTCCGGTTAAAGTTCCAGCTTTTTTTGTTGTTCTCTGGCTATCAGAATATCTTCGATTTTCTTTCTGATTTGATGGCTGTTAACAGGCTTTTTTGATTTATCACTTAGAGGATTGTTTACCGGCTTTTTATTGCTCATGGTTTACTTCCTTTTCTGACTGAAAATCAAACGCTCCCAGGATTACATCGTGAGAGTTACCCATTGTGCCGGTGCCAGCAGACTCGTTAATCTTGATGGATTATTGAGGTGTGAGCTGTGATGAATAACGTGCTCTGTTGATACTATCGAGGCTGATACTATCAGTTTGAGACTATCGGTATTGATAAAGGATGGTGATACCTGAAAGGCTCCCTTGTGAGTGCAGCAGTGCAGGTATCAAAGCGGTGCAGGTGTCTGCTACGCAGCAGACACCTAAAAACAAGCAGTTACAGCAGGGTAACGTTTGCAGCTTGTGGGCCTTTGTTGCCCTGCTCTACGTTAAACTGAACCTGTTGGCCTTCGGCCAGGGTCTTGAAGCCGTCAACGGCAATGGCTCTGAAGTGAACAAATACATCGGCGCCACCGTTATCAGGGGTGATAAAGCCAAAGCCTTTTGTTTCGTTGAACCATTTTACTGAACCAGTAGTTTTAATAGACATAAATATCTCGCAAAAATAATAAATTGAAGCTACTAAATTGGAAATGAAGAAAAAGGTATCGCAGGATAAATATGACAAACTGATTCGTTTGATTCTGAGAAAATCTTGAACTAAATATATCAATAGTAACTGTGCTCGATGAGCTGCGGTCACTATACACTTTGTAAGCAGAATAGATAGTTATTTCGTATTTTATTTTCTCATTCTGCGAATTTATCTCGAAAATTTATACGTCAAAAACAGCATCAAAACCTGTTAAATCAGACGACTGCGACCAAAATTCACCTTTTCAAATGTTGACAATGCTTTTCTCGGAAGTGGCAAGTTGCCCAATGCTCACTGACCTAACAAAAAGGCCTGTTCATCAAGAACAGGCCTTTAGAATCCTACCGGGCATGGCTAAAGAACCTCAACCATCGTCCAGCGGTGCGTGTCTAGTCAGTCTCAGCATCAGCAGATGCACCGGCACTGGCCGAGGCCTGTGAGCAATCCAGCGCAAGGCTGCCGCTGCCCACTATTTCCAGCAGATCTTCAGTGCCCGGCAGATTTTCATAGTGCACCATCATGCCCATATTCACCGACGAACCACCCATTGCGCTGGCTGACGCGCTTGCTGCGGCTTGCGCATAGGAAGCAATCGACTGACCTGCATTGGCTATCTCCTGCGCCGCGTTTGCGGCAGAGTCAAAGTCTGACACAACCGGGAGAGAGCCTGATCCTATAATCGGCAAATCCCACTCAAAGGTCAGCATTCCTGCTGCCTGCGCTTCAGAAGAGGCTTCTGCCATGGCATACACCAGTGAGGTGGCAATGGCATCGGCATAGACCTGAGCCAACGCAGAGGTTTGAACATTAAATACGGTGCCACTTGCGGCACTCATCTGCGCAGTAAAGGTCTCTATGTTCGCACCCTGGACATAGAAGGTGCTACCACTGCTGGAGATTCCGCCGCCCGCTGCGCTTGCTGATGCGCTGCTGTCACCGTCAGCACCCGCACCGGACTCGGCATCAGCTGAACTCTCGGTCGCGCCTTCTACTGCGGCAACGGCCTCTGCCGTCGCATTGGTCCCCACTCTGACCCTGATTTCAATCACTTCAAGATCAATCGAAAAATCGATACCTTGAAACACACTTGAATAGGCCTGTGCAATCATCTGGGCGGCAGCCTCTGCTTCGGCACTGGCGGTGGCCGCAGCGCCAACGCTGCCCTCTGCCCCGGAACTTGCCGTCTGGGCAAACAGGGTACCACTGCCCATACTCGCAGTCAGTGCGACCTGATGCACGGCGCCGTTTTTCCCGTGCCTTGTCAGGTCAAGGTTCACACCACCGGAATAGCTGATATCGATGTAGGATGAGGCGGCCGACATGGCACTCGCCAGCGCACTGGCAGAAATATCGAGGTCAGCGTCGTTTGCCATGGCGGATGCCGGAACGATACAGGTGTTTGCCCCAAGCACACTGTCGGATACGGAAATCGTTGTACTACCTTGGGTATTTTCGCCTGGAGGGCTTGCCCAGACGCCAGCGCTTAACAGAGAACTTACCAACACAAAAAGCTTTGTCTTATTCATAGCGGTTCTTCCTTGTTTACCGTGGTCACTGCCATGGCTCGCGACTGAGCCATGGCCGCGTTTCTACTGCCTGAAACAGTATAGAAGTCGGTTTAAAAGCCTCTCAGACGAAATAGTAATAACCATCAATATCAGAAATATACGCACAAAATTATCCATACCAGCTATCTAAAACCCGTGCTTGATGAGTAACCGCAACGTGCCATTTTAAAGGCTCGAAAAACAAAAAAGCCTGCTCATCATGAACAGGCTTTTTCAATAGTGCTTCGCGTTACCAAACCCGGGCAACGAGCCCCTTGAGGTAGAAACCTTCCGGGAAGGCGGCGCCGATGGGGTGGTCCGAGGCCTGGCTCAGGCGCTCGATAAACTGGGCGTCGCGGCCTGCATCCAGTGCGGCATCGGCGACAATTTTCTGGAACAGGTCGGCGGGCATCAGGCCGGAGCAGGAGAAGGTCAGCAGGGTGCCGCCGGGCTTCAATAGCTGCATGGCAATCATGTTGATGTCCTTGTAGCCACGGCAGGCGCCATTGAGCTGGGCCTTGTTATCGGCAAACTTGGGCGGGTCGAGCACTATCACATCGAAGGTTTTGCCTTCGTCGCGGTACTGGCGCAACAGCTTGAATACATCGGCTTCGCTGTAAGTCACATGGTCGTCGTTAAGGCCATTGATGGCCATGTTGTGACGGGCAGTATCCAGCGCCAGGGTGGATACGTCCACGTTTTCGATACTGGCGGCTCCGGCCTTGGCGGCGTAGAGGCCGAAGGTGCCTGTGTAACAGAAACAGTTGAGTACCGACTTGCCTTCCACAAAGCGCCCAGCCATGGCGCGGTTGTCGCGCTGGTCGAGATAAAAGCCGGTCTTGTGGCCCTTTTCCACATCGACGGCAATCTTGATGCCGTTTTCTTCAATAATCAGCGGCATGGCAGGCAGCTCTCCGTGGAGCAAACCCGTCACCAGTGGCAGGCCTTCTTTCTTACGTGAGTCCACGTCAGAGCGCTCGTAAATGGCACACTCCGGGAACTGCTCGGCGAGTACTGATACCAGGGTCTCGCGCCAATAATCAGCACCGGCAGACAGCAACTGACACACCAGCACATTGGCGTAGCGGTCGATGGTGATACCGGGCAGGCCGTCAGACTCGGCGCCCACCAGACGATAGCCGGTGAGGCCCTTTTCGCGGATAAGCGCCTCGCGGCCAGCCTGGGCACGGGCGATACGGCGGGCGAAAAAGTCACGATCGATGGCCTCTTCTTTATCGAAGGTCCAGACACGCACCTGAATCTGTGAGGCATCTGACCAGGCACCGCGGCCAAGCCAGCGGCCATCGTGGGCCACTACATCCACGGTTTCACCGCGCAGGGGCTTGCCCTTGATGTTGTGTACGCCACTGGAGAACACCCAGGGGTGACGACGGTCGAGGGACTTTTCCCGTCCCGGCTTGAGTTTGATGCGAATGCTCATGAAGATGTCTCGATTACGCCCAATAAGGCGTGTTACAGATTGGGAGCGGCGGGTGACACAACTGCTGTTTAGCGGCTGCCGCTGCCGTGGATGGCGGCTATTTTACCCTGCCTGCGCCACCCTGTTAAGGCCGCCTGGAGGCATTCCTGCAAAAGCGGTTTTTATAGCAGCTCAAGCCCTACTACGAGCGCGGCATGGTCTGAGCTTTCGCTGTCTCGCTCGTACTTGGGGCTGCGAAGGTGTTCATCGAACACTGAAAAGTGGCACACCCGGCCACGGGCGGGTGCCAATGCGCCATCAAAGTCCTGACTGAGCAGTATATGGTCCAGCAGGCTGCCGCGGGAGCCCAGATAGTGGGTTGGTCGCCTTGCCCAGCTTAAATCTTCCGTTGAGTCAGTTCCGTGGTGGCCGCCACTTTGCCGGTCAAACAACTGCCCCTCCAGAAACAGCACCGAGGCATCTTTGAGGGTAAAGTGGCTGATGGCATTGGCAAAGGCCTGCTCGCTCAAGCCGCCAAGGCCTGCCGCCTGTTTATCGTTGCCATGAATGGCATCGGCCCCCAGCCAGAAACCGCGAAATTCGGCGGCATCCAAACCGCTGTTAAAGTCACCCATGATCACCATGGGATGAGCAGTTTCATCCCGCCGCATTATCATCGCCTGATACAAGAGCATGGCCTCAAAGCCACGGCGGGCACTGCTGGCAAAGCTGCCGAGTGCACGGTGGGCCAAGAGCCTGGGCGCGGCCTGCATATCACCGAGGGCTTCTGGCTCAAACAGTGGACGCTGGGATTTAAAATGCAGCACATAGATATCCAGCATGCCCCAATCATTCAGGTTGACTGTGGCCCTGAGCACCCTGCGGCCAAAGCGAAAATCCGCCTTAAGATCCATAGCGGCAAGGGCGGCCGGGTCGGGCTCCACCGCCACCACCTCAAGCAGCGGCAAGCGGCTGGCAATGGCTACCACGGGCGCACGGCAGACATAATCCTCGCAGCCGGGCTCGTCCACCACGGCAAAGTGCGGGTAACCCAGCTCCAGCATCAAAGCCTTAAGCTCATCGACACTGAACACCTCCTGAAAACCGATAATGTCGGCTTCGAGGCTGCTTACGCAGTGGCGCAGCCAATTACATTTCTTCTGCCACTGCTCATTGCTGTAGATGCGGTCAAACTCGTAGGCCGCAGCAGGGGGGGCCAAAAAGTTGAACAGGTTCAGGGTGGCAATATCCACCCGGGCCAATTTAGCCAGCCCGGCCACATCGTCACTGTCTGCTTGAACCACAGCTATTGACCCCTGGTCTTTGTTTGTTAAGCCCGCCATTTTGATTCTTGATCTTCCTGCCACTGAGCCTTCTCCGCCTCTCCCGCCATATGAGGCAAACGATGGGAATTGCATAATAAACAAGGAAATTGTGACCCACACTTTGCGACATGTTAGTCAAATGTGATAAATTTTTCGCTCGGTCGGCACATAAGGTGCCACTTCCACTCAAGGACTGCTCAGTGAACCGATGGATCCACTTCCTGCTCGTGACAGGATTGTCTGCATTATTGGCCCTTACGCCAAGCCAAGCCAATACCATTACCTCAGGTGAATACTCCCTCGAAGTCTCTCCCGCCCCGGATTGGGCCACCCACGAGACGCTTCAACCTCTGCCTGCCCAGCTCAATAATGGCCCCAGCCACTTCCGGTTGGTATCGCGGCAAGTGTTGGTATCGCCGTTAACAGATCACTATTTCCTCGAATTTGCTGCCTTGGCGGCCAATCATCAGGGAGTGAAGGAACTTTCCAAGCTTGAGTTGACCTTCAACCCTGCATTCGAATCCATGAAGCTGCACAGCCTGCAGGTGGAACGTAACGGCGTTACCAGCGACAGATTGGCGAAGGCGCGCATCAATATTATCAACCAGGAACCCGAGCTGGTGAATGATTTGTTCCATGGGCTGGCGACTGCCGTGGTGGTGGTTCCCGATCTGCGCGTGGGTGACACGCTGAGATACAGCTACTCGCTCGAGGGCAGAAATCCAGTCTACGGCAAGCAGTTTGGTGGCTACTTTCAGATGGGCTGGGAAGCAAGCGTCGACCTGGTCAATCTGGGCATCATCAACGCCAGTGGTGTCCCCTTGCAGCTCAAACGCCACGAATTGCCCCCCGCCACCGAATCCACAAGCAAATATGGCATCGAGTATCATTGGCGCCAAACCAGGGTGCCCAGATACAGCTATGAAGAAGGTGCGCCGGCAGATGTCAAATGGTCGCCCTATGTCACCTTCAGCAGCAGCGACAATTGGGCCGCCATAGTCAATTGGGCCAGTGGTCTTTACCGGTTTGACAACAGCCCTTCCCCAGCGCTGACCAAGTATGTAAACAGCGTGAGGGCAATGGGAAATCAGGCCAAACAGATTGAAGAAATCGTGCGCTTTGTGCAGCAGGAAATCCGCTATTTTGGCATCGAAATGGGGCAAAGCAGCCATGTACCCCATACCCCGAATCAGGTGTTCGAACGTCGGTATGGCGACTGTAAAGACAAGGCCAACCTGATGAATTTCCTGCTTTCTAACGTCGGCATCGAAAGTTACCCTGCACTGGTTAACACCCGCAGTGGACGCTCATTGCCCGAACAGCAGCCATCCGGCGTGCTATTTGACCATGTTATTAACCTGGTGGAGTTTAACGGTAAACACTATTGGATTGATGGCACCAATCACGTGCAGGCACAGGGACTGGAACAACTGACACAACCCGATTTCGGCTATGCATTGGTGCTGCGTCAGGGTGAGTCGGCACTGACGGCCATGCCACAAAGTTTGCCCGCGGTAGACAGCATCAATGTTGAACAGTCACTTATCGCGTCTGGATATGACAGCCCAGTGGACATGTATGTGGTCAGCCGCTACCGCGGGAAAGAGGCCGATCGGATGCGCTATCAACTTCAGGGGGTCTCGACCTATGATGTGGAGCAGCACTACCTCAACTACTATGCCAAGCTCTATCCCGGTATCCGCCTACAAGAGCCTGTGTTGATACACGACAGCAAAGAAGGTCGAAACGAGATTCTACTCCGGGAGCAATATCAAATAGATAACTTCTGGAACGTCGAAGGCAAAAATGCCAATTTCAGTATGCTGGCCTTCAAGCTTACTGATTTCATTCAACTGCCATCCGTGATCCAGCGTACCCAGCCAATGGCCATATCCGGGCCTGTGACTGTTAATCACACCATTCGGGTGAGCTTACCCCAGCCGGTTCAGGTGCACGTCAACGGGGACGACCTGATAATTGACACCCCCAGTCTCGCCTATCGTTCCAGTGAGCTGGGTCGTCCGGGCACTCTTATCCGTCAACATTCACTGGTCCTGAAGCAGGACAGGATCCCCGCCACCGAGAGCGCCGAGTACTTTGACGCACTGAAAAAAATCGATCGGGATATCTACTACACCGGCACCGCTGAGGGAGACTTTACCCAACCCAGCAACCCCGGTATCGACTATCTGGAACAACACCTGAATACAGGTAATCGCTGAGGAATCATGATGTCCAGACTGCTTTTTTGCCTACTGTTGCCAGTACTCTTGTTGGGCTGCAATGCCACACAAAAATCCACCGACAGCGCACTTACCAACCACAGTGCTTTACCCGTTAACACCGCCGGAAACGGCCAGCTGGAGCGTCTTTACACCTTTGCAGAGCGACTTGCACAGAGGCTGAACAATAAGGATATCGACGGCCTATGGCGCCGGGATTTGGTGATTGAGCATATGCGCGCCACGGGTGAAGAACCCATCAATGCCCAGATGTTTGCACAGCTGTTTGAACACCGCTTCAATACCCTCGTCAGCAACAGTTCAGACTGGCGCGTTGATGCGGTGCGGGATGGGCAAATTTTACTGAGTAACAATGTCAGCGGGTTACCCGGCGTTGCTGTGATTTATTTTCGCACCAATCCTCTGACCTCTGAGCCTGAGCTGCTTGACTGGCAACTTCAGGATGCCTTCTCCCGTGGCAGCAATGTTTTCGGGGCTTATATGCAACATGCCCCAAACCTGACAAATTCGGGATTTTTGGCGCTGGCCTCACATGTAAAGCAGGGGCGTGCACTCAGTCTGGACGAGGTGGTCGAGGTGTATCACAGGTTCAGTGATGAAGTGAAACAAGACCCCATCATTATGGGGGACTTCCTTTCCTTTACCGGCAAACTCGAGATGGACTTACCCCGGGATATTCTGATTGAGATCCACACTAACCGCCCGGCGCTGACCCTGGACAATGGGCAGCCTTTGGCCAACCTGGCTGCCATGGCCGGGGATTTGGACAACAGTCTGCGCGCATTTGAGCTGGGGAAGGCCAATTACGGTGAGACCTCCACCAACCAGCGGCTCATCTATGCCATCAATCTGGCAAGTAGCGGCTTTATTCCTGAAGCCAATAAAGTTTTTATCGAGTATTGCCGCGCCCATCCCCAGGAGTTTCGGGGGGTATTGATCTACTTTTTACTGCTGGTGGAACTGGGCGCCTTTGACGATGCAGCCGTTGTCAAACAGGCGATGCGATTGCAGTTTCAGATAGACCCGGACAAGGAAGTGATCCGCAACAGTGATGACAGCATAGACAACACGAAACTGCGCGCCTTTATGGCCAGTCCCGCCAATCAGGCACTGAACTGACCCGCCCACCTTAACCCATGTCTGCATGGGTTAAGGCCGCCAAAGCCGGCACCAAGAGTACAACAACCGGCTGCACCAATAGTTATTGAAAAACAGCCAACTAGAGAAACGAAGCCACCTGCTCCAGGGATTTCTTTTTCAGGGCATGGTCGGGGACAGTGGCATCCTGGTCGGGATACCCGGCCACAATCAGCATGTAGGGCCGGTCCACATCGTTGTCACGGCCGCAAATTTTGCTCAAAAAGCTCATGGGTTTTGGGGTATGGGTCAGGGTGCCAAGGCCCGCATGGTGCAGTGCCTGAATCAAAAAGCCGGTAGCAATACCAACGGATTCATGCACATAGTAGTTTGTCTTATTATCGCCTTCATCCACACCGCCGCGCTTTTGGCTGAACACGGCAATCAACCAGGGGGCTCGTTCCAAATAGGCCTTATTCGCGTTGGTGCCCAGGGGCTTTAAAGCGTCCAGCCACTCTTCCCCTGCCCGTCCCTGATAAAAACTTTGCTCCAGCGCCTCCGCTTCACAACGAATTGCTGCCTTCACATCGGGACTGGAAATTGCCACAAAATGCCAGGGCTGATGATTGGCACCGCTTGGCGCCGAAGCTGCTGCCAATATGCATTGCTCAATGATTTCTCTGGCCACCGGCTTGTCTGAAAACTTGCGAATGGAGTGACGTCGGCGAAGCTCGATAAGATTGGCCTCTGCGCGGCGACGCATTTCTTCGGGTGGGTATTCAATAAAGTCATTCAGGGGATGATGCAGTTCCGTCACGGGTCAGACTCCTTTTGCCATATTCTTCAGGCATCCACCTTATCAGGAAGCATGAGCAGTCACAGCAAAACCTTTACCGAACAGGTGTAGGTAAAATTATACAAACTACCCATAAATCATTACTATATTTAACCTGATGTCACCACCCAAGGCGAATAGATGAGTTTGCAACAAGCGCTGGGGTTGTTGGCGCTGGTGCTGTTTTCGCTGTTTGCCCACGCCCAGCCACTCACACCGGACGAACTGCCCGGGGATCCCCTGTCCCGGGAGTGGATGTATTTCATTGAGTCCGATAGGCGCATGAGCCCAGTTGACGCCAAAGCCGCCTTCGAGCGTGGACGTTTTGCACCCCATGGCAAAAAGATACCCAGTTTGGGGATAGGTGCCCCACCGCTTTGGCTGGCGCTGCCGTTACAAAACCCGTCCAATACTGACGTTCAGCTCATTTTCGAGCTCGCCAATGCCTGGCAGGATGAATTGGCACTCTATCTGTTTGACCAAAGCGATCGCATGCAGGCCTGGTACGGTGGCGATGTGAATGCCAGGGCGGAAGATGGACGTTTTATGCGCCAGTCTCTGTGGCTGCCCCCGGGCAATCACCTGCTCCTGCTCCGGGTGTCAGGTCCCGATCCCAGGTTGGTCCCCGTTTATCTGACTAGCCCACAGCAAGCCAACCTGCGTAATCGCATAGAACTGCTCAGCTACGGATTTCTCTATGGTGGCCTCTTTGCACTCCTGGGGTACAACTTTATCCTCTTTCTGGGCATAGGCAGGCGTAGCTACTTTTATTACTCGTTGTTTTTATTCAGCTTTATTCTGCTTAATCTGAGCTATACCGGCCATGGTCAGTTCTGGTTCTGGCCCGGGCTGTCCCACTGGCGCCAATGGTCACACCCCATGTTAATGACGCTTTACTGCGTGTCCGGGCTGATGTTTGCGCTGCGTTTTTTGGGTATCGACAAGCTGCGCCCCCATCTGAGCTACATAGTACTGGGATTGGCGGTGCTGATGATGACGGTCCAGGGCGTGGCCATGACCACCGACGATCGCGAACTTGGACTCATCTTCGCCTTCGACTTTGTGTATATCTTTACCTTGCTGATGCCCCTCTTGGGCATACTCGCCTGGCTCCACGGGTTACCCACCGCCAGGCTGTTTTTGTTGGCGTCCCTGTCGACCATGGTAGGCAGCTGCACAACGGGACTGGCGGTTGAAGGCTATATCAGTTTCAACCAGTGGACTTACCGTGCGGCCGAAATAGGCATGTTTATCGACGCCATGTTGCTGGCACTGGCACTGGCGGCCCAGTTTCGCCAGTCAGAGCAGGAGCGCGTACTGGCCCAGCAGCTGGCGGCCACCGATCCCCTTACCGGTATTGCCAACCGGCGTGCCTTCAGTGAGCAATTGCAGCGACTGTGGCACCTCGACAGCCAGCGTCGCTGTCGGGCGCTGATCATGATAGACATCGACAGGTTCAAATCCATTAACGATACCCTGGGCCATGAGGTGGGCGACAAGGTACTGACCGACATTGCCCGGGTAATACGCTACTCGATACGCAACCGGGACCAGTGTGGCCGCTGGGGCGGTGAGGAGTTTGTGGTCCTGCTGGCCTCTGCCAGCGAAGAGGAAGCCGGCATTATCGCCGAGCGTATCCGCCATAATATCGAAAGTCTGAGTTTTCCGGCGCCTGCCAACAAGCTTAAGGTCACCGCCAGTGTGGGCGTGTGTCTGGATGAGGGACACAGCCGCCACGAAGATATTTTGCGGCGTGCCGACGAGGCCATGTATCACGCCAAGGATGCGGGCGGGAACAGGGTTAAACTCGCCTAAGCCCGGGGCGCACCTTAAACAAAAAGCCCGGCGATGCCGGGCTTTTTATCAGGGTGATACTCGCTGAATCTGTGTTAACCACCGATAATTTTTTGCCACCAGGATAGCGGCTTGCCACAGTTTTGTGCCGGCCTCCAGCTGCCTGCTTTTGCAGGCAGTGCCACCGCACCCGGGCAGCCTTTTTCCAGCGCGTTGCCATTCAAATCAAAATAGCCCTGCACCACATCGTCAGGTGGCGTCATCCTCAGCGCCACCGGCGGGCGTGCCTCCAGGAAGGCCTGATAAATCGCCATGGCGCCGCTGGCACCCACCAGTTTGGTCTTGCCGTTATCATCGCGGCCCACCCATACAGCAGCCACGTTCCGCTCATCAAAACCGGCAAACCAGGAGTCACGGCTATCGTTACTGGTGCCGGTCTTGCCCGCCAGGGTCACGTTGGGGAAGGCGCGGCCAAGGCGCGCACCTGTACCTTCCGACACGACACGGGTCATGATGTACTGGGACAGATAGGCCGCCGCTGGCTCAAGCGATTGCTCAGAGGGCAAACGACTGGCCAGAATGGCTTCGTTATTCATATCCAACACATCGGTGACGGTGGATAGCTGGCGATAACGGCCATTGTCTGCGAGTGTCTGGTAAATCTGTGCCACCATCAGTGGCGAGCCATCCACGGCGCCCAGCAGCATCGACGGATAGGGATTAATGGCCTCACCGCGCCAGCCGGCATCGTCGAGGGTGTTAATCACCGCATCCACGCCCACGGCCAGCCCCAGATTCACAGTGGGGACGTTGAGTGATTTGTACATGGCGCGCATCAAAGGCACCTGACCACTGAACGTCTTGTCGTAGTTCATGGGTGACCAGCTCTGGCCATGCTTGTTGGTCACGGTCAGGGGCTCGTCTTTCAACGACGTCATCAGGTTGTAGTTGCTGTCTTCGAGGGCCGTCATATACACGAAAGGCTTGACCAGCGAACCTATGGGGCGACGCATCTCACTGACCCGGTTGTAACCTTCAAAGCTGGGGTTTCTGTCCCCCACCATGGCCGCAATGCCGCCACCAAACTTGTCGGTAACCACCATGGCAGCCTGCAGTTCCTTGGTGTCTTTGCCGATACGGCCCATCACCTCTTTCACGGCCTTCTCGGCGGCTTCCTGGGCGATGGGGTCGAGAGTGGTGTACACCTTGATGCCCGACTCATTGAGCAGGCTGTCCCCCCAGCGCAGCGCCAGCTCTTTTTTCACCTGGGTGTAAAAGGCCGGCATACGCTGATGCACAGGGCGTCCTTCGGGTCTTAAACCCAGGGGCGATTCGGCGGCAATCTGGAAGTCGTTGACACTGATTTTGCCCGACTCCATCAAGAGCCTGAGCACCAGATCACGTCGCTCCTGTGCCCGCGCCGGATAACGCCAGGGATTGTAGTAGGAAGGCCCCTTGATCACCGCAATCAAAAAAGCCTGCTGGGCAGTGGTGAGTTCGGTGAGCGGACGACCAAAGTAAAACTGCGATGCCAGCCCCATACCGTGCACACCACGGGACTTGTCCTGCCCCATGTAAACTTCGTTGAGGTAGGCCTCGAGGATCTCATCCTTGCTGTAGCGGAAGTCGATGATGATGGCCATCAAGGCTTCGCGCACCTTACGGATAAGGGAGCGCTCGCTGGAGAGGAAAAAGTTTTTCGCCAGCTGCTGGGTCAGGGTAGAGCCACCCTGCACTGTGCGCCCGGCGCTGATATTGACAAAAGCCGCGCGCAAAATGGCAAAGGGATTCACCCCGTGGTGCTCGTAAAAGCTGCGGTCTTCCACCAGGAGGAGCGCTTCAACCATGGTATCGGGCACTTCCCTGCGCGGAACAAACAGCCTGTCTTCGCCATCGTCGGCAATCAGTCGGTCCAGCAGCATGGGTTCGAGGTGAAACACCGCCAGCTCACGCTTGTCGCCGTGGCGAGACACCGTAGAAACCCCTTGCGAATCAAATGCAATCATCACACGTGCCGCATCCTGGCTGCCCAGCGGATGCAGGAAGGGACGGCGCCACAAATCGATGCGGGTAGCGGAGGCAGAAAACTCACCGACCTGACGGGGATTGGCTACCTTGCGGTATCCCAACAGTTGGAGTTCGGCCAGCAGTTGATGATGGCTCACGGCCGCCCCCGGATAGAGCGCCATGGAACGACTGTAAATCTGCGCCGGCAGGTGCCACTTCTGGCCTTCAAATTTGCGGGCAATTTGCTGGTCGAGGTAAATGCCATAGGCGGCGCACAGCACCAACACCACCAGGGTCAGCTTCCACAGGAATGACCATATGCGCCGCAGGATCCCGGGCTTATTACGGGCTTTGGCTGACGTTCTGGACTTTGCCGATGCGCCCTTGGCGGGCGCCCTTTTGCCTGAATTCCGTTTATCTGAAGTCATACTTTCTCTGCCTCAGGCCTGGCCCAAGGTCTTTTTCTTGGTAAATTTGGTCGGTAAGGTGTTTGCCGGGTCGTCCGGCCACAAATGCTTGGGATAACGGCCCCGCATTTCCTTTTTTACATCCTGATAAGGGCCTTGCCAGAAGCTGGCCAGATCCGCCGTCAACGCCAGGGGACGCTGCGCCGGAGACAGAAGCTCCATAGTGAGCTTGAGCCGTCCGCCAGCCAATAATGGCGTTGCCGCCATGCCGTAAGCCTCCTGCAATCGCACCCTGAGCATTGCGCGTCCATCATCTTCGTAGCGGATGGGGGCCTGGGTGCCGGTTGCCATAGGGTAATGGGTCGGCAGGGCTTCGTCGAGGGTTCTGCGCAGCTGCCAGTCGAGGCTGTCACGCAGCAGACGACCGGCGTCCAGTTTATTAAACTCATTCAGGCTGTTGATGTTGCCCAAATAAGGGCCGAGCCAGTCTTCGAGGCCATCCAGCAGGGCTTCATCGTCCATGGCGGGCCAGTCACCCCCAAGCAGATTGGCCGCCAGTGAGACCCGGCGCCTGAGCTGCATGGCATCGTCATCCAAGCCAAGGCAAGCCAACCCTTTTTGGCGAATTCGGGCTATCCAGGCACTGGCTTTGAGGGCCGCAGGTACCTGACTCACGGTTTCGCGGCCAAGCACCAGACTGCCCACCACCCGCTGTTTTTCGGCCACAAAGCGGCCACGGCCTTCATCAAACCCACTGACCTCGCGCTCGCTTTGTAAAAACGCCAGCGGGCCGTCAAAGAGGCGCGCATCCAGCATCGCCCCCAGCCACAGACGCCCGGCACTGCGACCTTCGAGCTCACCAAAATCCGCCGCCACCAACATGGGCTCCAGCGCCATGGCGTCACTCTCATCCACGGTAATGCCGGTACCGTTGGCCAGTACAAAGCCATCCTTGCCCCGGGCCATGGCGATACGGTCAGGATACGCCAGCGCCAACAGCAGGCCGCAATCCCGTGGATGAGCGGCTTTGGCCACCGCCGCAAAGTCAGCCTTGATACCGAGTTTTGCAGCCCATTGTTTGGCCTGCTGACCGGTCTGGCCCGACGTTGCCCACCCAAGGTAGTGGCTGATGTCACAGCCCCGGCGCGGCAATCCCCGGCCTTCCAAAATGGCCGCCAGCAGGCACGCCAGAGGCGCCAGGGTGGCATCGCTTTGCGCCTCCCCGAGCGCCCTGGCTTTAAGCAGCATATGCCCCAGTCGGGGATGGCAGCCCAGACGATGGGCATCCCGGCCAAGGGCCGTGAGCTTGTGGTTGTCATCCACCAGCTCCAAATCTTTAAGGAGCGCCCAGGCAAGGGACTCGTTCACTTTTGGCGGCCTTGACAGCAGCTTTAACGCCGCAAAATCCCGCGCGCCCCACACGGCGGCTTCCTGCGCCAGTGATACCAGCTCACTGCGTAATATCTCCGGCTCGTCGGCTTTCACCTGCCTTTCAAACTCATCCTGGCTCCAGAGCCGTATACAGAGCCCCGGCGCCAGACGTCCGGCACGACCGGCACGCTGAATGGCGGAAGCCTGGCTAATGCGCTTAAGCCCCAGGCGGGTAACCCCGGTGCGGGGATTGAAACTGGCCTGTCGCACAAATCCGCAGTCCACCACCAGGGTGACACCATCAATGGTCAGACTCGATTCGGCCACGTTGGTGGCAAGCACCAGTTTGCGGCGCCCATCGGGATCGGCACTGAGGGCCCTGTCCTGGGTATTGGCATCGAGCTCACCATAAAGTGGACAGATGGCAAATTCAGACTCACTGAGACGCTCGGCAAGGTAGTCTTTCAGACGTTCTATCTCGGCTTTGCCCGGCAAAAACGCGAGCACAGTGCCCGGCGTGATCCCCTCGGGCAATGGGCGTTTACCTGTAGCAAGTTCCATCAGGGTTTTACCCATATGGGCCTGCCAATCGGCGCCGGCAGGCACAGAGGCATACTCCACTGCAACCGGAAAACTGCGGCCTTCACTCCTGAGCAATACCGCATCCGGCATCAGCGCCTCAAGCGGCATACCGCTTAAGGTCGCCGACATGGCCAGAATGTTAAGATCATCCCTGAGACCCGCCTGCACTTCCAGCGCCAGCGCCAGCCCCAGGTCGGTACTCAGATGCCGCTCGTGGATTTCATCGAAAATAATAAGCCCTACTCCGTCGAGCTCGGGATCGTCCTGGATCATCCGGGTCAAAATGCCTTCGGTAACCACCTCAAGGCGAGTCTCTTTGGACACCTTACTGTCGCCACGCACCCGATAACCCACCTCGGCGCCAAGCTGGCAGCCGCGCTGTTTGGCAATAAAGCGCGCCACACTGCGCGCCGCCACCCTGCGTGGCTCCAGCATGATGATGCGACCGGATATCTCTGGCCAATCCAGTAATGCCAGCGGCAACGCCGTGGACTTACCGGCACCGGTTGGGGCTTCAAGGATGAGTTGCTGATGCTGGGCGAGCGAGCGTTTCAGCTCGTCAAAGAGATCGCAGACAGGCAGAGCGTTCAAGGGCATTCCGGCGGGTGAAAACAGTGGCGGCCATTGTACAGGAAAGGAAACCACAAGTGCAGTCAGGGCAAGGATGCAGGCTCAGCCACTCAACCAGTAGTTAAGTCGCTAAGCCAGGGGACGCGCTTGCCACTGCTGAGGTTATCCAGCGGCTCCGGCTTGCCGATGGCATAGCCCTGGGCATAGTCCACTTCCAGCTCACGCAGGCGCAGCCCCACCGCCTCAGATTCCACAAACTCGGCAATGACGTCGAAGTCCATATCACGGCCCAGCTGGCAGATTGCATTGACGATGGCTTGATCGGACTTGTTGTCGCAGAGGTTCACCACGAATTGCCCGTCGATTTTGACAAAGTCCACATCAAGCAGCTTCAGGTAAGCAAAGCTTGAAAAGCCCGAACCAAAGTCATCCAGCGCCAGTTTACAGCCAAGGGGCCGCAAGAGCTCAATCAGGGCCTGGGCCTGTTCAAGCTGGCTGACTGCCGCCGTTTCGGTGATTTCAAAACATAGTTTACTCACCAGCTCAGGCTCGGCCATCAGCCGTATCTCGAGCCATTCCATAAACTCCTGGTCGCTGAGGGAATTGGCAGACAGATTGACCGATACCATGTCCAGCTCCTGCCACAACGCCAGGTGATTGCCGCCCCAGCGCAGCAGGTTGTCTATCACCCATCGGTCTACCCTGGATGCCAGGTTGTACCGCTCGGCGGCGGGTAAAAACAGCCCCGGCGACAACATCTTGCCATCGGGCCGCTGGAGACGAAGCAGTATTTCCATATGAATACCGGCCTGCTCGTTCAAAAGCGGCTCAATAAGTTGATAGTAAAGCTGAAACTGGTTTTGCGACAGGGCATCTATGATGTCCACCGAGGCGGTCATCTCACTGTAAAGCCGGTTCATTTTCGGGTCGGTGGCACAGTAGATATGCCAGCCATTGCGCCCCTGTTCCTTGGCGAGCCGACAAGCCGCATCGGCACGGCTCATCAGCACATAAATATCGTTGACCCCGGCATCGAGGGGGGCAACCCCCATGGAAACTGACACATTGTGACGCCGGTGTTCCCAGTAAAACTCGTGTTCAAACAATTGAGTACAAATGCGCTGGGCAATGACTTTGGCGGTATCCTCGTTGCAGTAGTGCATCAGGATGGCAAATTCATCGCCGCCGAGGCGGGCCACGGTATCCCCTTTGCGCACCAACTGCTTGAGCCTCAGTGCAACCTGACACAGCAGCTTGTCACCGGCCTGATGACCGCTGACATTGTTGATCACCTGAAACTGGTCCAAATCGAGAAATGCCACGCAAATGGGCTCTTCCGGTATTTGCTGCAGGAGTTTGTCGAGCACGGCCTCGAAATGGGAACGGTTTGGCAGCCCGGTGAGGGCATCGTAATTGGCATGAAATGAGAGCTCATCGGCAAGCCGGTGGCGCTCACTCACGTCTTCCGCCAGCATCAGTAAGGTCCCCGGGTCGTCTGACATGGTGCTGAAACTCAGCTTTATCCATTGCTGATTCAGCAGCGGCCCCTTCATGGAAATCTCGCACCAGGCCTGACTCAACACCCCATCGCGCACCACCTGCAGCGTATCCTGCAGCATGGCCTCTTCCTCCGGCCTTACCAATGCCAGCAGGTCCTGTCCATCGCTCACCGGCAGATTCTGGCGGGCTATGCTGTTTAACAGCTTTACCCTGTTACGTCTGTCCACCAGTCCACAGGCCAGCGGCAACTGATTGAACAGCTCCTGATAGCGGCGCTCGCTCACGGTCAAAGCCTGGGCAATACGGGTCAGCTCCATCACGGCACAGATAAGGGTGGCTGCAATGCCAAGCTCATCCATAAAGGCCTGCGACCACTCTCTGGCACGTTCGCAATTAACGGCCCCCAGGGCAATCTGGGTTTCACCAAAATGCACCGGCGTGAGCACCAACAGGCTCTTTACCCGCCACTCCCGTAAAAAGCGCTTCTCTTCAGCCGCCTCTGAGGGCAGCCTGGCGATGTCGGGCACATTAAGGAGCCTGGGTTGGCGCATTAAACGTCTGAAATACGGCATACGTGCCAGCGGCCAGTGGCGCACCTGATTGTTCGGCACGCTGCCGGGTTTGAGGTAAATATTGCGGGGGGTGACACCGGGTTGCCGGGTCGAGGCAGAGAGCACAAACACGCCATCACAGTCGAGCTTCGCCGTCATGGTTTGCAGCGCGCGATCGACATTCTGTTCCAGCGTTACCAGCGGGACATCCGTGAATATCCCTGCCAGTGCAGCATGCAGCGGGTTTAACTCAGGCAATGACATATTGACGCTTTCCTTCCCGGAATAGCTGTTACTTGCATTCAACCAAGAGTATAGGCAAGGTTTGGCTACTGACGTAGACAAAGGTAAGCCTTTATGTCTGATGCACAAAGACTATTTTTAGGATTCGCACTTTCGGACCAAGAGGGCGAATCCATACTTAAGCTGCAAAAACGCCTCGGCGCCCCCGGAAAAACCGTGGAAAAAGCCAACCTGCATATGACCCTGGCCTTTTTGGGGCAAACCAGCCAACGTCAGTGCCAAAGACTCGAAGCTGCACTCGAAGGCATCACCATGCCAAAGTTTGAGCAGCGGCTCGACTCCCTGGTTCACTGGCGCGGCGCCGGTGTAGTCTGTTTGTGGGGCCAGGCCACAGACTCAGGCCTGACAGACCTTTACCACGGATGTCAGTCCCTTTGCCAAAACCTGGGGCTGCATCAGAGTGAGCACGACTTTAACCCCCATATCACCCTGTTTCGCAAAGCCAAACAATTCTCCATCCCAGAATGGCAACCGGAGCCTGTGATACTGCGGCCCGAGCGCCTTAATCTCTACCTTTCCAACAGCACCCCTGCCGGTGTTCGTTATGAAGTGCTGCAATCCTGGCCCCTCGGCATTACCTGACACATCAGGGCCTGGCAGTCAGATTCTTGTACATAATGCAGCAATCCAGGGTAAAACCCCGGGGGCTGTGGTAGCGCGAGCGCACCTCTTCCCCAAAGCCGCACGCTCGATAGAAGGGCACGGCATTGAGGGTGGACTCCAGCCGGAGCCTGTTGATACCCTGCGCCAGGGCCAGCTCTTCCACAAAGGCCATCAGCTGCTTACCCACGCCGCGCCCCATCATGTCCGGGGCGACAAACACCGCCTCGAGTTGACCTTCACCGTTCTGAAGCTCCGGATGGGTCAGGTCCAACATGATGCTGCCTACCACCCGGGCGCCATCTTTCATCACATAAAAGCCCTGAGCCACCACGGCGGTAAAGCTCTGGGTCAACTCACCTTCGGTCCAGCGTGCGAGACTCTTATCGTCGTAAAAGCCCTTGCAACCCACAAGAATGGCGCTGTTGCGTAAATCCCATATCGCCTGTGCATCCTCTGCCGTCGCTTTACAAAGCTCCATTGCCACTCCTGCTCTGGCCAATTTTCACTAACATATCATGGTCAATCACTTGAAAAAACGTAAAAAAAATCCCCACCTGTCGGTGGGGATTGAGGGATGTTTTACACCTAGGTGTCAGCCACCAAAGTCATCCAGCAGAATGTTGTCACGCTCAACGCCCAAGCCTTCCAGCATGGCAATGACTGAGCTGTTCATGATGGGCGGGCCACACATGTAAAACTCGCAATCTTCCGGCGCCTTATGCTGCTTTAAGTAGTTCTCGTACAGCACGTTATGGATAAAGCCGGTGTAGCCTGTCCAGTTGTCTTCCGGCAGTGGCTCAGAGAGCGCAATATGCCATTCGAAGTTGGGGTTTTGGGCGGCAAGGCCATCGAAATCTTCCTGATAGAACACCTCACGCAGGGAGCGGGCCCCGTACCAGAAGCTCATCTTGCGCGAGGTTTTCACCCGCTTGAGCTGATCAAAAATATGGCTTCGCATCGGCGCCATACCGGCACCACCGCCAATAAACACCATCTCCGCGTCTGTCTCTTTGACAAAGAACTCACCAAAGGGGCCTGAAATAATCACCTTGTCGCCGGGCTTTAAGTTAAAGATGTAAGAAGACATCTGTCCCGGTGGCAACTCAGGGCTTGGCGGCGTAGCAATACGCACGTTCAGCATGATACGGCCCTGCTCTTCCGGATAGTTAGCCATGGAGTAGGCGCGCATGACCTCGCTATCCACTCTGGATACCAGATTAAAGAGGCCGTACTTTTCCCAGTCATCGCGGAAGATTTCTGGAATATCAAAGTCTTTGTAGTGTACTTCGTGGGCAGGGGCTTCAATCTGAATGTAACCACCGGCCTTGAAATGCACTTCTTCACCTTCGGGCACTTTGAGCAGCAGCTCCTTGATGTAGGTGGCGGTGGAGCGGTTGGAAATCACCTCGCACTCCCACTTCTTCACCCCGAAGATCTCGTCATCGAGCTCAAGATCCATATCGGATTTCACCGCCACCTGACAGGCCAGACGGCAACCCTCTTTGGCCTCTTTCTTGGTGATATGGTCAAGCTCGGTGGGCAGAATATCGCCGCCACCGGACTTCACTTTTACCCGGCACTGACCGCAGGTACCGCCGCCGCCACAGGCAGAAGGCACGAAGATATTTTTGCCGGCCAGGGCGCCCAAAAGCTTGCCACCGGCAGGCACGGCCACGGTTTTATCTTTATCCTCGTTAATGCGAAGCTGCACATCGCCGCTTGCCACCAATTTACTGCGGGCAATCAGGATGACTGCCACCAGGATGCACACCACCACGGTGAACATACCCATTCCAATCGTCATTTCCATGGATGTTCCTCCGTTACAGGCTGATACCGGCAAAGGACATAAAGCCCAGCGCCATCAGCCCTGTGGTGATAAAGGTGATACCAATGCCCTGTAACCCTTCGGGAATGGCATTGAACTTGAGGCGCTCGCGAATACCGGCGAGCAGCACAATGGCCACTGCCCAGCCGGTACCGGCACCGGCGGCGAACACCGCTGACTCGGTCAGGGTATAGTCGCGGTTGGCCATAAAAATCACCCCGGCGAAGATGGCGCAGTTAACCGTCAGCAGTGGCAGGAAGATCCCCAGGGTCTGGTACAGCACTGGCATAAAGCGGTCGAGCACCATTTCAAGGATTTGCACCAGCGCCGCAATCACCCCGATAAAGGTGATGAGCTGCAGATAGGACAAATCCAGCTCAGGGAAGCCAGCCCACGCCAGAGCACCCGGCTTAAGTACGGCCACGTAAATCAGCTGATTGAGCGGCACCGCCAGCACCATCACCACAATCACGGCAATGCCGAGACCGAGTGAGGTAGACACCTTCTTCGACACCGCGAGGAAGGTACACATGCCCAGGAAGAAAGACAGCGCCATGTTGTCGATAAATGACGCCTGGATAAACAGATTAATGTAGTGTTCCATGACGTTATCCTCAGGCCTTGGCGCGCTTGCGCTGAGCTATGTTAACCACCCAGATAATCACGCCAATCAGGAAGAAGGCGCTGGGAGGCAGCTTGAACATCTCATTGGGCAAATACCAGCCGCCCTGCTCAATGGTCTTCAAAATGCTGTGACCAAACAGGGTGCCCGAGCCCAAAAGCTCGCGCACAAAGGCGACGCTCAACAGGATAAAGCCGTAACCGGCGGCATTGCCGATGGCATCCATCACCGACAGGTGTGGCGGCTCTTTCATGGCAAAGGCTTCGGCGCGGCCCATCACAATACAGTTGGTGATAATCAGACTCACAAACACCGACAGCTGCTTGGATAAGTCCGGCGCCACGTCCTGAAGCACCATATCCACCACAATCACCAGCGAGGCGATAATGGTCATCTGGGCGATGATGCGCACGCTGTTGGGGATAAAGGCGCGAATAAGCGAGATAAAGAAGTTGGAGCACACCAACACAAAGGTCACCGCCAGTGTCATCACCAGCGCGGTTTGCATGGAGTTACTCACCGCCAGGGCCGAACAGACCCCCAGCACCTGCATGGCCACCGGGTTATTGGCAAACACCGGGCGCATCAGGAGTTCACGATTGGATAATACTGCGCTCATCTCACACCCCCGCCGCTTTCAGTTTGCCCAGCGCGGCTTCAAAGCCTTCGGGGCCAAACCAGAACTGCACCGCCTTGGCCACGCCCGCACCTGTGCGGGTGGCACCGCTCACGCCATCCACGGCGCTCAAATCACCGGCCTTGGCTTCGCCCTTCACAATCTTGAAGGCCACATCGCCCTTGGCGTTGAAGATTTGCTTACCCTGCCACTTGGCGAGCCAGTCGTCGTGATTGATAAAGTCGCCGATACCCGGGGTTTCACCGTGCTCGTAAAACACAGCGCCCGTGATGGTGTTGAAGTCGGCCTTCACCCCCACAAAGCCGTAGATAATCGACCACAGCCCCTTGCCGTACACCGGCAGCACCAGTGCCTGCAGCTCGCCCTTGTCGTCCAGCACCTTGAAGATGCGGATTTCGTTGGCGCGGGTCTTGATGCGGGCCGTGTCTTTGGCAATCTTGCTGGAAGTCTCCGGGTTGATGGCCGCCATGCGCTCGTCATAGTCGAGAATGTTGTCGCGCTCATGCAGCTCGCCTGTGGCGAGGTTTACCATCACCGGGCGAACCCGCGCTTCGAAGGTGGCTTTGACATCACTGACATCCTTGATGTCGGCGGCAATCAGCACGTTTTGCATCAGCTCGTTGCGCTTTTTCACCAACTTGCGCTCCTTGAGCACATCGGCGGTGCCGGTGATCATAAAGGAGCACACCAGGCACAGAACGACCGTGAAGGTCATGGTGCCGAGAACACTGTCTTTGTTAAAGGCCATTGCGCTTCAGCCTCCGTTTGATATTGAATCTTGCCACCAGCGAATCCAGCACAGGCGCCCACAGGTTGGCGAACAGAATCGCCAGCATGATGCCCTCGGGCTGCTTGACGTTGGCAACGCGGATAAGAATGGTCATGGCGCCCACCAGGATACCGAACATCAGCTTGCCGGGACGGGTGTAGGCGGTGGTCACAGGGTCGGTTGCCATAAACATCATCCCCAGCGCAAAGCCGCCGGTCACCAGATGCCAGGTCCAGGGCATGGCCGCCATGGCGTTTTTACCGTCGCCAAACACATTGAACAGCAGGGAAGTGGCAATGGCACCCACAAGTACGCCCACCACGATGCGCCAGTCGGCGAGACGGGTAAGGATAAGCAAGAGACCACCGGCAAAAATCGCCAGCGCCGAGGTTTCACCAATGGCACCCACTTCGAAGCCTAAGAAGGCATCCCACCAGGCGGCGTCGTTAAAGGCGTGGTACCAGGGGTACTCGGCAAACTTCATCTTGTTGGCCGCAACCTGCGCCAGGGTGGTGGCCGAGCTGTAACCATCCACCGCCACCAGCTGCGCCGAAGTAGTCACTTCGCTTGGGTAGGCAAAATAGATAAAGGCCAGGCCCGCCAGCGCGGGATTCAGGAAGTTGTAACCCATGCCACCGAAGAGCTCTTTGGCCACCACAACGCCAAAGCTGATGCCCATCACCACCAGCCACAGGCTGATATTGGCGGGCAAACACAGGCTGAACAGCAGCGCGGTAACAAAGAAGCCTTCCTGCATTTCCTGGCGTCTTGCCCTGGCAAACACCATTTCCCAGAACATGGTGGTAACGAGCGCCGCGAGATAAATCGGCAGGTAGTAAATCAGGCCGTAAGCCATCAGACCAAAGATGCCGGTGCTTTCAGTCAGGCCGCCGAAGATGGCGCTGTAAAAGCCCTGATGCCAGTTATCCAGTGGCGCGCTGCCCGCCAGTATGGCGATTTGCGCCTGCAGCCCGGTGTTATAAATGCCAAACAGGATGGCAGGCAGCAGACACAGGCCCACCAGGGTCATGGTGCGCTTCACTTCAATGGCATCACGCACGTGCACCCTATCCTGGGTGCTGGCGCCATGGCCGATAAACAGCGAGCGGAAAAAGTCTTTCATCGTGTGTCCGGGAGCGTAGTAAGCGTCCTGGGCACTGGGTTTCTTTGTGGGCTTGCTCATTAGCCTTCCCTCTCGATAATCGTCAGGCAGGCGCGAAGCTCCTGGCCAAAATCGTACTTACTGGGGCACACGAAGGTGCACAGCGCCAAATCTTCTTCATCCAGCTCCAGCGCGCCCAAAAGCTGCGCCTCGTCGGTGTCACGTACCACCAGATCCCGCACCAGCAGAGTGGGCAGAATATCCAGCGGCATCACCCGGTCCAGCTGACCGAAGGCCATCATGGCACGCTTGGCACCGCCGGTATGGGTGGTCATGTCGTAGAGCTTTTTGGGCAAAAAACGCGACAGCACAGTACGGGTGATGGAGAACTTGTCCCGGCCAAGGCGAACCCAGGGCAGGAATTGCTCGCTGTCATCTTCGGTAACAACCGAAATCTGTGGATGGAAGCGACCGAGAAAATCAAAGGCGCCGCGGGCGGTATGGCCAGAAAGCACTGAGCCGGATACCACGCGGGAATGTACCTCGTCTTTGAGCTCACCCTTCACCAGATCGCTGACCTTGGCACCCAGCACTGTGGCAATCAGCCTTGGCTTAAGCACATTGGGGCCGGCAAGGGACACGATGCGGCGGTTATCCAGCTGTCCCGTGGTAAAGAGGCGACCGACGGCCATCACGTCCTGATAGCCTATGTGCCACACCTGACGCTCCATGCTGACGGGCATCAGCATATGAATGTGAGTGCCCACTAACCCAGCAGGGTGCACACCCTGGAATCTGTGGGTTTGCACCCGCGGCAGTTCGGCACCCGGCAGCAGCTCATGATTACCGTCCTGACACAAAAACACAGGCCCGTCGGTGAGGTGAGTAAGTACCTGCATACCGGCGGCGAATGCATCCACATCGGTATTGATAATAATGCGCGGATCAGCGGCCAGCGGATTGGTGTCAACCGCCGTAACAAACAGACCGGCAGGCGCTGAGCCCGGTTTGGGCGCGCGGGAGAATGGACGGGTGCGAAGTGCGGTCCACAAACCACTTTGCAGCAGTTTGTCCTGCACCTGCTCTCGGGACAGGGCGGCAAGGTTTGCCTCAACGCCAAAGTCGATGCTCTCATCAGAGCCATCACAATCGATGACCACCGACAGCAGCAAGCGTTTGTCGCCTCTGTGGATAGCAGACACAATCCCGGCGCAGGGCGCGGTAAAGCGCACACCCGGGTTGCTCTTGTCTTCAAACAGCGCCTGACCCTTGATGACCCGCTCGCCCTCTTCCACCAGCATGGAAGGCTTAAGCCCCACATACTCCTTGCCAAGCAAGGCCAATTGGGAAGGTTTGGCGGCTATGTCTATCTCTTGCCTTGGCGCACCTGCAATGGGCACATCCAGGCCCTTTTTCACTGTGATTATCGCTTCGGAATAATCTGCCATGATTGCGGTCGCTCTCTTGGAAAATACACTGCGAGCGATCGTACCCAGTTGAGACACAAAATTCCGTCAGCCACATCACAAATGGCTTAAATATGAAATTTAACTACAAAATAGCCCAAATTCCCGTAAATCCGGCGATGAAACGTCCTGTCACCATGCCATTTTGTCATAAAGTTACATAAATTCAGCTAAAATTAATAATATAAAATATTTAGAATTAACAGCTAGATAGGCAATAACACATGCGCCAGATCACGCAATTTTGCGACGGCACAGTGCCCGATTTGATGAAAAGCAACGCCAACCCTCTTGTGCGTTGAATAGCAAAACGGCGGGTGATCCAAATCCCAATTCCAACAGAAAGCCTGTGTGACCGCTCAGGCACCCCTTGGCATTTCCATGACCCCCGCCCCGAAAATGCCCCAAAATGATGCAACCCAAAACTTATCATTCGTGAGTTGTATAGAATCAAAGGGAATAATAAAACCGGCAGACCAGACCCACTTTCCGCGGCTCACGCTTTGTGATCCCAAAATAACAAGCAGGGTTCAGCGATACCCGCCGTTAAGCTGAATGTCTGGGGTGAAGCCAGGCTCTCACCCGCCTGAGTTCGCCGGTTTAGGCCACACAAACAACACCTACCCATAAAGCAATAAGCTGTTAGCCGGGAAAAAGGTGAATTTTCCCGTCTGCTTCACCCGGAAAAAACAGCGGCTGCTGAGGAAAAAGGCGAGTCAGAATTAACGCGCTTCCCCATGATCAGTGCAGTTAAATAAAGAGAACGACCTCGCCCGATACTATGCGGATGATGGGCGTCAGCTCAGACGCATCCCCTACGGCCAATAGGGTTTTCCACCGCCCTTGGCGATTGGTCGATTTTTAAATGACCTCAGTGAAAAACAAGAATCAATTTCATTTAACTCCTTCATTTTTCAGGCGCTCATCAACCTCTAAAGCGCGCTTAACCGCTGCGGCTTTTTAAAAGTCACTGGTTAAATTTCAAACTGAGAAGCAGATCACGCTCAAAAACATGATCTCTGTCTACAAACCTCTCTGATACCTCCTAGTGGGTATACCCACAAAATTAGCAAGGTCTAGACTCGGAGTTAATTCAAGGCCCCCGGGTCAGCGTTGCTGTTCCCGGTTGTAACGAGCAAACGTCATGACACAGGAATATCACGTCACCAGTCTGGTGGTGCATGCCGCCCCCAGCCAGGCCAATGTCATCAGTGATGCCATTGACGCCCTGCCCGGCGCCGAGGTTCATGCCACCAGTCCCGAAGGCAAGTTGGTCGTCACCCTGGAAGGGTCAACCCAGCGAGCCATTCTCGACAATGTCGAGGCCATCAATGCCCTTAACGGGGTGCTATCCAGCAGTCTGATCTATCACCAATCAGAGCAAGAACAACAAGTGAGTGAGGAAACACCATGAGCATAAGCCGTCGCGAGTTTCTTAAAGCCAATGCCGCCGTGGCTGCGGCCACGGCAGTGGGTGTCACTCTGCCAGTGAAAGTGGTTGAAGCCGCTGAGCAGAAGGACAACATCAAATGGGACAAGGCCCCCTGCCGTTTCTGTGGCGTGGGCTGTTCGGTGCTGGTTGGCACCCGGGACGGCAAAGTGGTTGCCACCAAGGGCGACCCCGAAAGCCCGGTCAACAAGGGCCTGAACTGTATCAAGGGCTACTTCCTGTCGAAAATCATGTACGGCAAAGACCGTCTGGACACGCCGCTTTTGCGCATGAAAGATGGCAAGTACGACAAGAACGGCGAATTCACCCCGGTGAGCTGGGACGTGGCGCTGGACACCATGGCCGACAAGTGGAAAGCCAGCCTCAAGGCCAAGGGTCCAACCTCTGTAGGTATGTTCGGATCGGGCCAGTGGACCATCTGGGAAGGCTATGCCGCCGCCAAACTGCACAAGGCCGGTTTCCTCACCAATAACATCGACCCCAATGCCCGTCACTGCATGGCCTCGGCCGTAGGCGCCTTTATGCGTACCTTCGGTATTGACGAGCCCATGGGCTGCTATGACGACCTCGAAGCCGCCGACCACTTTGTGCTCTGGGGCGCCAACATGGCCGAGATGCACCCGATCCTGTGGGCGCGCCTGTCTGACCGTCGCCTGAGCAATCCCAACGGCAAGGTGCATGTGCTCTCTACCTTCGAGAACCGCTCCTTCGATCTGGCCGATAACCCCATGGTATTCCGTCCGCAAACGGACATGATTATCCTGAACTTTATCGCCAACTACATCATCCAGAACAAGGCGGTAAACAAGGACTTTGTCAGCAAGCACACCAACTTCGCTTTGGGTGTGACCGACATAGGTTATGGTCTGCGCCCTGACCATCCGCTGGAGATGAAGGCCAAGAACCCAGGCAACGGCAAATCCACCCCGATTTCCTTCGACGAATACGCCAAGTTTGTCAGCACCTATACCCTGGAATACGCCAGCGAAATGAGTGGTGTACCGGCAGAGCGTTTGGTTGAGTTGGCCAAGGCCTATGCCGACCCAAGCGTGAAGGTGATGAGCCTGTGGACCATGGGGGTGAACCAGCACGTGCGTGGTGTGTGGACCAACAACATGATCTACAACATCCACCTGCTGACCGGCAAAATCGCCACCCCGGGCAACAGCCCCTTCTCACTCACCGGTCAGCCATCGGCCTGTGGTACCGCCCGTGAAGTGGGTACCTTTGCCCACCGTCTGCCCGCCGACATGGTGGTGGCCAACGACAAGCACCGCGCCATTACCGAAAAACTCTGGCAGCTGCCGGAAGGCACCATTCCGCCCAAGCCCGGCTTCCACGCCGTGCTGCAAAGCCGGATGCTCAAAGACGGCAAGCTGAACTGTTACTGGACCATGTGTACCAACAATATGCAGGCCGGTCCCAACATCAACGATGAAATCTACCCGGGCTTCCGTAACCCGGAAAACTTCATCGTGGTATCAGACCCTTACCCAACGGTGACTGCCATGGCCGCCGACCTGATTCTGCCTACCGCCATGTGGGTGGAAAAAGAAGGTGCCTACGGTAACGCCGAGCGCCGTACCCATATGTGGCACCAGCAGGTGAAGGCACCGGAAGGCGCCAAGTCTGATCTGTGGCAGCTGATGGAATTCGCCAAGCGCTTCACCGTGGATGAAGTCTGGCCCGCCGAGCTGCTGGCCAAGAAGCCAGAATACGCCGGTAAGACCCTGTATCAGGTGCTGTTTGCCAACGGCGTTATCGACAAGTATCCAATCTCTGACTGCAAGGGCGAGCTGAACGATGAGTCCGAGCACTTCGGCTTCTACGTACAGAAGGGCATTTTCGAAGAATATGCCGCCTTCGGTCGCGGCAAGGCCCACGATCTGGCAGCCTTCGACGACTACCACGCCAGCAGAGGTCTGCGCTGGCCAGTGGTGGATGGCAAGGAAACCCTGCGCCGCTTCGTTGAGGGTTCCGACCCCTATGTGAAGGCCGGTGAAGGCTTTAAGTTCTACGGTAAGCCCGATGGCAAGGCGGTGATTTTCGCCCTGCCTTACGAGCCAGCCGCCGAAGAGCCGAACGATGAATACGATCTGTGGATGAGCACAGGCCGGGTACTGGAACACTGGCACACCGCCTCCATGACAGCACGGGTACCTGAGCTCTACCGCGCTTACCCTGACGCGCAGATCTTTATGCACCCTGAAGACGCCAAGGCCCGTGGCCTGAACCGTGGCGACGAGGTAATAGTGGCCTCTCCACGGGGTGAAGTGAAGACACGTGTCGAAACCAAGGGCCGCAACAAGCCACCCCGTGGCGTGGTGTTTATGCCCTTCTTCGACGCCCGTCAGCTGGTGAACAAGCTGCTGCTGGACGCGACCGATCCTCTGTCAAAAGAGACAGACTTCAAGAAGTGTCCGGTGAAGGTGATGAAGGCCTGATAAGGCCGGAATACGCCAAGGCCGTGAACGGGAGAGCACTATGATGACCAGACAACAGAGTAAGACCCAAGGCATTAACCGGCGCCAATTTCTGGCGACGACCGCCCGGCTGTCCTGCGCTGTTGCTCTGGCCGGAGGCGGCATTGCCACAGTTGCCAAATCGCAGCCACTGGGTCCCCAGGCCATCAGGCCGCCGGGGGCACTGGCCGAGCAGGATTTTCTGTCGGCCTGTGTGCGCTGTGGTTTGTGTGTTGAGGCTTGCCCCTACGATACCCTGAAACTCGCCCGCTGGTTTGAGCAGGCGCCCACCGGCACGCCCTGGTTCGAGGCCCGCAAGGTGCCCTGCGAGATGTGTGATGATATCCCCTGCATCAAGGCCTGTCCCAGCGGCGCCCTCGAGCAGGCACTCACCGACATCGACCAGGCGAAAATGGGCATTGCTGTACTGATTGATGAGAAAAACTGCCTGAACTTCAAAGGGCTCAGATGCGATGTCTGTTATCGGGTTTGCCCGCTGATTGACAATGCCATCACCCTTGAGCGTTCACGCAATGAACGCAGCGGCCATCACGCCATGTTTATTCCTGTCGTTAACCCGGATACCTGCACCGGCTGCGGCAAGTGTGAACATGCCTGTGTACTGGACGAGGCGGCCATCAAGGTACTGCCACCCCATATCGCCATGGGTAAAACCGCCGATCACGACACCTATTTCAATACCGAAAGCACCACCCTTGAAATGCTGAACAAGGGGTTTGAACTATGAGCACTGCCAAGGTAAACCAAGCACGCTTTGCCGAGGATGCCATCCGCGAACTCGGTTGGTGGAAGGCGCATCGCTTTTTGCTGCTGCGCCGCGCCACACAACTGACCGTGCTGGCGCTGTTTGCCATTGGCCCCCTGTTGGGGCTGTGGCTGCTCAAGGGCAACCTGTCGTCCAGCTTGCTGCTCGATACCATCCCCATGGCCGACCCGCTGGTCACACTGCAGCTGCTTACCGCTGGCCATGTGCCAGAGGCCAGCCTGCTGATTGGCGCTGCCATTATCGGCCTGTTTTACGCGCTGATGGGGGGACGGGTGTTCTGCAGCTGGGTGTGTCCGGTGAACATGGTGACGGATTTGGCGGCCTACCTTCGCAGACGCTTTGCCCTGCCAAGAACCCCGGAGCTGCCGCGCCAGCTGCGCTACTTTATGTTGGCGCTGGTGCTGCTGTTGCCTGTGGTCACAGGCATCGCCGCCTGGGAGTGGCTCAATCCCGTGCCCGTGCTTTACCGCGCCGTGCTGTTTGGCGCTGGTGCCGGGCTTGGGCTGCTTGTCGCCATCTTCCTTGCGGATCTCCTGATAGTCGAGCGGCTGTGGTGCTCGCACCTGTGCCCCAGTGGCGCCCTGTTTGCCCTCCTTGGCAAGTTAAGCCCGGTGAAGATGACCGCGGTGAACGCCAAAGACTGCAACAACTGCATGGATTGCTTCGTGGTCTGCCCCGAGCGTCAGGTGCTCAAACCTGCCCTCAAGGGCGCAAATCCGATGATTACAGACTCGGACTGCACCCAGTGCGGCCGCTGTATCGATGTGTGTGCCAAAGGCGTATTCCAGTACAAGAACCGATTTACATTCCAGGATAATCCTTTACAGAAAAGCCCCCGAATTGCCAAGAAGGCGGAGAACGAACAATGAAAAGAGTACTCACCTTAGCTGCGCTGTTTGTCGCCATCGCCGGTTGCAGCGGCCAGAACGCCCCGGTGAACAATGAGCCGGTCAATGTCCAATCACTGGCGGGCAGCGCCCAGATCACTGACGTGCGCCCGGCCGATGCGCTGCCCACCTACCCCAAGCGTGGCACCGCCATCGAGCGTAACTACAGTGAGCAGCCACCGCTTATTCCCCACAAGGACGACTACGCCATCACCTTAAATAAAAATGGCTGTCTGAACTGTCACAGCTGGGATAAGGCCGAGCGGATGAAAGCCACCCCGGTGGCCAAGTCCCACACTGTGGATGCCAAGGGCACCCTCAATGGTCACAACTACTTCTGTACCCAGTGTCACGTGGCCCAGGCCGACAACAAGACCGAGCTGGTGGAAAACACCTTCAGCACCAAATAAGCCGGTTGCCATTAACAAAAAGCCCCGCAATCGCGGGGCTTTTTTCGTCAATACAAAGGTATGGATTAAAGGTGCTCAGGCATCCTGCTGCCTGAGGCTCTGACGTGCCGCCGCCGCCAGGGCGCGGTAGATGATGGTGGTGTGTTTGGCCTTGATATTCCAGTGCTGCCAGTAAAGGGCCACGTCCATCCCAAGCCCGGGGCAAAGGTCAATCAGGGTGCCCGACTCAATGAGCTTATCGGCCTGCAAATGCCCCACCAGCCCGTACCCCAAATGCTGCACTATGGCATCCAAAAAGCCCTCCGACGAGGGCACTGTGTGTTGATAAAACCCCTTGGCCGGCATGGAAAAATGCTGAGATAAAAAGCGTTCGTGCAGCCGGTCTTTGGTGGAGAAAATCACCGCTGGAGCCTGACTCAGGGCCGATGTCGTTAGGCCGTTGCCAAAGAAGCGTTCAACAAAGTCCGGGGTAGCGACACAGCGGTAGTGCATCACCCCCAAAAACTCGCTGGAGCAGCCCGCCATGGGATCTGCTGTAGTGGTCACGCAGCCCACCGCATCGCCATTTTTTAACAGGTTATGGGTGTAAGACTCGTCATCCACTATCAGCTTCATCAGCCAGCCGTAGCGGGCAAAGAGCGGGCTTAATGCCGGCAAAAACCAGGTGGCCAGACTGTCGGCATTCACTGCGATGGCAATCTGGGTTGGTTTGCCCGGGTCTTCGGCATTGAGCTCGCTGCCAAGCTCACTCTCAAGCAATGCCACCTGCTGGTAATGACGCAGCAGCCGCTTGCCGGCAGGCGTTGGCGTAACCGGCACAGAACGAATCAGCAGCGACTGACCTATGCGCTCTTCGAGCTGGCGGATGCGCTGAGATACCGCCGACTGGGTGATACAGAGCACCTTTGCACCGCGCTCAAAGCCACCGGCTTCCACCACTGCCGCCAGCGCCTTTAAATTGGTGTAATCCAGCATGCCTCATCCTCGGCCGTCATTGTCTGTTAACAGACCCAAAACATCATAAGAGTTACTAATATCACATAAAAAACATTAGTTATCTTAATTATTTTGTCTTGGTTAAGCTTCGCACAATTGCTACCGATTTGAGGAAAACCCAGTGGAAACCGCATTCGTTCAGGGGCTGGCCATAGGCGCCAGCCTGATCATCGCCGTCGGCGCCCAAAACGCCTTTGTCCTCAAGCAGGGGATCATGCGCGCCCACAGCCTGCCCATTGCTTTGACCTGCTCGCTGATTGATGCGCTGATGATTGCTGCCGGTGTGGCCGGGCTGGGCTCACTTATCCTGGCGTTTCCCGCCCTGAAACATGGGGCAACCTTCGGCGGCGCTGCCTTCCTGCTGTGGTATGGCACCAATGCCCTGAAGGCCTCCTTCAGCGATAAGGAAATGGACTTGTCCAAGGCGACAGGCGCAGGCAGTCTCAAGGCGGCGTTGATGACCACTCTGGCCATCAGTTTTTTGAACCCGCACCTGTATCTGGATACCGTGGTGCTGCTGGGCTCCATCAGCACCCAGTTCAGCGGTGAAGCCCGGCAATGGTTTGGCGCAGGCGCCATTCTGGCATCCTTTCTGTGGTTCTTTACCTTAAGCTTTGGCGCCAGACTCATGGCCCCTATGTTTGCCAGGCCCGCAGCCTGGCGCTATCTGGATCGCTTTATTTTTGTGACCATGTACGCCATTGCCATCGCGCTGCTATGGCCCTACGCCAAGGCGCTGCTGGTCTGAATCCCATCATATTTTGTGACCATGTACGCCATTGCCATCGCGCTGCTATGGCCCTACGCCAGGGCGCTGCTGGTCTGAATCCCGTCATCCGCTGCCGCATCGCCTCCTGCCACGGGGAGCCTTTGCGGCAGCGTAATATCGCCACCAGACCTTTGTCAGAAAGTCGTATGAATCTCAGCCCGCTGTGCGTTGCCTCCCTGTTAACGGCTCGATAAAGCCATTGAGGTCCTTTATGATTGGCTATCTGTAGCCATTTATTTAAATTGGATTTTTTGATGCTTACGCGCGCTGTGTCATTGCTGACAAGGATAATGTTACTGCTGATGTGCGCCTCTGCCAGCTCTCTGTGGGCATCAGAGCCCGGGCAAATTGCCGACAGAACCATTGAAGTGGGCGAAGGAGACGTGGCGTTGACAGAATTCGCCACCGGCTATTTTGTCGACCCAAGCCAGCAAATGTCACTGGCGGAGGTACAGCTGCAGGATTTTATCCCCGGCGGCAGCAGCATCACCCTGGGCACCAATGCCAAGACGACCTGGTCGCGGCTTGAGGTCCACAATACTGCATCTCACAGTCGGCGCTTATTCATCCATCACCCCCACGCCTACCATCTGCAAAGCATCAATTTCTATGAAACCCGCCAGAATGAGCTGCTGAGCCAGGCCGATATTCACCTAGACAGGGACGAGTCGCACCCCATGATGTTTGGCGGCAGCGCGGTATATGCCTTTGACATTGCCGCCGGCGAGCGCAAAACCATCTACATCAAAAATGTGACCTTTTCTCACCAGTGGTACAGCCTTGCGTTATACGACGAAGAGCATTCCAAACGAGCCTTGGTAGGCAGCGGTAACTACATGGCACTGCTGGTTGGCATGATGTTGGCGCTGATGATTTACAACTTCTTTTTATATCTGTCGGCCCGCAAAGTCGAAAATGTGGTGTATGCCCTTTACCTCATTTCGGGCACCATCTGGGTGGGTTTGTCTTATGGGGTGGCGGCCAACTTTCTGGGCGTTTACAGCGCGGCCTTATTGCAGCTCAACTCAAACCTGCTCAGCATGCCCAGCTTTTTGGTGCTGTTTATGATGCTGATTTTCGAGACCCGCCGCCGCTACCCCAGGGAGCATCTGGCGCTGAGCCTGATGCTGACACTCCTGGTTGCCGACTTTATTTACAGTTTGTTTGATGTGGTCGGAGCCCTCAAGCCCGCCAGCAGCCTGGCGGCCATGATGATGGTGGTCACCTTTGGTGTGTCATTGTCTTTGTGGCGTAAAGGTGAGCCCCTGGCCAAGTATTTCCTGCTGGGACATTCGATGTTTATCATCTTCAATATGTCGGCCGTGTTTTATTACAAGGGCTTAAGTCAGGCCAATCAAATCAACAGTCATGGTGTCGGCATCGGCATTCTGCTGGAAGCATTGATGATGGCCTTCATCCTGTCGTACCGGATTAAAACCCTTGAGCAACTCAAGGCCAAACAGGGGGAGCTGAAGCGCCAGGCAAACACAGATCCCATGACGCACCTCTTTAACCGACGCTACTTTGATGTGACCAGCCCGCTCTTGCTGACCGAGGCCAAAGCGACAGGCGCCCACTGGACCCTGTTGATCATCGACATAGATAATTTCAAGTCCATTAACGACACCTATGGTCACCATGTGGGGGATCTGGTGATAATCGAATTCGCCGCCGTACTCAAACAAAACCAGCGACCTCAGGATATCGCCTGTCGCTTCGGTGGTGATGAGTTTGTGTTGCTGCTCAACTGCAATTTGGACAACGCCACCCGCATTGCCGAGCGCATCCGTGCGAACACCGAAAGGCTGCCGATAACCACTCAGGAAGGTGAAAAGCTGCACTTCACCGTGAGTATTGGGGTGCATCCTGTATCATCCAGCGCTGACAACATGCAAGAAGCGCTGCAGGGCGCCGATGCCGCTTTGTATGAGTCCAAGGGGCTTGGACGCAACAAGGTGGTCAGTCGCTTGAACGGCTCAGCGGCATAGCCTGCTCCTGAACTTGTCACTGATGTATTAACAAGTCGGTGGCAACGTTTGCTCACAGAAGTTATCCAGTAAAAGACACCTTGCCGCCCTATTGAAGTTGGCGGCGAGCCCCCGAATTCATACCTGATTGCCCTCTCTGCATCCCCTTAACCACACTTTTCGCGTGTTGTGAAAACCTTTTGCGTATCAAGCGCTTTTGTTACCGATTACATTAAACCGGCAACTATTTGTTAAAAATGAGACCTATCTCCAAAGTGGTATTAACAAATGCTGCCCAGGTCAAAAACCGTTCGGCCCGGTCATCGTACTATCCCTTTCGAGGCATTGTGCACTCAATAAAAATTAAAAGTACCCAGCGTTTGTACGATGTGATCCACGGCGTCAGGTTCAGAGTCTTACCACTCTGCCTGGAGCGGGCGCCAAACATCACAACCTCTGGGGCAAAAGGAGATTATGATGAGAAAATTCACCTCCAGAAAGCTGGCATATCTGGTAGCCCTGGTGCTGACCGGGGCTTTGGCAGGTTGCGGTGATGATGGTAAAGATGGCGCAGACGGTGCACCCGGTGCCCCAGGTACACCCGGCACCCCAGGTACTCCGGGCGAGCCTTGGTCACCACCACCTGTTACCACGTCCACAGTGACCAATCTGAAAGTGATCAACTATAGCTTCGAAGAGGGAGCTATCAGCTACGAATTTGAGATCACCGATGAAAACAACAACCCAATCAATGGCCTGGTGAACGCACAGGCTAAAGTGGCGGCCCTGACTTCCAAAGGTTTTATCAATAACCGCGATGAAGCCGATATCAACGGCATCGCCGACAATGTTGCTATTGGCGGCGCGGCGACTCAGGCCACCGAAGGCGCGGTCCTGACTGTGATTGACGATGGTCATTACAAGTTCAGCGCCCCCATGAAAGGCGTTAATGCCGGTACCGAAGGCATCGTCTGGCTGCGTGTTGGCGGTAACGATGGTATTGCCACCTCAGCACCTCTGGTGGTGAACAAGCCCGAAGGCACTCACTCCACCACGACAGAAGCCTGCTTCTCCTGCCACGTGGATTACTCCACCAGCCCACGCCGTCACTCAAGCTACGTGGCACAGGGCATGGACGGCGAAGTTGATTTCGTTGAAGGCTGTCAGGTATGTCACGGCCAGGTGAGCCGCAATGTGGTGAACGAAGAAGGCTTCTCCGTTGGCGGTTATGCCAGAAATACTCTCTCCAAGATTGGTCACATCAATCACCAGGAGTTTGAAACCGGCTTTAGCGTGATGAACTGTAGCTCTTGCCACAGCGAGCCAACTATCAATGTCGGCCTCACCGGCCCTGGCTGTATCGACTGTCACGACACAGGCGGCATCCCAGGTGATATTATCCCCGGCAACGGTGCAGATCTGCGCAAGCTGCACGAAGGCAAGACTGCCATCACGTCCAACAAAGCGATTAACGACAGCTACAAGGTCACAGGTACTGCACCAGCCTGGTTCCCTGATTCAGGTCTGGCAGGTCAATGGTGTACTACTCTGTCGCTGTATAAGGTAGATGCTCAGACCGGCGCTGAAACCCTGGTTGACCTCCATGAGCTGTTTGATGATACCCAAACAACTCATAATCCTGACAAGCCAATCAACTACGTGGGTTCCTACCTGCACGGCGTGTATAACGACAGCGTCGTTGGCCGTATCACCGAAGCCTATGATTACAGCTACGACGCCGAAGGTCGCAAGACCATGTGTTATGCGCAATCTGCCGGTCACGGTGTGCCACATGTTGTCGGCACAACACCTGATCTGTCAGCTTGGACCGGTGCAGGCCTGATGGCATCACTGCGTGTCAGCTTCACCGCCAAAGACTTCACAGGCGCCGAATCTGATGTAGTGACTATCCATGGTTACACCGATGTGGCCGCTCAAGCCGATGGCGCTGTGACAGCTTACGAGCGTCGTCATAACGTCGACAGCGAGTCTTGCACCACCTGTCACAACAGCGAAGCCAACTTCCACAAGAATGGTAACTTCGCCGAAGGTGGCCTGGGCTGTGTGGCCTGTCACAACAACGGTCAGGACCGTCGTGCCGGTGGATCAGGCCCAGGCTTCGGCCCCATGGTTCACAGCAAGCACTGGGGTGTGGGCAGCAAGAGCGTAGATGCGGACGGAAACGAAGTATCCAACGCCGCCAGCGCCATTGCACCTGAAACCAGCTGTGTGGCCTGTCACGCCGATGGCGCCATGGACCTGAACGCGATCCCCAACCAGTTCATCAAGGCCCGCGCCTATGGTGTCAGCAACAAGATGGCCAGCCCAGTAACGGCCAACTGCTATGCCTGTCACACCAAGGAATCGGCCCTGAGCCACATGAAGTCCATGGGCGGTACCATCTCTGATGACGTACCTGCAACCGGTTGGTACACCCTGTCTACCCAGGAATCCTGTGCCGTTTGCCACAACCCTGGCAATAGCGCAGGCATTGAAAAGTATCACAAGTTTACTCGCTGATACCGGGAGCTGAGCCAGAGCGATACCAAGGTAATACCTCAGTCGCTCTGGTCAGGCAGGTAAAAACGGTAATACAAAGCGCCTCCTGAATGGAGGCGTTTTTTTTGATGATTTCCCGGCCCCGCGACCTCGGTTACCACAGCCTCAGTTGCTGCGGCCTCAGCTACTGCGGCCTTTTTAGGCCCCTTGGTCCACAACCCTCAGTCCGCAACCTCCACCTTGCCTGCGAGAGCGGGTCATCACAGTGGGACTATACTCACTGAAACCTTAAGAATTGGCGCATGCACAGCGCCAACACCCAAACTTTCACTCAAGCTGTTTGAAACACCTGCACTGACAGGAGCCAAGCCGTTGCAGGCATGGCCCACGGCAAGACCTGAGCTTCGGAGAATCCAAAATGGACAGAAAGTTTATTATCAGCGCCCTTTGCTATGCCATCCTCGGCATGTGCCTTGGCATCTACATGGCCAAATCAGGCGTTCACGGTCACAGGGTGACCCACGCCCACATCATGCTGGCGGGATTTGTGGTGTCTTTCATCTATGGTCTGTGCCACAAGCTCTGGCTGCCCGGAGCAGCGGGAGCGCTGGTACAGGGGCAATTCTGGCTGCATCAGCTGGGAGTGCTGCTGATGTCAGCGGGATTGTTTCTGCTCTATGGCCAGCACATTGAGGTGGCCACCATAGATCCTGTGCTGGCCATCTCGTCGTTTATGTTACTGCTGGCGATGGTGCTTATGCTGGTGCTGTTTTTAAAAACACCCCAACAAACTTAGCGGCAGGTGCCTGTCACAGGCTTACCTGTATGTCGCTGGCTGATGAGGTCAGGGCGTCCCCGGGGTGACACTGGAGCCTGCGCCCAGTCCCAGCCGCCATACACGGCCAAAGTGTTTGTAGTGCCCTGCTGCCATTCCGGCCTCGGGCCCCATGCCGTGGTAAAGGTCCAGGTGGCCGCCATCCACAGCGCCCCCGGTATCCAGCGCAATCAGCAACCGGAGTTCATGCCTGCCGGTCCAGTTGCCTACGTCATCGAGCAAAGGCACCTCGGCCAGCAGCGGCGTGCCCATGGGCAGCAGCTGTTTATCGGCCGCCACGGCCGCCATGGGTAACAAGGGAATACCTGCACTGCCCAAGACATCATGGTTGGGCCGTGCCTGGAAAAACACAAAGGATGCATTGTGGGCGAGCAGTTGCTTCACTTCGTCTTCAGAATGGCTGTCGGCCCAGGCTTTAATGGCCCGCAGCGACATTTGCTCTTTTGCCACTTCACCCTGTTCAATCAAAACTTTACCTATGCTCCGGTACGCATGGCCATTTTTACCGCCATAGCCCAGGTATTGCAGCTCGTCGTTATCTCCATAATGGACAAAGCCTGAGCCCTGCACTTCCATCAGAAAACTGTCGATAAGGCTGTCGCTGTAGGCCAGCTCCAACCCCTGCCCCGACAGTGCTCCCTGTAAAATGGCCTCGCGGCTTGGGCATGGCGAGTTGTGTTTCACACAGTCGGGCACACCATAAAGCGGGTATTGAAAGCGGCTGTCGGGGCTATGGCGCACCTCCAGCACTGGAGAAAAGTAGCCGGTAAAGAGCACATGCCCCTGGCGATCGGCGCCACCAAACTGGGCCGCTTCAATCCCAAAATTCCCCAGTGAAAGCGGATCGCCACCACTCTCAAGCCACTGAGACAGCTGCCGGTAGAGGGGCGCGTAACGGGAGGCCAGACGCGGTGAACGCTCAAGCACCAAACTGCTTTGGTCGGCAAAGCGGGTGTAGTTGCGATTGGCATCGGATTGCACCGCTGCAACCCAATTGAGCGGCTGCTGGAGTTCACCATCCAGATAACGCTTGCCAAGCTCCCTGTCTGGCTGACTTGCACAGGCACTGATAACGGCAGCCAACACGACACAACTCAGAGATTTAAACGGGGCTGATTTCACCTTTGGCTCCAAACCGGTAAATATTGCGGCACCATGCCAAAAATCCCGGACAAAGGCAAAGCCATTCATCATGGAGAGCCAGTTTCGGCTTGACTGATTCTGGTCAAATTTTTACCATACGCGGCCAGTTTTTCAGAGGTGCGTATGGCGCAAATCACCGACCAAATTTCCCTTGCCGTGGCTGCCCTTAACCGGGGTGAGCTGGTGGCTATGCCCACAGAGACCGTGTATGGCCTTGCCGCCGATGCGGGCAACGCGGATGCCGTCGCCAAGGTATTTGCCTTGAAGGGGCGTCCGGCGACCAATCCGCTGATTGTGCATGTGGCCGACGCAAGCTGGATTAATGACTGGGCCAGCGACGTGGGACAGGACGCCGAGGCGCTGATGGCAGCGTTTTGGCCCGGGCCACTGACTCTGGTTCTGCCTGCCAAGACCTATGTATCCCGTGCTGTCACCGCCGGGCAGAATACGGTTGCCCTGAGAATGCCGGCTCATCCCCAGGCGCTTGCCTTGCTGAAGGATTTTGGCCGCGCCCTGGTAGCCCCCTCGGCCAACAAGTACATGTCCATCAGCCCCACCAGCAGCGACCATGTGGCGCGCCAGTTTGCCGGTGATGAACTGCTTATTCTGGAAGGTGGCAACTGCAGGGTGGGGCTTGAATCCACCATAGTGGCGCTGCTTCCCGGTGATGAACCCAGATTACTGCGCCCGGGCATGGTATCAGTTGCCAGTATCGAAGCCGTGCTTGGCCGCCCGGTTGCTCAGCAAAGCGGTGGCGTGGTGGCCCCCGGGCAGCACCACAAGCATTATTCCCCCGGCTTACCCTGCTACCGATATGGCGCAGAATCTGATGTCAGCCACTTGCTCCAGGCCAATGACATCGGCTGGATTTTCTGCGGCAATGCAGTACCAGTAGCCGGAAAAGCCATAGAGCTCGGCGCAGACCCCGATGCCTATGCCCAGGGGCTCTACGATGCCTTGTATCAGCTCGACCACGAAACCCTCAGTGCGATTTATATCGCCGAGCCGCCACACAGCAGTGAATGGCAAGCCGTGCAAAACCGTCTTGAACGTGCAGCCAAGCCACGCTAAAAAGCAGCTGTAAAAATTACCTGTAAAAAAGGGGCCCTGCGGCCCCTTTTTTGTATTCACAACAGTGGACTAATAAATGGATGGCTATTTGGGCAATTCGAGGGAGCCAAAGCGACCCGTCTGATAATCATGGATAGCCTGACGGATTTCGGCCTCTGTGTTCATCACGAAGGGGCCCATGTGCACTATTTTCTCGCCGATGGGCTCACCGGCAAACAGCAGCATCCCGGCACCTTCCTCTGTGGCAACCAGCTCAAGCTCGCCGGGCTGCAGCACTAGGTACTCGCCACTGAAAAATGACCGACCATCCTCGCAGTGCAGTGCGCCCTGATACAGATACAGGCCAACGAAGCCGCGCTCGCTCAAATCCAGACTGGCACGGCCGCCCGGCGCTAATGACAAATCTGCCACAGCCCCATTCGCGGCCAGGCCCTGTACCAGACCATCGATCGCCTCGCCTTCAAAAAGCCAGCGCCCCGCCAAGGGATAAAAGTCTGCTCCCCTGCCCGAGGGATATCTTTGCTGTGTCAGCTCAGTACTGTCGAGATAACGGGCCGGACGCATCTTGTCCTGTGCGGGCATATTGAGCCAGATTTGAAAGCCGTGCAGGCCATCGCTTGCATCGGCCAGTGGCATTTCCGAGTGAATGACGCCCGACCCCGTGCTCATCCACTGCACGTCACCGGCACGAATGGCGCGCACGTTGCCCATGTGGTCGCGATGCTCAAAGCCACCCTTGCGGATATAGGTAAAGGTCTCAATCCCCCGGTGCGGATGGGGCGGGAAACCGCCGATAAAATCGCTTTTATCGTCCGAGCGGATTTCATCGACCATCAGAAAAGGATCGAGCTGTAAGCGCTCAAAGTCTGCCACCCGGCGGATGTTGACTCCATCGCCGTCCATGGCAGGACGGGAAAATAGACGTGTGTTGATCTTCATGGCGAGTTCTCCAGTGCAATGATGACAGCATAGCGCCCGCCAATACGAAAGAACATCGCAAAGAAGCGGCTTAACATATCGATAAAATCGAAATATCAGTCCGGTTTAAACACCCCAATCACGGCACCGGACGCCTTCTGGGCGACCTTTTCTTCGGCCTGCTGCTCGCGATAATCGCACTCGACACATTCCACGGTTTCAACCCCATGGTCTTTGAACAGCACTATGCTGTCGCTCGCACCGCACTTGGGGCACTTGGCACCGGCCACAAATCGTTTTCTGGAAATACTCATACAGGGAAAATCCAACAAAAGAATGCCGCTATTGTGCCACAGCTTACGCAGGCAACCCTAATCCCGGCTTCGCGCTGGATGCCGGGCCTGAACTTGGTTATTATTCTGCCCTTTATATCTGTATGTGGACCCCAGATGATCACCCTGTCCCAGGCCCAGCTTATCCGTGGCAGCAAAGTACTGCTGGATGAGGCCAATCTCACTATTTACCCCGGTCACAAGGTCGGCCTTGTTGGCGCCAATGGCACCGGCAAATCCTCATTGCTGGCATTGATCATGGGCAAACTCAGCCTGGACAAGGGCGATATTCAGGTACCCCGCGAGTGGCGCATTGCCTCTGTGGCTCAGGAAACCCCGGCACTGGAAGTCTCGGCACTGGAATATGTGCTCGATGGCGACATGGAGTTTCGTGAACTCGAAGCGGCTTTAAGAAAAGCAGAGACCGATAACGATGGCCATGCCATTGCAGACCTGCACGGTAAGCTTGATGCCATCGGCGGCTACAGCATACGTGCCCGCGCCGGCGCCCTGCTGGCGGGTTTGGGCTTCAGCGAAGAAAAGCAGTCGGTCAGCGTGAAGAGCTTTTCCGGTGGCTGGCGTATGCGCCTTAACCTGGCTCAGGCGCTGCTTTGCCGATCAGAATTGTTGTTGCTTGACGAACCGACCAACCACCTTGATCTGGACACCATGTTCTGGCTCGAGGATTGGATCAAGAGCTACCCGGGCACCCTAGTGCTCATCAGCCACGATCGCGACTTTATCGACGCCATTGTGGATGAAATCGTCCATGTGGAAAACCAGAAGCTTAACTTCTACAAGGGCAACTACAGCACGTTTGAGCGCACCCGCGCCGAGCGTATGGCGCAGCAGCAGGTGGCCTTTGAGCGCCAACAGCGGGAACGCGCCCACATGCAATCCTTCGTCGACCGTTTCCGCTACAAGGCCAGCAAGGCCAAGCAGGCACAAAGCCGTTTGAAGGCATTGGAAAAGATGACTGAGCTCTTGCCCGCCAAGGCCGACAGCCAGTTCTATATGGAGTTTCGCGAACCCGCCAGTCTGCCAAACCCCTTGGTGGCCATGGAAAACGTGTCTGTGGGTTATGGTGAAACGCCCATCCTCGGTAAGGTGCATTTAAATCTGGTGCCCGGTGCCCGCATTGGTCTTTTGGGCCGCAACGGCGCCGGTAAATCGACCCTGATTAAATTGCTGGCGAGCGAGCTCAAACCGCTCACCGGCAAGTACGAGCCCAACCCAGGCCTCACCATTGGCTACTTTGCCCAGCATCAGCTGGAGTATTTGCACATGGATGACAGCCCGCTGATGCACCTGCAGCGACTGGCGCCCAGCCACCGAGAACAGGAACTGCGGGACTTCCTCGGTGGTTTTGGCTTTAATGGCGACATGGCACTCTCGCCGGTCGCGCCCTTCTCCGGCGGCGAAAAGGCCCGTCTGGTACTGGCGCTGCTGGTGTGGCAAAGCCCCAACCTGCTGCTGCTGGACGAACCCACCAACCACCTGGATCTGGAAATGCGCCACGCTCTGACGCTGGCACTGCAAACCTTTGAAGGTGCCATGGTGATAGTGTCCCACGACAGGCACCTGCTCAGGCTCACCTGTAATGACTACTATCTGGTAGATGCCGGTCAGGTCAGCAGTTTCGAAGGCGACCTTGAGGACTACCATCAGTGGCTGCTGGATGCCGCAAAGGCAGCGGCCGCCAAGGCCAGCGATAACGATGCAGAGCGCCCGGCGCAGGACAAGAAGCAGCAAAAGCGACTGGAAGCTGAACTGCGCCAAAAGCTCTCGCCCCTGAGAAAGCAGCAAACCAAACTCGAAGATGAGCAGCATAAAATCGCCAGCCGTCTCGCACTGATTGAAGAACGTCTGGCCGATACCAGTTTGTATGAGGCGCAAAACAAGGCGGAGCTGACTAAAATACTGGCCGAGCGAACCACTCTTGGTCAGCAGCAGGAAGAAAGCGAAATGGCGTGGTTAGAGCTTCAGGAGCAAATTGACGTTATCGAACAGGCCGCCCAGCTCTGACGCAGCACGAATGTCGGCACCCATAAGTCCGTCACAATGGAATAAGGAGTCTCCCATTGATATCTGAGGAAGTATTCACCCGCGAACTCTGGCAAGCCTGCGAGGCCCATTACAGCCTGCATGAATCGCTTTGCCTGTCGCTGCAGGATGACTGCCAAATCAATGTCAATCTGTTGTTGCTGGCGAGCGAACTCGACCGGCGCGGCACAGGGCTCAACCAGAGCCAATGGCAAATGCTGATTGTCGAAGTCGCTGCCTGGGACGAGCGCCTGATAGGTCCCTATCGTCGCTTGCGGCAGTTGGCCAAAAACAGCCTGAGCGAAGACGAATACCGTCAGATGCTGGATGTGGAGCTGATGATGGAGCGCAAGGTACAAAATCTGCTGCTCCATCGTTTAAACCAACTGCCCACCAGCCAGGGCGAAGCTGATAATCTGATGCTGCTGTTGGCAGAGTTCGGGCTTGATATTGAGGTAGCCGCCGCGCTCATCCATCAAGATTAAGTCAGCTGGCGACACCGCCAGTAACACCTTAAAAACAAGCAAATAAGCATAAAAAAGCGCCCTGAGGCGCTTTTTTTACGGACCATTCAATCATGTGTATCGAGGCTGGCTTCTGCCTCAGGACGTTGCCGCTGTCAGCAATTACGGCTGTGCTGCAGCAGAGATAGTTTGCGCCGCCGTTTCCGTCACAAAATCTGCCTTCGGGGCGGCATCAGGTGCTGTTTGGGGCGGTGTGCTCCCCGGCGCCAAACGCCCCGCCAGAGCCGTGGCGTTTTTAGCCACCATGCCATAAATCGACAGCTGCGGATTAGCCCCCAAACTGGTTGGAAATACCGAGCCATCCATCACCGACAGGTTTTCCAGATAGTGGCTTTGGCCAAGACTGTCGACCATGGTCTTAGTCTTATCTTCACCCATGGGACAACCACCCATCACGTGAGCCGAGGCCACCACGGTTTTGAGCGGCGCCAGCGACATATCGGCAATGGCGGCCTTGGCCTCCTGCCAGGAATTCAAATAGCCCACGCCTTCACTGATGGGCAGCACCCTGCGGGCACCGGCGGCAAATTGCAGCTCGGCCATGCTGGCAAAGGCGGCTCTGGCCGCACGCCAGAAAGGCTCAGTCAGCGGATAGTCGAGTTTAAAGCCCTTGCCTTCCAGACCGACGCTGCCGCCCTGGCTCTGGGAATGAAATCCGTCACGCACCAGGGCTATTACCACCTGAAGCTGATTGAAGTTGGCCATCAATTCCGCATGGCTCTTGCCAAAGCCCAACGTTTTGGACGCAATCAGCACTGGATGAATGGGCGGCACTTCAAGCTTGTAACCCAGTTCACCGGCTGCGCCATCTCGCCAGACAAACTGATCCGAATAAATCGACTGGGGTGCGCCGCTGTGGCCATTGATAGCCTCATCAAAGACGGCCCCCGAGAGTACCGTGGGATGTAAAAAAGTACGTTTCCCCAAAAGCTGCATGGGGTCGGCAAGCCCGGAGCGCATCATCAGCACCGGGGTGTGAATCGCGCCACCGGCAAGAATATAGTGCCGCGCCTTGAGCATGAGTTTTTCGGGCCTCAAAGCCAAATTCTGGTCCAGCGCCCGCACCCAAATGCCAAAGACCTTGTCAGCATGATGCTCTATCTGAGTGGCCTCAAAACGACTCAACAGGGTTGCCCCCGCCGACAGTGCCGCGGGAATAGTGGTGACCAACATGGATTGCTTGGCATTAACCGGGCAGCCCATACCGCAATAGCCGGTATTCCAGCAGCCAAGCACGTTACGCTTGATAACTGTGTAGTCCCACCCCAGTTGCTCGCAGCCACGGCGCAGCATGCCATTATTTCTATTGGGTTCGAACGCCCACTGACTGATGTTGAGCCTGGACTCCATCTGTTCAAACCAGGGCTCAAGCTCATTGGCTGACAGGCCCTGTACCGCAAACTCAGATTGCCAGTAGGCCAGGGTTTCGGGGGGAGTACGTATGGACGTGGTCCAGTTTACCGTGGTTGAGCCGCCCACAGCGCGGCCCTGAAAGATACCTATCGCCTTGTCGGCGGTTTTCATGGCGGCGGCCTGCTGGTACAGATTGGGATACGCGGTACGTTCTTCCATATCGAAATCCCGGGAGGAACGCAGTGGGCCTTTTTCCACCATGATCACCGACAGCCCGGCCTGAGTCAGGATTTCGGCCGCCACACCGCCGCCGGCACCCGTACCAATGATCACCACATCGGCTTCGAGGGTCTGTGGTTTATCACTGCCCTGATACAGAGCACCGTCCAGATGTTTCCAACCCGACGCCAGCCCTTCATAAATAGGATCAACAATTGCCATCAGGGCTCCTTAAGACTTGATGCCCGGCAGTTCAGGCTTGGCGTAATTGAGCAAGGTCCAGTGCTCAGGGCAGCTGTAGAAACTCGCCAATACCAGCTCCCTGAGCCCGATATACGCCTGATTGAACAGGGCAAGACCACTCTGACGCCAGCTCTCCAGCTGATTGGCAAGCTCGACAGGACTTCTGAGCAAAAGCGGCGTCATGTTGCCGGTCAGCAGCAGTAACCCCAAACGATTTTCAAGCAAATCAAGCAGCTGCTCCAGCTCGTCTCGCTGAGATTCGGGCAGCACAGAGATGGTAGCCTCAATGGCATCCAGGGTACGATTGACCGCAGCTTCACGGGGCACAGCCATCTCCGGCAAGGCTCCTTCCAGCAGCACAGGCATCAGCAGGCTGAACAGAATGCGGTGTGGCTTATCAGCATCCTCTTCCACGTCCAGCTGTGGCTGGTACAGGCTGACGCCCAGGGCGAGTGCCGCAGTGCCCCCCAGAGCCGTCAGCAAGAATTTGCGTCTATTCATTGGTTTTGCCCAAAAATGAGGTCGGGTGTTCAGCACAGACGCAGACGTCGACTGAGCTGTCAGTTATGGCAAGAGGAAGAGACAACAGCAAGAGGTTTCTGCCTTGACCTGCTCGTGGTTATAATGGCTCAAATTAAACATACGTTTTATTTCAGGGCAACCCTTTCCAGCCAATGACCTCCCAATTCACGCCTCCCTGGTGGGCCAAGAGTCCCCACATACAAACCATCTTGCCGGTGCTGACCAAGCGCCCCACACCAGCGCTGCGCCGTGAACGCCTGGAATTGGCAGACGGTGATTTCCTCGATTTGGATTGGCTGGGCCAGCCCGATGAGGGCAAGCCGATTGTGATGGCCATCCATGGGCTGGAAGGCAGTGCCCGTTCCCACTACGCCAGCAGACTGTTACATGCCTGTGAGGCCCGGGGACTTGCCGCCGTGGTGCATCACCATCGCAGCTGCTCCGGTGAGTCTAATCGGCTGCCGCGTTCGTACCACAGTGGCGATACCCAGGACGTGGCCCACAGCATTAACCACATTCGTGCCCGTTATCCAAACAGCCCCATACTGGCCGTGGGTTACAGCCTGGGCGGCAATGTCCTCGGCAAGTTTTTGGGTGAGCAACAAAGTGATAGCCCCATCGCCCGCGCCGTGGTGGTGTCGGCGCCGCTGCGCCTGGCGGCCTGTGCCAAACGCCTGGAAAAAGGCTTCTCCCGGGTGTATCAGTCATATCTCATTCGTCAGCTTCAGGCCAAGCTTGCCTTTAAAGTCACAGACACTCGCCTGGGGCCCGCGATGCCGGTTCACGCCCATGAAGTGGCACAACTCTCGACCTTTTATGACTTCGATGACAAGGTCACGGCGCCACTGCACGGTTTCACCGATGTGCACGACTACTATGACAGGGCCAGTGGCCTGCCATTTCTGCGACGTATCACCACGCCCACCCTGGTACTCCATGCCGCGGATGACCCCTTTATGACCGACGCGGTCATCCCCCGCGCCGATGAGCTTTCCAGCGCCGTGGAATATGAGCTTAACCGCTACGGCGGCCACGTGGGCTTTATCAATGGTGGCAGCCCGTGGCGGCCACAGTTTTACCTCGAGCGGCGTATCCTGGATTTTTTGCAGGCCGTGCCTGCTGCAAAATAAGGACCGCAGATGCTCATTCCCTACGACGCCTTAAGCCAATTGCCATCCGATACCCTGAATAACCTTATCCGTGAATACCTGCTGACTCAGGTGGAAGATGGCGGATTTGACAGTTTGGCAGAAGGTCATCTCGACGAGGCGATTGCCCGCTGCAAAGTGCTGCTAAAGCGCGGTGAGTTGGTGGTGGAGTATTCCGAAGACAACGACAGCGTTGGGATTCGTCATAAAAGCAGCCTGCCGTCACAGCAATCCCAAGACTGACAGCCGACTATTGACCCGAAGCAGTCCGAGCCCGTATAACTAACGGGCCCGCATTTTTATCAAAATTTTTTAACATTTCAGGAAGTGCCATGTCTGCCAAGTATCCCATCATTGCTGTTACCGGGTCATCCGGCGCCGGGACCACGACGACAACCACGGCGTTTAACCATATCTTCCGCCAACTTGATATCAATGCGGCCTATGTGGAAGGCGACAGCTTTCACCGCTACACCCGGGCAGAAATGGAAGTGATGATCCGCAAGGCCAAGGCCGAGAATCGTGACATCAGTTATTTTGGCCCCGAGGCCAATGATTTTGGCCGCCTGGAAAAGTGTTTTGCCGATTACAGTGCCACCGGCCAGGGTGAGACCCGCAGTTACCTGCACACCTTCGATGAAGCCGTGCCCTTTAACCAAATGCCCGGCACCTTCACCCAGTGGCGTCCATTGCCCGCCGACACCGACATGCTGTTTTATGAAGGCCTGCACGGTGGTGTGGTAACCAACGAGCACAATGTAGCCGAGCACGTTGACCTGCTGATTGGCATGGTGCCCATTGTCAACCTGGAGTGGATCCAAAAAATCATTCGCGACACCTCAGAGCGAGGCCACAGCCGCGAGAAAGTGATGAACTCCATCGTGCGTTCCATGGATGATTACATCAACCATATGACGCCACAGTTTTCCCGCACCCACATCAACTTTCAGCGGGTACCCACGGTGGATACCTCCAACCCCTTTTCGGCCAAAGCCATTCCGAGCCTCGACGAAAGTTTTGTGGTGATCCGTTTTCGCGGCATTAACAATGTGGACTTTCCGTATTACCTGTCGATGTTGCAGGGCAGCTTTATGTCGCGTATGAACACCATGGTGGTTCCCGGCGGCAAGATGTCGCTGGCCATGGAACTTATCCTGACACCGCTTATCAAGGCGCTGAAAGAAAAGCGCGAAGCCCTGCATAACGGTGATAATTGTTAACCGGCAGCATGAACGTAAAAATTTTACTTTTAACCGTGATTTCAGTTTCTATTAAGTGACACCAATTATTCTGTGTCTCGTCGGAATTTCAGGCGAAATAACGATAGTTGACATACTCTTGGGAGTGGATTCCCCCATCTTGATCTGTTCGCTCCCTTGAGTATGTCAGCGACCCTAACCAATCTTTTTCCGTTGCTCACCCTTCTTTTTTACGTGTCTGGCACCTTGCCCTGACCCAATAAAAAACCCGGACTTTGCCGGGCTTTCTTTTATCTACTGATTGCTTCAGGGCTGAAGCGGGATCACTTCACGGTAGGGCTTGCCCTGCTGATAATGTTGCAGTCGCTGATGAAACTCCTCTGCCTTGATGTCGGCCTGCTTTTTCAGCTCCAATGCCGAGATGGCTTTCTCCTGCACGGCAACGGCCCGGTTGAAGTCGCCCTGCTCTGCGTAAGCGGCCGCCAGGTTATCCAGATTGGTTGGGTCATTGGCATCGTTTTCCAACAGTTTCAGCGCCAGAGTCACGGCCTTGTTGCCATCACGGTACCGGGCTTCAGGACAGGTCGCCAATATCCAGGCCACGTTGCCAAGAGACACCTCGTCTCCCACCAGCTGGAACTGCTCGACCGCACGGCCGCAATTGCGCTCTACTCCGTCACCGCCGGCAGCATAAATAAAACCGAGGCGAAAATTGGCCCAGCGCTCACCACGCAGGCTCATTTGCAAATACCAATGTTCGGCTTCGGCAAGATTGCGCGCTACCAGCTGGCCTTCAAAGCGCAAGTCGGCCAGTGTCTGTTGCGCCTTGGCGTGTCCCTGACTGGCTGCACGGCCAATCCACTCCAATCCCAGTTCAGGCGCCTTATCCACGTAACGACCGGAGACATACATGAGCCCCAGCAAAAACTGGGCATCGGCATCATCCTGCACTGCACGCATCTCAATGTGCAACAACTTACCAGCAGCCTGGTCACTATCGGGTCTGGGCAATGAAAACGCCTGTGCCGATCCCATATTCAATAACAGCACGGTGGCCGCAGTCACAACTTGCCAGTACTTCACAACTTGGCTCCTTATGCAATTTCCCATGAGTTAGCCAGAAAACCCCCGTTATGTCGAGTATCAAAAGGTACCGCCAAGCTGACCAGCCCGCCATGATATCGGGCTGTTGACCTCTATTCATGATGACGTATGTTAAAAACAATAAGCAGCTCACAAAGCGGCAACAGCAGATGTGACCTGGTCGGCAGACTGGCCGATTATCCAAAGGTCCCATGCGGTATTTGTTGACATGACCGAGTAAACCACCAAAATAAACCATTAATTTTGATGTGTAATTGCGTACATTCGGTTGTTCTGAATTTCGATCTGCATCATGGTTTGACCAGATGCATTGACGTAGAATGTTTATTTAGAACGACCTTACTTAAGTTTTTTCATGCGAGGAACACGGGCATGGCACTGATTGGCAAACCGAAACCCGATCCAACTCTGGAATGGTTTTTATCCCACTGTCATATTCACAAGTATCCGGCCAAGAGCACTCTGATCCACGCCGGTGAAGACTCAGACACCCTCTACTACATAGTAAAAGGTTCTGTCGCAGTTCTTATCAAGGACGAGGAAGGCAAGGAAATGATCCTCTCCTACCTTAACCAAGGCGACTTTATCGGCGAACTGGGCCTGTTTGAAGAACAAGCAGAGCGTACCGCCTGGGTTCGCGCCAAGCAGGCTTGTGAAATTGCTGAAATTTCTTACAAGAAATTCAAGCAACTGATCCAGGTTAACCCAGAGATCCTGATGAAGCTTGCAGCACAGATGTCCGTCCGTTTGCAAAGCACCAGCCAGAAAGTAGGCGATTTGGCCTTCCTGGATGTGGCTGGTCGTATCGCCCAGACACTGCTGCATCTGGCCCGTCAGCCAGACGCCATGACCCACCCCGACGGCATGCAAATCAAAATCACCCGTCAGGAAATTGGTCAGATCGTTGGCTGCTCCCGCGAAACCGTGGGTCGCATCCTAAAAATGCTTGAAGAACAAAATCTTATTCAGGCACACGGCAAAACCATCGTGGTGTACGGCACCCGCTAACTCTGCCTTCAGCTTGTCTTAAGTCAGCTCCGGTAAAGTGGCTCCCGATCTATCCGGAGCCACTTTTTCTTATGAGGAGCATGTATGTCGCGCTGGCTGCCATTAGGCATCATCCTTACATCCATGCTTCACCAGGGAGAGGTGGCTGCTTCGGTTGTCGAGCTTGAGCATTATCAGGCCACGCAATTGGTCAGTTCGGGCCAGATCCTTTCTCTCGACGCTACCCTGCAGCGGGTCGCCGCACATTGCCAGGGTAACCTCCTTGATGCCCATCTGTTTCAAGAGGGTGACAAGTGGCGCTACGATTTGCAGTTTGGCCTCCAACGTGGTCAGATAATCCATCTGAGCGTGGATGCCGCCAGCGGTGAGCTCAATCCTGATTCCACTTTGCCGGACGAATGCAAAAACCATGAAACTGCTACTCGTTGAAGACAATGCCATGCTGGTCAAGGAGCTGCAAAAACAGCTCAAACAGGCCGGCTTTGTCACCGATGTAACCGATAAGGTCGTTGACGCCGATTATCTCATCAAAGAAACCCAATACGACTGCGTGATTCTGGACATCGGCCTTCCCGATGGCAACGGTCTGACACTACTGGAAAAATGGCGTACCGAGGGTATTCATACCCCCGTGATCATGCTCACCGCCCGCAGCCAATGGCATGAGAAGGTGGAAGGCTTTAACGCCGGTGCCGATGACTACCTTGGTAAACCGTTCCACGCCCAGGAGTTGCTCGCCCGAATTCATGCGCTGATAAACCGCGCCCATGGCCGCCCTGCCAGCCCGGGAAAGCAGCTCAGCTACTCAGGCGTCGTACTGGATGAATCGCAGCAAACGGTGCAGGTGGGTGAGCAGGTCCATGAGCTGACTGCCATGGAATTCAGACTGCTGAAGATTTTCCTGCTATCGCCGAAAAAGCTGCTGTCCAAGGCGCAGCTTACCGACAAGCTCTATCAGTTTGACGATGAGAAAGAGAGCAATGTGGTGGAGGTTTACGTGACCCACCTGCGTAAAAAACTGGGCAAGACCGCCATCGAAACCCGCCGCGGTCAGGGATATATCTTCCACGGCCTGGACGCATGATCTCCATTCGGGCCAAGCTGAGCCTGTGGTTAACCGGCCTGGTGATAGTCAGCACTATCATCGGGCTGTTTTTGTTTGAGTCCATGCTCAGACAAGCCTTTCACGACTCCATCATTAATCGTCTCGAAGAAGATCTGGAACACGTGATCCTTGCCACCCACATGCAGGATGGCGACATCGGCATAGACTCCTCCATGCTGTCCGGCTTCTATCGCCCCGCTTACTCAGGCCGTTACTACCAGCTGAACCTGCCCGATGAGGTCATCCGCTCACGCTCCCTGTGGGACCAGCAACTGGCCATTACGCCACTGGCACCGAGTGAAACCCGGGTCTGGCAAGCCCGCGGCCCCAAAAACCACGACATGCAGCTGCTCAGTGTGGGGCTAAAGTCCCAGAATGGCAAGATTCAGGCCACCCTTACCGTGGCCCAAGACTTGAGTATTGGCCGTAGGGTATTCAGCGAGATTTATGGCACCAAGCTGATGGTCAATCTCGGCATGCTGCTTGCCATGATAACGGGTATCTTTCTGGTATTGCGCCAGTCCTTCAAGCCGCTGCGTAAGATTAAAGAAGCCCTGTCACGCTTAAGAGATGGCGACATCGATCGGCTGGCACTGGATAGCATTCCGGCCGAGCTGCATCCCCTCGCAGCCACCTACAACGAGCTATTGGAATACACAGGCAAACAGATTGCCCGTAGCCGCAACAACCTGGGTAACTTAAGCCATGGTCTGAAAACGCCATTGGCGGTGATGCAACAACAAGTGGAAGCCCTGGGGCTCAGCGACCCTGAAATGGCAGACGCCATGCAGCAACAGCTGGATCTCATCCGCAAGATGATCGAGCGCAAGCTCGCGGCGGCCCGGGTCACCGGTGATATGCTGCCTGCGGCGCAAATGCAGATCCCAAGGGATCTGGATAGCCTGACCAACACCCTGAACAAGGTGCATCGCCACAAAGATATCCACTTCAGTATCGACATCGCCCGCGGCCTGCATCGACTGCCCATTCACCGGGAAGACGGCATGGAACTGATTGGCAACCTGCTGGATAACGCCTGTAAGTGGGCAAAAGGGGAAGTCTCCCTGCGCCTCTACCCGCTGGATAATCGCCTATGGCTGGATATTGAGGACGATGGTCCCGGCGTTGCCGACGATGCACTGTCGCAGCTTACAGAGCGTGGCAAACGCCTCGATGAGGCCGTGATGGGCCATGGCATTGGCCTGTCCATCGTGAAAGAAATCTGCGAGCAATATGAGCTGAAATTGGATTTCAGCCGTGGTGTGCGCCTTGGTGGCCTCAAGGTCAGTATAGGATTTGCGCTGACGTCCTGATGGTTCGACTGAGCTCACAACAAAAATCCCGGCCAGGCCGGGATTTTTTATGGCTGACATAGGCCGCAGAAGCCGGTCAGTTTACGTTGGTACTCTCGAAAATCTTGTCGGCAGAGGCCGCCACAAAGCCGGTGTAAAGCTCGCCATCGGCCTTGGGATACCGCAGGGCAAACTCGTAAAAGCAGCTCGGCAGCTCAACGGTTTTATCATCAAACGTCACCGCAATACGGTCGGCCATGGTGGATGACTGCTCAAGCAGCTCGGCAGGTGAGCCTTTCACTTCACCACCGACGGCGTTCAGTACAAAGTCTCCCTGCTTAAGGGTGTCATTCACCTCAAGAATACTGGTGTAACCGGGCAGGTGATTAATCGACACGGTAAAGTGGTTGGCGCGATAACCAAAGGCCGCCACCCAAGCCGCATACTCACTCTCGGCCAAAAGCTTCTCGTAGGTGACAAAGTCCAGTTTCCAGTGACGACCTGAGTAGAGGAAATTCTCAGCCTTGGTCGCCGCCGCATCCACCTGCTCAACCATGTCTTTGACTATGACCTGCAACTGGGGGCTGAACTCTTCCACCAGGAGCTCAGAAATGAAGACCTTTGGCTGTGTGCTGTCGGGATGCTCGAAGTGCTTGGCACGCAGCTTTTTCTTGTCAAAGTTGTAATCGGCACAGGCAACATAGCCAAGCGCCTCAAAGTGTGCAGCCAGCACCTCCAGATTCACCTTGGCAAGGTTAAAGGTACGCAGGGCGATATGGTCGTTGATGATGGCTTCGCCCTTGCCAAGCAGTTTGTGCACCTTGGCCGCAGACGGGGTCATTTCGATATAGTCCTGCCAGAGAGCGGCAAACAAAGCATTTACGTCAGTGTGCATCTATCACTCCTAAACCTAATCACTGAGGGCCATGACATGAAGCCCTGGGTGTCCGGCATTCCGGATGTTCAGTACGTCAGTGGTTTCAACAAATACTCGGTGAACAAAAACGGCGTGTTCCCGAAGGAGCACGCCGCTGATTTTTTATAACGTCAGACCAGGACTCAGGCTGGCGGGCAGCGTGACACTGTCTGCCTCCATGGATGCCACCGGATAGGCACAGTAGTCGGCCGCATAGAAGGCGCTGGCTCTGTGGTTACCCGAGGCGCCCACGCCACCGAAAGGTGCCGCGCCTGATGCGCCTGTGATCTGCTTGTTCCAGTTCACAATGCCGGCGCGAATACGGGCCAGGAAGTACTCATAATCGGCTTTATCATCGGCCAGAATGCCGGCAGACAGGCCATAGCGGGTGTCGTTGGCCAGACGGATAGCCTCGTCGAAACTGGTGTAACGCACCACCTGCAATAAGGGGCCAAAGTATTCTTCGTCAGGCAGTTCAATTACTTCGGTCACATCAATCAAACCGGGAGACACCAGGCCGGTACCGGCTTGCAGATGTGTCATCTCCACCAGGGATTTGGCTCCGAGGTTGAGCAGGTTACGTTGAGCGTCCAGCATGCCTTTGGCTGCGGTTTCCGAAATCATTGAGCCCATAAAAGGCTGAGGGTCAGCATTCCAGGGGCCTACCTTGATTGCTTTAACGGCTTCGACCAAACCGGCCAGCAATTTGTCACCCTCGGCGCCTTTTTCAACGTACAGGCGACGGGCACAGGTACAGCGCTGACCGGAAGAGATAAAGGCTGATTGAATGATGTCGTGGATGGCAGCGCGGGTATCGCTCACACCTTTAACGATGAGTGGATTGTTACCCCCCATCTCAAGCGCCAGAATCTTACCCGGATGCCCGGCATACTGCTGATGCAGCAAGTGACCGGTGCGGGAGCTGCCGGTGAAGAAAAGGCCGTCGAGCTGTGGATGTGACGCCAGCGCCTTGCCGGTTTCCACCTCGCCCTGCACCAGGTTGATAACACCGGCTGGCAGGCCAGCCTTCTCCCATAGCTTCAACATCAACTCGGCCACTTTTGGCGTCAGCTCTGAGGGTTTGAACACTACTGTATTGCCCGCCAGCAGCGCGGGCACTATGTGACCGTTGGGCAGGTGACCGGGGAAGTTGTAGGGACCAAACACCGCCACCACACCGTGGGGCTTATGGCGCAGCACAGCGCGGCCTGCAGCGCCCTCGTTCACTTCGGTGCCGGTACGCTTGTGATAGGCACTGACAGACAAGCCGATTTTGCCAATCATGGCAGCGGCCTCGGTGGCGGTTTCCCAGCGTGGCTTACCGGTTTCCTGGGCTATCACCTCGGCAAGCTCTGCCTTGTTGGCCTCAAGTTCATTGCGGTAGGCTTCAACGATGGCCTGACGGCCTTCAAAGCCCAGCATAAACCATTCAAACTGAGCATCGCGGGCCGCCATCACAGCCGCTTGTACCTGAGCAGGCACAGCGGCCTTACCCTGCCAAATCACCTCGCCGTTGGCGGGGTTTTTTGACTGCATCTCTTTGCCTTCGCCAGCGAGCCACTGGCCATTGATAAATTGCGTCATGTCGAATTCCTATATTGCCAGTACCCGCACCTGCTCGCCGTCACTGACCAGAAGGCCAGCCGCCAGCTCAGGGCTGAGTATCACTTCATCTGAATCGGAGGAAACCATCAGCTCGACCGAGGTTGCACGGTAATCCACAAGCTGGGTGTTGGAGAGAATAAAACTGTCATCTGAGGCGGGCATCTCACCGATGCGAACCGTCAGCAGGCGGCTTTCGCGCACGCCGCGGATATCCTGCAGATTGCACTCCACCGTTGGGCCACCGTCGAATATGTCCACATATCCGCGGCAGCGGAAACCTTCGGCCCGCAGCAAACTCAAGGCCGGACGGGTGTTTGTATGCACTTCGCCAATCACCTTCTGGGCTTCTTCGGGGAGCAAACACACATATACCGGGTTTCTGGGCATCATCTCGGCCATAAAGGCTTTGCGTCCCAAACCAGAGAGATAGTCGGCTTCGACAAAGTCGATACCGAGGAAGTGCTTTTGCAGCCAGCCATAAAACGGGGAATTGCCGTTTTCATCGCTGACACCACGCATTTCGGCAATCACGGTTTCCCCGAAACGATTGGCGTGCTGGGCCAAAAACAGAAAACGGCTGCGGGAGAGCATGCGACCATTGTTGTCTTTGCGATACGCCCCACGCAAAAACAGGGTGCAAAGCTCGGCGGCGCCTGTGTAGTCGTGACAGAGGGTGAGGGTCTCAACTTCGTTGCGCACATTGATTTGCTGCGAATGATATACCTCGGTGCCGAGACGATAATGGTAGAAGGCATCTTCCATCCCCACGGCGGCCTCGAGTGCACAGGTGCCCACCACTTCCTGGGTCTGTGTGTCTTCGAGCACCATCAGGTAGCCTTCATCGTAAGGGGTTTCCACGACCTTTTGAAAAGAGGCTTCAGAGCGCGCTATTTTGCGACGCAACAAGTCTTCGTTAACCGGCAGTGAAGTGAAGCCGTGGCCCGACTCCACCGCAATGCGGTACAGGGCATCAAAATCGCTGGCCCGGATTGGACGAATGATCAACATTTGAGTATCTCCTCTCTGTCCTGCCCGCTGTTTTTTTAAGCGTTTTGACCTTTCCGGCGTGCACCAAGCCTCACCGGCTGGTTCGGTGAAATCGGATGTCGGAGGTTGGGAGCAGGACGTCGCTGGATCGTCAGGGGCGGCAACCGGTGCCGCCCCCGTTATATCAGCCGGCTACCTTGGCAACGGCACGTTCGAAACGGGCCAGACCTTCGACAATATCTGCCTCAGGAATTACCAGAGATGGAGTAAAGCGGACTACGTTGGCACCGGCCATCAGAGTCAACAGCCCCTCGGCAACAGAGGCATTAAGGAAATCGCGGCTACGGCCGGCAAACTGCTCGTTGAGTACGGCGCCAAGCAGCAGACCCTTGCCACGGATTTCGGAGAATACATGATACTTTTCATTAATTTGGGCCAGACCATCGCGGAACAGCTGCTCGCGATGCTTCACGCCGTCAAGCACTTCAGGGGTATTAACAACGTCCATCACAGCGTTACCAATGGCACAGGCCAGCGGGTTGCCACCGTAGGTGGAACCATGGGTGCCCACCTTGAGGTGTGAGGCGATGTCGGCAGTGGTCAGCATGGCTGCGATGGGGAAACCACCGCCCAACGCCTTGGCGGTGGTCAGGATATCCGGCACGATTTCGGTGCCCATATAGGCATAGAGGTCGCCGGTACGGCCTACGCCGGTTTGGACTTCGTCGAAGATCACCAGCGCATTGTGCTTGTCGGCCAATCGACGAACGGCACGCAGGAATTCAGGGTCGCCGTTGATGATACCGCCCTCGCCCTGCAGTGGCTCGAGCATGATGGCGCAGGTATTGTCGGACACAGCCGCTTCCAGCGCAGCGATATCATTGAATGGCAAATGGGTAATAGCGGCAGGCTTTGGACCGAAACCGTCTGAGTAAGCGGCCTGGCCACCCACAGACACGGTGAAGAAAGTACGACCGTGGAAAGCCTTGTCGAACGCAATCACTTCAACCTTGTGTTCACCGAACTTTTCGATTGCATAGCGGCGTGCAAGCTTGAGTGCCGCTTCGTTGGCCTCGGCGCCTGAGTTGGCAAAATACACCCGGTCGGCAAAGGTTGCTTCAACCAGTTTGGTAGCCAGTGCCAGCGCTGGCTCGTTGGTCATGGTGTTGGACAGGTGCCAGAGTTTCTCGCCCTGCTCTTTCAGTGCGCCAACGAGGGCGGGATGACAATGACCAAGACAGTTCACCGCGATGCCACCGGCAAAGTCCACATACTCGGTACCTTGCTGATCCCAGACACGGCTGCCTTCACCGCGGACAGGGATAACCGCAGCTGGTGCATAGTTAGGCACCATTACTTCATCAAATTGGGCACGTGTCAGATTCATCTTGTCAGTCATTCCTGTTCATCCTTTGTTCGTTGCGTGACTTGCGAAGCCACCGGTTTGCCGCTGCGTTTTCTTTTTTGCTGAGGCTTATTGCAGCATGTGCTTGTGTCGGCTGGATGTCATTATTAGCGAAATTGTGATCGAAATACCAGTTTTTCACAATCAGTTGCCGCAAAACGGCGCCTGAAGCTGCATAAAGATTTGCGCTTTGACATTAGAAAAGCGCTATATGCGGGGGATAATGGCATATTTAGTCAGAAAAAATCTTATTTACCGGCAAATTTTCAGACAATGCATAGAATATTGGATAAATAGACATATTATTCACATCAGGCGCCGCCGGATAAATTCGAGGATGAGTTCCCTCGCTTCCCTGGCTTCGGGCAGCATTTCAAACAGCGGAAACACATGGGGCATGTGCGCCAGAAAGTGATGTTCCACATGGGTTCCCGCTTCCTTCAGCCTTTGTGCAAGGCGCTGTGAATCCTCCAAAAGGAGCTCCCGCGTGCCCGCAAGCAGCAGCATGGACGGAAGGCCCCGTAAATCACCATGCAATGGACTTGCCCGGACATCCATGGGATTGGCGCCCTGAAGATAGGCCCCCCTAAGCCTGAGCAGGGAGTCGATACTGAAGAAGGGATCGTCTGCACTGAGCAGCCGTTCACTGTCACCTGTGATCCCAAGGTCCAGCGCGGGGCTGAGCAGCACCGCACATTCGGGCAATCTGAGCCCCATATCTTTGACTTGCAGCAGCAAAGCCATGGCAAGATTACCACCGGCGCTGTCACCCATCACCACAAAGGGGTCTGACCAAAGCGACAGAAATTGCTGATACCCGTCCAGCACATCTTCCAGGGGGGCAGGAAACGGGTGTTCTGGTGCCAGCCGATAATCGGGGACATAGGCATCGGCATCCAGCTCACGACACAGATCTGCGATAAAGCGGCCATGGGCGTTGGGGGTTTTAAAACAAAATCCCCCTCCACGCACGTAAAAGATGGCGAGCCGGGGGCGTTGTGCCGCAGCGGATTCCAGATGATTATGGATTAAGGCGCTGTGGGAGAGGGGCAAATTGTCACTGATAAGCCCTTTGGGCCAGCTAAGATAGCGGCTGTCCAGGGCTTCAAGCCGCCTGCGAATATCGGCCAGTGACAAACGGGCGCCCCGGGCGTGCATTCCGGGTTTGGCAATGTAAGAAAGCACACTGTTAAGCACCTTTGCCTGCCAACTAGCCATACTGAGCTCCTGCTTGTACTGCTTTGCCGGATGTTCGGCTAACGCCCCGAACAACGCGTTTCAGAAGAGTTCCATTCTGCGGTAATTTTGCGCCTTCAAGCGCAGTATTTCCTGCTCACTGAGACCATAGTAACGGTACATTTCCCGAGCCTCCTGGGGTTCGAGCAAATTGCTCTCTTCCAGCGTCATCACCCTGACGAAACACGTGGCCTTGGCCAGAATTTGGGCATCCATGGGCATATCGGTGACAGTGAGGGATTCATCCAACGCCTTGAGATTCAGCGTCAGAGCATGGTCGGCAAAGTTCAGCCTGGCCGGAATTTCCCAGGCGAGCCTGCTGGAATGGAGCAGCACCTCTTCCAGTACCTTTTCCGCGGGAAACTCGGTGGCCATGACCGCATCATAGAGTTCCTTGTCCCGACTGGCACTGGCCTCCCGGAGCCAATTGCCCCAATTTTTTTCATAAATGGCAGATGCAGTACCGAGCACCATGGTAATACCAAACTGCTCGAGGAAGGCGCTGATAAATGCCAGAGTTTCATTGGATTCATGGAGTTTGGCCAGGGCTTTGGCGGCAGTGGCACAGGCCAGCGCATATTGCCATAGCTTGCGATTGGGCCACAGCAGACAGGAATGGCCCGAGGGCAACCAGTTGCGCATGCTGTAATAAGGCACCAACTGACGCAGGTTTTCCACCCCGATAAAGTTGAGCACCAGCTTGATATCGGTCACCCGTACATCGGCGCGCTGGGGATGACGCTGGCGAAATGCGGTGCTGTTGACCACATTGGTCAAGTCACGGGATAACCAGCCAATACCGCTCATGAGCAGGCGAATACGGCCAAGTTCCGGGTTAGCTTTGCAGAGTTGTTCAAACAGCGCGAGCTGAGTCTCGGTCAGACTGGAACGCTGCAGCAATCTGTCCATATCGCCGAGTGTCAGCTTTATCTCATCCATGATGGTATCGGTGAGCTGTTTGGATACGGCTTCGAACACTTCACGGGCCTTTTGCTGCCGCTCGATGCGCTCAAAAACGGCGGCACGCTCGATATCCAGCTTGAAGACAACGGATTCGAGTTCCCGATCCAACTCATCCTGAATTCTGGGCATTTTCTGCTTACCGACAATCAACTGCCGGTATAAACGCCGCTCCAATGCCAGAATACTGCCGGGCTTAACTCCGCCCGTTGCGCCAATAGCCACCTCTGTATACTCCCGCTGGTGTATAAAGCCGATTTCACCTGTCATTTTTAGCATAAATCGGCCAAGGAGAGAGACTGATATTTTGCCAACTTACTGACAGGCGACCAATTTTCAATAAAAAACAGGGCCCGCAGGCCCTGAGTTTAACGACCGTTTGGCCGGTTACTTGAGCTCGGCTTCAAACAGCTTATAAATGCGGCGGTATTCATCGAGCCAACTGGACGGCTCTCGGAAACCATGGGGCTCCACCGGGTAGATAGCGGTTTCGAACATGGGCTTTTCAAGCTCAATCAAACGCTGTACCAGGCGCACACTGTCCTGGAAGAACACGTTATCATCCAGCACACCGCTCATGATAAGCAGCGGTTTGTTCAGCCCCTCGGCATGATAGATGGGTGAGCTGCGTTCAAAGGCAATGGGGTCCACATCCGGTGTATTGAGGATGTTGGAGGTATAAGGCGCATTATAATGTGCCCAGTCGGTTACCGGACGCAGCGCTGCACCAGCCTGGAAGAGCTCAGGCTCGCGGAACAACGCCATAAAGGTGAGGAAGCCACCATAGGATCCGCCGTAAGTGCCCACACGTTTGCTGTCCACATTGGCATTTTTCACCATCCAGGCCACGCCGTCTTTGAGATCCTCCACCTCAGGGTGACCCATCTGACGATAGATGGCGGTGCGCCAGTCACGGCCATACCCCTTGGAGCCACGATAGTCCATGTCCATCACCACATAACCTTGCTGGGCCAGCAGGTTGTGGAACATAAACTCGCGGAAATAGCCGGAGAAACCAAAGTGCGCGTTTTGCAGATACCCGGCACCATGGTTAAAAATCACCGCTGGATACTTGTCTGCCTTGGCAGCATCGTACCCCTCGGGCAGATACACTCTGGCGTAAACAACACCGGCACCATGATTGGACGGCACGGCCACCACGTTGGGCGCTTGCCAGGTATACTTGGCAAAGACCTCTGAGGTGTAGTGGGTCAGGCGCTTGAGTTCGCCACCAATCTCCTGCACATAAAGCTCTTCAGGCTGAATACGGCTGGAGGCAGTCAGCAGCAAGCGTTTACCATCCGGGCTCAAACTGTAATCCAGCGTGCCTTCCCAATGGGTCAATTGCTCGTCTTTGCCATCGGCCAGAGCGACGCGGTACACATTGTAAACGCCGGGATGATCTTTATTGGCCTTGTAATACAGATGCTTGCCATCGGGGCTTAAGGTGACATCACTGACCACGAATTGACCCGATGTCAGTGCCGTTGCAGCCTTGCCCGGCGCCTTGATGTACAGCTGGGAATAGCCAGTCTCTTCTGACAGGAAAAAGAAACGCCCATCTTCGAGCCAACCAAACTGGTTGTAGTCGTAGTTCACCCAGGCGTCGTCATGGAGACGATGCTCTGTGGTTAGCTTGCCGGAGTCCAGATTCACAGATGCAATCCAGCGGTCTTTATTATCCACCGCTTCGAGCATAACCAGCAGCTTGCCATCATCACTCCACTGGATGGCACTCTGGCTCCAGCCCCAATCCTGCATCAGCTGCACTTTGCGGGGCGCTTTCTCGCTTTGATAGCTTTCGCCCCGGGCTTTGGCGTTGTCGGCCTTCACCGCGGCGAGCACATCCTCATCAAAGCCCTGCAGACCTTCGATACTGATGTCATGCTTTTGTTTGTCTTTAAGATCAATCAATACCAGACGCTGACCCGGTGGATTATCTTCCGCTACCCGCGCGCGGGCAGGCACCGCATCCACATAGCCATCCTTACCCAGATAGTTGGGCATGATGTCGTGCTCACTGCGGCCCTGATAACTCTTATCCTGAAGGCTGACGAGCACATAACGACCATCGGCTGACAGAGACAGTTCGACGACAACCTCACTCTCCCCCAAATACCAGGGCTGTGCCGTCATGGTGGTATCGGCTTCAGCCAGCGCCTTTTTATAGTCCTCGCGGGCTTTGGCTTTGTCATGCTGGGCAGCAACATACTGGATGAGCTTTGCCTGCTCTTTAGCCAAATAGGCCTCTGGGGCCTTAACGCCCTTGGGCGCATTGCTCATTCGGATATCGGCAAGCTGCTCTACCATGCCGTTGGCATGCAGGCGGAATACGGCGTTCCCCTGCCAGAAGGCCAGGTCACCATTATCCAAGAAACGCACACCATCCACTGGGGTATTGGTACGGGTCAGCTGTGCGACTTCACCGGTGGACAGCTCTTTAACGAAGAGGTTGCCCTGATAGATGTAGGCCTTGCGCTTTTTCGCCTTATCCAGCACACCACTGCGCTGGGAGACCTGATGTAACTCGCCCAAAGACAACTCACGGGCTTCACCATCCAGCGCCTGAACATAGTAGGACTTAAGCGCCGATGCACTTGGCTGACGCTCAAACAGTACGCTGCCGGCGTCATCGCTCCAGTATGGATTGCGGGCGAATATGCCCATCCAGTCTGGATTGGCCATAATTTGCTTCATGGTCAGGTGTTCGGAGGCAACAGGCGGTGTTGCCAGCTCCACTTGTGACACAGGTGTCTGATTGGCAGCTGATGGAGCAGTTGCGGCGTGTTCGGTGGCAGCGCAGCCGGACAGGATAGCCAGCGCCAACGCACTGACAGCAAAGTGACGGTAAACCGGGTTCATTGTCCTTCCTTTTAGTTTTACGGCCGGGGGCCTTTTTGGAATGGCGCAGTTATACCATATTTGCGCCTGTCACACTGGCGTGGTCACAAAAGGTAAACGAGAAAACTTGTAACAGAAAATCAAGACACGGTGTCAGACGGGGATTTTAAGGAAATTACCAAGCAATTCGAGCCCTTGCTCGGTAAGGATGGATTCGGGATGGAACTGCACCCCATACAGCGGTAAGGACTTATGGCTGATGGCCATGATTTCACGTCCATGGACAGGATCGTCAAACCAGGCATCCATCACAAAGCCTTCGGGTACGGACTCCACCAACAGCGAGTGATAACGGGTGACCCTCAGCGGGTTATTGAGGCCACGAAACAGGCGCTGATTGTTATGGCTGATGTCACTGGTTTTGCCATGCATCACCCTTCCGGCACGGATCACTTTAGCGCCAAATACCTGGGCCATCGCCTGATGCCCCAGGCACACCCCCAGAATGGGCAACTTACCGGCAAAATGAGTGATGGCGTCCAGGGAAACACCCGCGTCATCCGGGGTACAGGGGCCGGGTGAAATCACCAAATAGTCCGGTGCCAGCGCAGCGATTTCCTCCAGCGTAATATCGTCATGGCGACGGACAACCACCTCTTCCCCCAGCTGCTGAAAATACTGCACCAGGTTAAAGGTAAAAGAGTCGTAGTTGTCTATCATGAGCAACATGCTTTTATTCGTCCGCGCGTTGAAATCCAAACAGAACAGGCCGCGAATCCTAGCACAGAGCGGCCTGCGGATCATCCAATGGCCGGAACTATGTCTATGCTTAAGGGATGATTATCAAACCTTCGTCAGTAAACTCTATGGCATTTTGGGGGAAACGGCTGCTCAGTTACGCCAAAACGGGTATAGAGCATTGTCACGGCAAAACGCAGGAACGCCGGCTCATCCAAACAAATATCAGTGTGTTTATTGCGGTCATCACCATATTGGTGTTTAACCTTGCCTTTGTGCTGCTTGGCAATCCGGGGTTGATGTATTCAGGGCTGGTGCAACTCCCATTTTTACTGTTATTACCGCTGGTGCTTTGGTTCAACCGCAAAGGGCGAAGACACGAGGCGACTCTGACCCTGTTTTTATTGGTGATGCTGGATGCGGTTAGCGCGCTTATGCTCGCTCAAGGGGTGACACTTGGACTTCAGTACTATTTTCTGATGTTTGCGGTGTTACCGGCATCCTATCTGGACGCCAAACATTGGCCGACCACCTTACTGCTGTTTTTAAGTAACATTCTGCTATTTGGCTATTTCGAAGTGTATGGCTGGCAAGCTCACCCCAGCATTGCCGAAGTGCCGACATTCACCATCACACTGCTCAGAATAATAATGGTGGGTTCATGCGCAACCACGGTATTGGTGGTTATCCTGATAAGTGAGTACTACGCTGCACAAAATGAACAGGAACTGCAATATCTTGCGGATACGGACTCGCTGACCGGGCTGCCAAACCGGCGTGCTTTCATGGGGCGCCTGGAACGAACCATCAAAGACAGACGATCCTTTAGCCTGCTGATTATCGATGTTGACCATTTCAAGCAGATTAACGACACCACGGGGCACCAGACTGGCGACGCTGCACTGCAATTTTTGGCTAACCAGCTTAATGCGTGCATTCAGGGGGAAGACTTTGCCGGGCGGATTGGCGGCGAAGAGTTTGCTATGGTGCAGTTTTGCGCTTCGCCACTTGAGCATCTGGTCCGTGCCGAAAGTCTGCGAAAAACCATTGCCTCGGCACATCCAGACCTGGGCGTTGGCCCCGTATATTTAACGGTTTCCATCGGTGTGTGCATGGCAACACCGCCGGTGTCACTTATCACACTGATGGCCATGGCAGACAATGCACTCTATGAGGCCAAACGCAGTGGTCGCAACTGCGTCCAGGTAGCCGCCGCAAAATCTGAATCCGTGCCGCCATGGCAGGCAGTTACATGATGGGGATGCCAAAACGAAAAAACCAGCCGATGGCTGGTTTTTGTATTATTTGACCACAGTTAAATGGCCGCGGCGTTTGGGACTGGGATCGTCCGGCCCATCCGGCTCCTCTGTAGTCAGGGCCTCTTCCGGCTCTGACTCAACCACAGACAGCAGCTCGTCTTCACCTTCATCGAGCAGATAGGCATCTTCGGCATCAAATACAGTACCGGCCCCATTTTCACGGGCATAAATGGCCACGATTGAGGCCATGGGTAATACCACCTGATGGGGCACACCGCCGAAACGCGCATTAAACTCGACAGCATCATTGCCCAGTTGCAAGTGCCCCACAGCCGACTCGGCGATGTTCAGCACAATCTGGCCATCACGCACATACTGCTGGGGCACCTGAGTGCCTTTGACATAGGCGTCTACTACTACGTGGGGCGTAAGCTGGTTATCCATCAACCAGTCATAGTACGCCCGCAGCAAATAGGGACGGCTTGGAGTCAAAGGTTTCATTACATACCCATGCGCATTTCGCGCTCGGCTTCAGTCAGTGACGCCTTGAACGACTCGCGATCGAAGATGCGGGTCATGTACGCCTTGATATCTTTGGCCACGCCTGTGTCCAGGTGAATACCCAGAGCAGGCAAACGCCACAGCAAGGGGCCGAGGTAGCAATCAGCCAGGCCGAACTCTTCGCTCATAAAGTAAGGCATTTCACCAAACAGTGGTGAAATGGCGATCAGGCCTTCACGGAGCTCTTTACGGGCGGCATCGGCACGGTCACCTTTCTTGATGCGATCAACCAGCACGTACCAATCGGTATCGATACGGTGCATCATCAAACGGCTTTGGCCGCGGGAAACCGGATAAACCGGCATCAGCGGTGGGTGTGGGAAACGCTCATCCAGGTATTCCATGATGATGCGTGACTCATACAACACCAGCTCGCGATCCACCAGCGTCGGCACAGAGTTATAAGGATTCAGCTCGAGCAAATCCTCTGGCATGTCGTTGGGATCGACCTGTAAAACATCAACGGTGACGCCTTTTTCAGCCAGCACAATACGCACTTGATGGCTGTAGAGATCGTCGGCGCCAGAAAACAGAGTCATGATAGAGCGTTTGTTGGCAGCAAGAGCCATTGATACCCTCCAGAATCGAAACAAATAAAATAAACGAGGGGCTGACGCCCCCCGTTTCAATACGCGGATAGAGTATTTTACCCGCTATTGGCTATCAGTGTACATCCTTCCAGTATTCTTTCTTCAGGAAGTAGGCCACAACAAAGAAGATAAACAGGAAGCCGAGCACCCAAATACCCAGAGCCTGACGCTCCAGTTTGATAGGTTCTGCTGAGTACACCAGGAAACCTGTGATGTCACGGGCAGCCTGATCGTACTCTTCAGCACTCAACTTACCGCCGGTGGCAACCAGACTGCCGTCTGCCTGCTTAACCGCGATACCCTGCAAACCTTCCAACACATGCGGCATACCCACAGAAGGGAATACAGTGTTGTTCACGCCGAAAGGACGGCTTGGGTCTTTATAGAAACCCTTGAGGTAAGAGTAAACCCAGTCTTCGCCACGCACACGGGCGGCCAACGTCAGATCCGGTGGCGCAGCACCGAACCATTTGGCAGCGTCTTTCTCAGGAATGGCGTTTTCCATCAGTTCACCGACTTTGGCACCGGTGAACACGAACTTGGTACGCATCTCATCAATAGAGACGCCCAGGTCGTTGGCAACACGCTCATAGCGCTGATACTGAGTGCTGTGACAGCCTGAGCAGTAGTGCTGGAACAAGTCCAGACCACGAACCAGAGACTCTTTATCGTTCAGATCGATATTGGCCTTTTCCAGGTGCACGTTGTGGCCGCCAGCGGCGAAGCCAAGAGTGGGCACCAGAGCAACCAAAGCAATGAGTAACTTTTTCATTATTTAGTCAACCTCGCTGGAACTGGCTTGGTCTTCTCATTCTTGCTGTACACCCACAGGGCTACGAAGAAGCCAAAATAGGTGATGGTGAACACTTGAGCAGCAATGGTCAGTGCTGGTGAAGCTGGCACGGCACCGAGGTAGCCCAGTACGACGAAAGACACAGAGAACTGAGCAATGTTCAGCTTGTGGATCATGCTGCGATAGCGAACTGACTTCACCTTACAACGATCCAGCCATGGCAGCAGGAACAGTACGGCAATCGACAGACCCATCATGATCACGCCACCCAGCTTGTGCGGAACCGCACGCAGAATCGCGTAGAAGGGGGTGAAGTACCATACAGGTGCAATGTGCTCAGGGGTCTTCATTGGGTTAGCAGCTTCGAAGTTAGGCTTCTCGAGGAAGTAACCACCACCTTCTGGCATGAAGAACAACACGTAGCAGAACACTATCAGGAAGCCCGCCACACCCATGATGTCTTTCACGGTGTAGTAAGGGTGGAAAGGAATACCGTCAACGGGCCAGCCGTTTTCGTCCTTGTTCTTCTTGATTTCGATACCGTCGGGGTTGTTTGAACCCACTTCGTGCAGGGCAATCAGGTGCAGGAACACCAGAACAACCAGCACCAACGGCAGTGCAATCACGTGCAGGGCGAAGAAGCGGTTCAGGGTCGCGCCTGATACCACGTAGTCACCACGGATCCACAGAGTCAGATCATCACCAATAACAGGGATGGCACCAAACAGAGAGATAATTACCTGCGCACCCCAGTATGACATCTGGCCCCATGGCAGCAGATAGCCCATGAAGGCTTCGGCCATCAGCACGAGGAAAATCAGCATACCGAACAGCCACAGCAGTTCACGTGGTTTCTGGTATGAACCGTAGATAAGACCACGGAACATGTGCAGATATACCACCACGAAGAATGCAGAGGCCCCTGTGGAGTGCATATAACGCAACAACCAACCATATTCCACATCGCGCATGATGTATTCAATGGAGGCGAAGGCGCCTTCTGCGGTAGGTACGTAGTTCATGGTCAGCCAGATACCGGTGAGGATCTGGTTTACCAGCACCAACAGTGCCAGCGAACCGAAGAAGTACCAGAAGTTAAAGTTCTTTGGGGTCGCGTACTGACCAACATGACGATTATAGGTCGCCGTCATTGGGATACGGGCATCGATCCAATCGATAATGTTCTTAACCATTATGCAGTCTCCCCGTCGACACCGATGATCACATTCGCATCGTCAAGATACTGGTGTGGAGGGATCACCAGGTTCAGTGGTGCAGGAACACCCTGGAATACGCGGCCGGCCATGTCAAACTTGGAGCCGTGGCAAGGACAGAAGAAGCCAGAGCTTACACCTTCAACCTGCTCGCCAAATGAATCTGGCAGATAGGTAGGAGAACAGCCCAGGTGAGTACAGATACCAACAGCGATAAAGTACTCTGGCTTGATAGAACGTACGCCGTTTTGGGCATACACGGGTTGCTGTAGTTCATCAGACGCAGGATCACGCAGCTGCCCATCGAGCTCGGGAAGTTGCTTAAGCACTTCCTCGGTGCGGCGTACAACCCAAACGGGTTTACCGCGCCACTCTACACGGATCAACTGACCTGGTTCCAGCTTGCTGATATTAACTTCTACCGGCGCACCTGCAGCTTTCGCCTTGGCGCTCGGATTCCATGACTTGATAAAAGGAACCGCTACAGCGACGGCACCAGCACCGCCAACTACAGCGGTTGCGGCTGTCAGGAATCTGCGACGTCCGGAATCGACTGGCGCATTGCTCATCCACATATCTCCCAGCGGGGGTTGGAATTTTTTGTTTTTCAAGAAGTTGCTTTGAGATAGGCCATCCCGAAGCAAAATCAAAGTTTGAGGCGGGGCTCATTATAGCCAAAAAGTGGAGGCGGATCATAGTCAAAAGACACAACTAAGTTGGGGAGATAATGTTTTTTTGATTTGAACGGGGCTTACTGAAACATAATGCCCCACCGAACGGGAAGTTTATACGAACAAAATTGCAGCGATTGGCCGTTTAACCTTGGCTTTCACAAAGCAAAATTCATAAAAAAAGCCCAACTATCAGAGTTGGGCTTTTTTAGTACTGATGATGATTATTTTGGTTTGGATTCTTTCATATAGCGGAAGAATTCACTATCCGGTTCAAGCACCATCATGTTGCCGCTACCAGAGAAGCTCGCCTTGTAGGCATCAAGACTTCTCAGGAAGGCATAGAACTCAGGGTCCTTCTTGTAAGCGTCGGCATAAATCTTGGCCGCTACTGCATCACCATCACCGCGGATCACCTGGGCGTTACGCTGGGCGTTGGAGAGGCGAACCACGACGTTGGCATCGGCGGTTGCACGGATCTTTTCGGCTTCCTCACGACCTTTGGCGCGATGTTCTTTCGCCACGGCCTGACGCTCGGCACGCATACGTTGGAAGATGGAAGAGCTCACATTGGTTGGCAGGTTAATCTGCTTCACCCGTACGTCGACCACTTCAATCCCGAGGTCTTCGGCACTCTTGCGGACATTTTCCAGAGCGTTGCGTTGCAGCTCGTCACGACCGGAGTTTTCCTTGTCGATGGCTTCGCCAGCACGTACGCCGGATACAATTTCCTTAATGGTGCGCTGACCAAACTCGGTACGCAGGTCGCTGTTCACCTTGCGCTGCAGCAGAGCTTCAGCATTGGACTTGATACCACCGTTGGTAGACAGGTAGTACTTTTCGAAGTCCTGGATGCGCCACTTCACGTAAGAATCCACCATCAGGTCTTTCTTCTCGGAAGTCACGAAACGGTCTGCAGCCCCATCCAGGGTTTGCACCCGGGCATCGAGATTACGCACTGTATCGATAAAGGGCATCTTGAAATGCAAACCAGGTTCGAACACCTTGGTGCGCTCGGTACCGTCAACGTTTTCTTTTACGATGGCGTTAAAGCGCGACACGATGGCACGTTCACCCTCGTTGACTACCATGAGAGACGAACTCATCACAGCAATCACCACCACCAGAATAACCAATATTAAACGACTCATAACTTACTCCCTCCCCTGGCGAACACGATCTTCACGGGAAGGACGGCCGCTTACCGGCAGTCCGGTACTGCGCTGTAAGGCGCCGGTATCCAGATGCGTGGTTGACGTGATACCACTGTCGTCTGACGTGGGCACAGCAGCAGAAGGCGTGATCATCTTATCCAATGGCAGATACAGAAGATTACCGTTGTTCTTGGCATCGATAAGCACCTTGTTGTTACCTGAAAGCACTTCTTCCATGGCCTCGATATACATGCGCTGGCGAGTCACCTCAGGCGCTGCCTTGTATTCAGGCAGCAGCTTTTCAAAGCGTGCAACGGCACCCTGTGCCTGCTGAACCACCTGCTCTTTGTAGGCGCGGGCATCTTCAGCAATACGCTGTTCCTGACCACGGGCACGGGGCTCAACTTCACGCTGATAAGCTTCAGCTTCACGGATAAAGCGCTGCTCATCTTCCTGTGCGGCAATGGCATCATCGAAGGCATCTTTCACTTCTTCCGGCGGACGTGCCGGCAGGAAGTTAACGTCCATGATGGTCAGACCCAGCTTGTAAGGCTCAATAATACGCTCAAGCTCGGCCCAGGTATCGGTACGGATTTTGTCGCGGCCAGTGGTGAGAATGTCATCCATCTTAGAGTGGCCCACCACATAACGCAGTGCGCTGTCGGTGGCTTCACGCAGGGAGGAATTGGCATCCACAGCACTGAACATGTACTGGTATGCATCAGTCACCTTGTACTGCACAGCCAGCTCGACCAGCACCACGTTCTCATCGGAAGTCAGAATGCTGCCAGAAGCCGGGATGGTACGACGGGCTTCCACATCGACCGGATACACTTCATCAATAAAGGTGGCTTTCCAGCGCAGACCGGGACCAACTTCACCAATGTACTCACCAAAGCGCAGATGTACACCGCGCTCTGCGGTTTTGATGGTGTAAAAACCGGAGAGGAACCATACAGCAGCACCAAGCGCGATAATTAACCCCAGGCCACCAAAGCCCAGGCCATTGCCCTTGCCGCCAAAACGTTTGGAAATATTGCGAAAGACTTCGTCCAGATCCGGCGGCCCTTTATCGTTGCCGCCTTTGTTTCCCCAAGGGTCCTGCCCCTTGTTACCGGGCTCGTTCCAAGCCATTTAATACTCCATAAGTGGATGATATTAATAGTTAACAAACTACCCTATCAGTCGCTGTATCGACAATAAAGGTTTCCAACTCACCTTGACTCTGTTTAGCCAGCCTGCGCCAATCGGCATCAGGCAAACGAACAGACAAGATACAGTTCCCCAGATCGTCATACTCTTTCTGCTGTATCGCATCCAGTCGATAAAACTGGCCAAGATAATGCCCGGCGGTTGCCGGGATTTTCAGGGTTAGCTCGGCAATGACATTGCCAACCAACTCCTGAACCGCCTGCCGGAGCAAATCCAAGCCTTGGTTTTGCTGGGCAGACAACCAGACCCGGAAAGGCTTTCCGGTATCATCCCGATCGATGGCGGGTTTAATGCCTTCAACCAGGTCAATCTTGTTGCACACGATGAGTTGAGGTATCTCATCGGCGTCGATTTCCTTCAGTACCGCCTGCACTTGCTCTATATTGTCGCGCATCTTTTCATCTGCACAATCAATTACATGTAACAAAAGATCCGCTTCGCGGGTCTCTTGCAGCGTGGCCTTGAAGGCGGCAACCAGGTCATGTGGAAGGTGACGGATGAATCCTACTGTGTCTGCGAGAATCGCGGCACCGTCAGGCAACTCGAGTTTTCGCAGCGTGGGATCCAGAGTCGCAAACAGTTGATCGGCGGCGTACACCTCAGCGCTGGTCAACGTATTGAACAAGGTGGACTTTCCTGCGTTGGTATAACCAACCAGAGAAACCGCTGCCATGTCACTGCGTTGCCTTGCCCTGCGGCTTTGCTCCCGCTGTTTGTCTACCTTCTCCAGACGGCGGTTAATATTCTTGATCCGTCCCCGCAGCAAGCGGCGGTCGGTTTCCAACTGAGTTTCACCTGGACCACGCAGACCAATACCGCCCTTCTGGCGCTCAAGGTGAGTCCAGCCCCGCACGAGGCGCGTTGACATGTGGCGCAATTGCGCTAGCTCCACCTGCAACTTACCTTCGTGGGTCCGGGCACGTTGAGCGAAAATATCCAGGATCAGGGTTGTCCTGTCGAGCACCCGACAACGACACAGGTGCTCCAGATTCCGCTCCTGAGCCGGACTCAGGGCATGGTTAAAAATCACTACATTTGCATCGGTCGCGGCCACCATGGCAGCCAGCTCTTCAGCCTTGCCTGTACCCACAAAAAACTTGCGGTCAGGCGCGCGACGGCTTCCTGTAATAACACCAACGGAGCGTGCACCCGCCGATTCCACCAATAACTGCAATTCGGCGAGATCTTCCCGACTGCCTTCGTCGGTAAAATCGATATGGACAAGAACCGCTGTTTCTCCCGCCTCATAACGATCAAACAAGAAGCAAACCTCTCAAAAATAGACGTCCGGAATTACTGTTCGCCGGCACTGTCGTCTTGTTGGGCATTGTAGTTGCTGCTGCCACCCTGATGACTGCCCACATTGAATGGACGGGATGGAACAACGGTAGAAATGGCGTGCTTGTAAACCATCTGGCTTACAGTGTTTTTCAACAGGATCACGAACTGGTCGAAAGACTCAACCTGTCCCTGAAGCTTGATGCCGTTAACCAAATAGATAGAAACGGGAACACGCTCACGGCGCAGTGCGTTCAAAAATGGGTCTTGTAAAGATTGCCCCTTAGCCATTTGTTATTTCCTTTTTAAATTATAAAAGTCCAATGCAAACGTTTTCTGTTTGAATTGAGTAGTATACAGCAAAAGCAGATTCACTACCGGGATTGCTGCACAAGTTTGTCTAAATTCCCTTCGTCGCCGCTGGCCAACCAGTGTAACTCAGGCCATCCCCGCAACCATGTTAATTGACGCTTTGCCAATTGCCTAGTGGCGGCCACAGCTTTTTCGACCATGGTAGCATGGTCAAATTCACCATCCAGATACTGCCATGCCTGCCTGTAACCTACGCAGCGCATTGAGGGCAGTTCAAGGTGCAGATCCCCGCGAGCCTTCAGGGTTTCCACTTCACCGATAAAGCCTTCGGCGAGCATCTGCTGAAATCGCTTTGCGATAAGACCGTGCAGCACGGTTCTGTCTTGCGGTGCAATGGCAAACTGCACCATATGGTAAGGCAAAGACTCGGCTTTAATTTTAGTCAGCTCTGTCAGTGTCTTGCCACTTATTCGGTACACTTCAATGGCCCGCGACAAGCGCTGGGGATCATTGGGATGAATACGCTCGGCAGAGACAGGATCTATGTTGCGTAATTCGTCATGGAGCGCCTGCCATCCCCGCGCCTCAACCTCGGCAGCAATTTGAGCCCTCACGGCGTCATCTGCACTGGGTAAAGGTGATAAACCATCGAGTAACGTCTTGAAATACATCATGGTCCCCCCAACAAGCAGCGGGGTTTTACCACGGGATAGCGTCTCTTCTATCTCCCTGACAGCATCGGCTCTGAAATCTGCCGCCGAGTAACTCTCGAGCGGGTCCAGGATATCTATCAGCTTGTGGGGCGCCCTCGCCAGCTCCGAAGCTGTGGGTTTGGCGGTCCCTATATCCATGCCACGATAGATAAGCGCCGAGTCGACCGAAATAATCTCACAGTTGTGATGTTCAGCCATGTCCAGCGCCAGCGCCGTCTTGCCTGAAGCCGTTGGCCCCATTAGAAACAGCACCTTGGGCAGGGAAGTCATGTCAGTGTTTGTATTCATCTAGCCATGTCTGCCAGGGCAAATCTCTGGCACTCTCTAAAATCTTATTCCGCTCAGTCGCTTCAAGGGACTGAATACGCTGCCACACCTTGGGGGCCGCATCAAAACCTGTCACGTACTGAGCCAGCCAGTGACACAGGGCTTCGTCGGCTGGCACCTCTAACTTTATCCATTCCAGAAACTCAGGGATAAGCTTTGCCAGCTGACTGTCCCTCAGATATGGGGGCACTTTTTTGATTATCAACTGCTGATACCGAATTGTCAGTTCAAGACCAAGACGCCTGAGCAACGACTCCCGTTCGGCCAATATCATCGTCCAATCCGCATCGGCGGCAACCGCGACCGGCATCAGCAGAGGCTGCCCCACCAATCCCGTTGGCAGCTTGGATAATATTTCCTGTACGACAAGCGCTTTAGCGGCATCGCTAATGGACAACAGGCGAAGATGCTCATCCTGTGCCAACACCCAATAGCGGCCCGCCAGCAAGGGCGGCATGGGCAGACCTGCCTGAAGACTGCCGCTGGTGCTTACCACCTCGGGAGTGTGCAACAGCTCGGCATAATACTGGGCCGCCTGACGCTGTTGCCCGGACAATTGGTCCCGGACATAACGCTGTCCCTGGCCTGCGCCCGAATAGCCACTTCCATGGCGTTCAGATGTTTCAAATGTGGCAGCGTTTCCCGACTGCCCCAATCCGGTTTGAGACGCGCGATGGGCCGATGAACCTTGAGAAAGGCCAGCATCAACGCTACTGCGCTGCCCAGATGCAGCCTTCTCGGGTTGGCGCTGACTTCGTTGAGTGTCCGGCAAACTACTGAGAACACCGGCGGCTTCAGTCGCAGCGTCACGGTTAAAGGTATAGGGCGCGTATCCTGCCGTATGTTCTCTCACCGACGCAGGGGACTCTTGAGCCCTTGGCAGCTCCTCAGCCAAGGGCAAGTCCTGCATCTGGCTTAATGCCGATTGCAACACCTGCAAAATAAAGTCATGCACATATCGGGCTTGGTGAAAACGCACCTCGTGCTTGGCCGGATGCACATTGACATCCACCTGATGGGGATCGAGTGTCAGACTCAGCACGAAGGCAGGCTGTTCAAAGGTCCCGAGCTCACCGAAGGCCTGACGTACCGCGTGATTGACCAATCGGTCGCGGATCAGGCGGCCGTTAACATAAAAGTAATGGCAATCCACCATGTCAGAGAGCGCTGGTGACTGTAGATAGCCACTCAAACCCATGCCATCATGCTGACAGTCGACCTTGATGGCGCTGTCGGCAAACGCCCTGCCTGCCACCTGAGCCAGCCTCTGCAAGTACTGAGTATCAGTCGCAGCGCAACGATACTGGCGCACAGGCTTTCCATTGTGGCTCAGGGAAAAATGCACGTCAGAGCGTATCAGAGCGATACGCTTCAGCCATTCATCAATATGGGTAAACTCGGTTTTGTCACTCTTGAGAAATCGCCGCCGTGCCGGGGTATTAAAGAAGAGATCGGCCACCTCAATGGTGGTACCAACAGGGTGCGCCGCAGGCATCACCCGGATAGCCACCTCCGAGCCCTCGGCATAGGCCTGCCAGGCTTCTGCTTGCTCTGTGGTGCGCGACGTCAGTGTCAGTCGTGACACAGAACTGATACTCGCCAATGCCTCCCCGCGAAAGCCAAAACTCAGAATCGCTTCAAGATCTTCGAGGGTTTGCACCTTGGAAGTCGCATGGCGCGCCAGTGCCAGCGCCAATTCCGCTTTCGGAATACCGCCACCATTGTCGCGAATACGGATAAGCTTGCTGCCGCCCTTATCGATATCAATATCGACCCGGGTAGCGCCCGCATCCAAACTGTTTTCCACCAGCTCTTTTATCACCGAGGCTGGGCGCTCTACCACCTCACCAGCCGCAATCTGGTTTGCCAACTGAGGTGGCAATACCTGAATTGCCATGGGGTATTCCTTGTTTATCCTTTGGGGATCACCAGCTTTTGGCCCACACGCAGGGTGTCGGACTTAAGGTTATTCGCCTGTTTGAGACTGATGACAGAAATGCCATATTGGGCTGCAATCACAGATAAAGACTCGCCGCGACTGACCTTGTGCTGGCTGTTGGCGCGGCTGGCGATAAGCGAGTCACTGGGCGGGTTGGTCTCAAAATACCTCAGCACACCCGTGTGTATCGCTTTGGCAAGGCGTTCCTGATGTGAACTGCTCTTTAGCAGGCTTTCCTCTTTGGGGTTAGAGATAAATCCGGTCTCCACCAGAATAGAGGGTATATCTGGGGATTTCAGCGCTGCCAAGCTCGCTGATTCGGGCAAGTTCTTATGCAGGTCTGTCACCTTGCCCAGCTCTTTGAGCACATCGCCCGCAATGCTGTGACTGATAGCCATGGATCTGTCCATGGACATATCCAGCAATGTCATGGCCAGATACTGCTCGTTATCGGCATTCTGAATAATTTCACCGGCCCCCCCCAAAAGCTCTGAGTGCTTTTCTTTTTGCTCAAGCCAGCGACCAATTTCGCTGTTGGCTCGGCGCATAGACAGCACCCACACTGACGCACCGCGTGGATTGGGCGACGTGAACGCATCGGCGTGAATGGATACCAGCAGATCGGCGCGGTGTTTGCGGGCCAGCTCCGAGCGCTTGTTCGGATGAATGTAGTAATCACCGGTACGGGTTAATACCGCTTTCATACCCGGGGTGGCATCTATCTTGGCCTGCACCCGTTTGGCAATTTCAAAGGCGATTTTTTTCTCATACAGACCTGAGGGGCCGATAGAGCCCGGGTCGTCACCGCCGTGTCCTGCATCAATGGCAACGATAATGTCACGCAAAGACGAAGGCGGTGCTACTATCGCCTTGCTTTCACTTGTTTTTTCTTCAAGGTCTACCACAAGACGGTTGCCATAGGGGGCCGTTGGCGGTAACGAAAACAGGTTGGCATTCACCGGCCGGTTAAGGTCGATAACGAGCCGCAGAATACCTTTGGCAGGCGGTTTGCTCAGGCGAACCCGCTTCACCAACTTGGAATTATTGGCGATTTTGCCGAGCGCCACCTTGGATTGGGTATCGCTCAAATCCAACACCAGTCGGTCCGGGCCCACCAGAGTAGAATGGGTGTAACTGGGTTTGGCAGTGAGATCAAACACTACCCGGGTCGATTCCGGTGCGGCCCATATCCTGACACCATCCAGCTGATTCGCAGCTAAGGCGCCAACGGAAAACAGCAGGGTTAAAACGAAAAAAAGTCTGCTTATTATTCTATTCATTCGCTGAGATTTTCTATCACTGCTCTTCCGGCTGCAGAACCAGCCTGGATACTGAGCTCTCGTCCAGTGCCCGCATATACCAAATGCAGGTGTAAATCGGCTTCAGGCAATAAGCCGAACCCTCTGTCAGGCCACTCTACTATACAAAGGCTTTTGTCGGAAAAATAATCTCTGATCCCCATAAACTCCAACTCTTCGGGGTCTGAGAGACGATAAAGGTCGAAATGGTAAATTTCGACATTCTCAAGCTCGTAAGGTTCCACCAGGGTATAAGTTGGGCTTTTCACCGCGCCCTGATGCCCAAGTGCCTGAATAATGCCGCGGCTGAGCGTCGTTTTACCCGCACCCAGTTCACCGGTGAGGTACAGCGTTAGCGGGGGATGGATATGTTTTGCGAGTTGTTGACCGATGGCAATGGTTTGCTCGTCGGTCTCGAGAAAAATCTTAACGTCTGTCATCTCGGCTCTTGAATAGTCAGCAACAGCGCCAACACCCTTTGCTGGCACTGGCTATATCAATGTTGCCTAGATTAAATCACTATTGACCAATTGGCGAATAAAAGGCATCAGGTCACTGGCGAGCATGCCCCGCTCCCCGGCGAGTGCTGCGAGGTCTGCCGCCTCACCGTGGACCACCACACCAGCGATAGTCGCCGTCATGGTATCGAGCCCCTGAGCCATAAGGGCGGCGATTATACCAGATAAAACATCTCCGCACCCACCACTGGCCAGGCCCGGGTTGCCAACGGGAGCCACCACCAGACTATCGCCGTCATAGATAAGCGTACCTGCACCTTTGAGCAAGACAACGCCCCCGAATCTCTCCTGTAACTGCCTGACAGCAGCAAACCTGTCGACCTCTATCTGGGCAGTGGACACCCCCAGCAGCCTTGCCGCTTCGCCGGGGTGGGGCGTCAAAACGCGATTGACCTGACGACAGGGCTCTTTTGATAACAGGTTCAGCGCATCGGCATCGAGCACACAGGGTTTATCCGATAAACCAACCGCCTTGTACAGGTTATATCCCCAGTCATCCTTGCCAAGGCCGGGGCCAAGCACCAGCACATCAGCCCAACCCAAACGCAGATACACCTCCATGTCCACCAATTCGCACCCCCAAAACATCAGCTCTGGCCGGTTGGCATTCACGGTCAGCTGATGTTCCGGTCGGCTGATAACCGTTACCAACCCCGCACCGGCGCGAAGACAGGCCTCCCCAGCCAACCGCACAGCACCGGCCATGCCATAGTTGCCCCCCATGATGGTAACCTTGCCGGATTTCCCCTTGTGGCTGTCGCGTGGACGACGTCCGAGCAGATCCTTCAGATACCCTGCATCAACCCGCAGGGCCTCTGCCGGGAGCTGGGCGAGAAAATCAGTAAGTCCGAGGGATGCGTAGCGAATAAGCCCAGCAAAATGCCGTGCTCTGGAAGTAAACAACCCTTGCTTTAGCCCGCCAAAACACAGGGTGACATCGGCTTGAATCGCAACCGGATTCACGTTGCCGGTATCCGCATTCACACCGGAAGGCATATCCAGGCTGAGCACCCAGGCTGGCGTCGCGTTTACCGCGTTGAAACACTGCTGCAAGTCATCGCTCAGTTCGCCGCAGCTTCCGGTACCCAGTACCCCATCAATGATGACGTCAGCACCTTCCAGGGCAGATTCGGTAAATGCTTCTGAGACACCACCAGCCTCGACAAAGGCGGCCATGGCTGTGACATATTCCTGGGTTTTGCCTTGCCCAAGCAGCAGCACCCGGGCACGATTGCCCTTGGTCAGCAGCAACCTGGCGACCACCAGCGCATCAGCGCCATTATTCCCCTTGCCCACCAAAATCACTGTGGGGAGATTACAGTGCTCGGACGACTCTAAAATCGCCATAGCAGCACTGCCAGCCTGCTCGACCAGCTCGTACAGGCTACAAGCCCCTGAATTGACTGCATTGACTTCAGCAGCCTTCACCTGGGCGGCCGAATACAGTGTTTGAGGCAAGGACAGGCAAGAATCACTCATACCTTCAACTCCATTTCACATCGGATGCAATCAAATAACGGTGTCTACTGGCGGCGCTGCGGATGACTTTATACACTTACACAGTGAACACCCTTGCGGGTTTTAGCCACTTTTTGGAGTACAAGTATGACTGGCACAAGGACGATGCTGCTCACCTTGTTGATCCTGGTGCTTTCAGTACTCTTGATCAGCTTACCTTTGTCGTCCAACATCCTGATCCAGGCACTGCTGCTGTTGTGCGTGCTTCTGGTGGCCCTTGGGCTATATAAGGCCATCACTCTGCCGGTACAGGATAAAGATAACGATAAAACCTAGAGACAGACCGCTTCACACGATAACAGCATGGCAGTTAAGAAAACTTTGACGTAAATCATGCAAAGTGATTGACCCTTCTGGCGTTATCCATAAAAAAACCGGCCTATGAGGCCGGTCTTTTAAGATGGAATCATCACTAGATATCATCCATCCGGATGGTACTGTGGACGAGTCTTTGCTGCTGAATCTTTTCTACCCTGACCAAATCGGCCAAGGCACTGCGAATTTCTTCGGTTTGCGATGTTTCAGCGGTTTTTTCCAGCAATGCAATCAAACGGTTTTCCAAATCCAGGTGCAGACTCAGCACATCGTCTTCCTGCATATTGGCTGGCAACATAGTGCTTTGACAACGTTTAATAAAGTCTTCAAAAATAAGGTCTTTATACCAAGTATCCAGAAGTCTTGATGGCGCATCGTCCACATAGTCTTCCAGTTTTTTTGCAATATGCTTTTGTTGCTGCTGAAAGTACTCAAGCATCAATTTCACCCTGGAAGAGTCAGCTTGGGCATGCAGCCTTTTGTAAAGTTGAGCCATTTCCAGCCGGCATGTTGCCAGGTACTCCAGAAGCTCACGCAATTGTTGAATACGCATAGGACTGCCTCCATCATCAATGACCCTGTTAAGGCCAATTTCAATTCTGTCTGGTGCCATTATGGAAGCATTTATCGGTGGATTATTTGAATTGCATCATAATTCAGTAAATGCGAAATTCCGCATCTGCGGGCTTTTGATGGTTCTTTGCAGAGGATCACTCTATTAAGGCACTCTGTGCCTGTGCTCACAGCAAGGAGACAAAATGCCCATTCAAAGCCAAGGGAATAATCCGGCATCTGAATTACATATTTATTGAAGGAATACAAGGAAGGAAATTGGAGCGACATATCGGGTTCGAACCGATGACCTATACCTTGGCAAGGTATCGCTCTACCAACTGAGCTAATGTCGCATTCGCTGTTTTATGACTGGCGAAGTCAGAATTTGGAGCGACATATCGGGTTCGAACCGATGACCTATACCTTGGCAAGGTATCGCTCTACCAACTGAGCTAATGTCGCATTTTCGTTTTAAGGCCGAAACGCCTGAGAATTTGGAGCGACATATCGGGTTCGAACCGATGACCTATACCTTGGCAAGGTATCGCTCTACCAACTGAGCTAATGTCGCATTCGCTGTTTTATGACTGGCGAAGTCAGAATTTGGAGCGACATATCGGGTTCGAACCGATGACCTATACCTTGGCAAGGTATCGCTCTACCAACTGAGCTAATGTCGCATTTTCGTTTTAAGGCCGAAACGCCTGAGAATTTGGAGCGACATATCGGGTTCGAACCGATGACCTATACCTTGGCAAGGTATCGCTCTACCAACTGAGCTAATGTCGCATTTTGCGTTCTATGTCAGCTAACTGTAATCGAGGTATTGCCCTTTCTTACTGCAACTGAGCTAATGTCGCGAATTCACCTTCACAGCGTACCACTGCAAAGGTGAGGCCGCATTATATGAAAATTTCCATGGCCTGCAACCCCCCGCCACAGATTTATCTATCGTTTGCTCAAATTTTAAATACTTTGTCGCGATAGAACTGCAGTTCGGCGATGGACTCCTGAATATCAAGCAGCGCCTGGTGGGTACCTTGCTTTTTGAAGCCTTTCATCACTTCTGGATCCCAGCGTTTTACCAACTCTTTGATAGTGCTGACATCGATATTTCTGTAGTGGAAAAAATCTTCCAGTTCGCGCATGTACTTGTTCAGGAAACGTCTGTCCTGCCCTACGCTGTTACCACACATAGGTGAAACGCCCTTGGGGACATGCAACGACAGGAAATCAATTGTCTGGGCAATGGCGTCGGCTTCGGTGTATTGACTGCTTCGTACACGTTCGATCAGACCCGAGGCACCGTGGTGCTGCTGATTCCAATCATCCATGGCCGCCAGCACCTCGTCAGACTGATGAATGGCTATCACAGGCCCCTGGGCCAGGATGTTCAGATCCTGATCGGTTACCAGGGTGGCAATCTCCAGGATCCGGTCCACTTCGGGCTCCAATCCTGTCATCTCAAGATCAATCCAAATCAGATTTTTTGCGTCTGCAGCCATATACCTGCCTTTTGGTTCCCGTGCCGTATTTTCAGGCTTTTTTGTCAAAGACCGTGTATCATAATGCTTTTTATCCCCAACCACATCAGATTATTGACGAAGATAGCTTTGTGAGTAAAAAGAAACCTCTCAGTCATGGCCAATTGCGCCGTATGCGCGCCAATCATGAAAAGCGGCTCAGCCGCGGCAAGCTCGACAACCAAGCACCTGAATTACAGGATAGTTCACTCGGTCAGGAAGAACCCGCGGTGGTCATTTCCCGCTTCGGTCAGCATGCCGATGTGGAGATCAGCAGTGGTGAAATCATTCGCTGCAACATTCGCAGAACCATACAAAGCTTGGTTACCGGAGATAAGGTGATTATCCGTCAGGCGCTGGAAGATGGCAGCGCCATTGGTGGCGTGGTGGAAGCCGTGCATCCCCGCACCTCGTCACTGACCCGACCGGATTTGTATGACGGCGTAAAAATCATTGCCGCCAATATCGACCAGATCCTGATTGTTTCCTCCGTTGTGCCAGCCTTTACTACGCAGATAATTGACCGATATTTGGTTGCCTCGGAAGACACGGGGATTTCGCCCGTTATCATCCTCAATAAAATCGACCTGATGAATGATGAGGACAGAGCCGATATCGAAGCCGCGCTCGGCAGATACCGCTCGCTGGGATACCCGGTATACGAAGTCAGCAGTAAATCAAAAGCCGGTATCGACACGGTAAAAGCATTACTTAACGACAAAATCAGTGTGTTTGTCGGCCAGTCCGGCGTGGGTAAGTCTTCCATGATCAATGCCTTGCTGCCCGATGCAGAACTGCTGACCGGCGAAGTATCCGAAGGCTCGGGCCTTGGCCAACACACCACCACCACCGCCAGATTGTTGCACTTGCCAAGCGGTGGCGATCTGATAGATTCCCCCGGCGTACGCGAATTCGCCCTCTGGCATCTTCCCCCAGACCGAGTCAGCTGGTGCTTCACTGAATTTCGCGACTACCTCGGCACCTGTAAATTCCGTGATTGTAAACACCTGGATGATCCGGGCTGCAGTCTTCGCGAAGCACTGGAAGCCGGCAAAATCCATCAGGACAGATTCAATAATTATCACAGGATCATCGCCAGTCTGGATGAACAGCGTCACGCACGTCATTTCAGACACAACGAAGAATGATCCGGCAACAAATTGAAAGCAAAAGGACAACGACAAGTGGATAAAGTGAAAATCGCCCTTCAATACCTGATGCCCAAACATTTGGTATCACGCATCGTGGGTAAATTTGCCGCTGCCGAGGCGGGTTTTGTCACCACCGCCTTTATCAAATGGTTTATCAAGCAGTACGGCATCAACATGAGTGAAGCCCTGCATTCCAATCCCGAGGCCTACAAAACCTTCAACGACTTCTTTACCCGTGAACTGAAACCCGGTCTGCGCCCTATAGACCAGGCTGAAGACATCATGGTACATCCCGTTGATGGCGCGGTAAGCCAGCTGGGCCCCATCGAGGATGGCCGCATTTTCCAGGCCAAGGGGCACCACTACTCGGCGCTGGCGCTTTTAGGTGGTCAGGCCGATGATGCAGCCCGTTTTGAAGAAGGTGATTTTGCCACCATTTACCTGGCGCCGAAGGATTACCATCGTATCCACATGCCCATCAAAGGCACACTGTCAAAAATGACCTATGTGCCCGGAGAGCTCTTTTCGGTTAACCCACTGACAGCCCGCAATGTGCCTGGTCTGTTTGCTCGCAACGAGCGTGTTGTGGCGATTTTCGAGACCGACAAAGGCCCGCTGGCCATGGTACTTGTGGGTGCTACCATAGTCGCCAGCATTGAAACCGTCTGGGCAGGCACTGTCACGCCGCCAACCGGTAAAAAGGTCTTTACCTGGGACTACCCCACCGAAGGCCCAGAAGCCCTTACACTGGAGAAAGGCGCCGAAATGGGCCGCTTCAAGCTTGGCAGTACAGTGGTGATGCTGTTTGCCAAAGATGCCATCGATGACTTCGCTGACGGCGTAAAGCCTGAAGCGGTTACCCGCATGGGTCAGCCTTTCGCCAAACTGGAGGACTGATGTCCAAGGCCTCGTCGGGACTGCTTGAGTTACACTCTGCCGTATTGCTGTTTGGCGGTACCGCGCTTTTCTCCAAGCTTATCCCGCTCGGGGCACTCGATATCACCGTCTATCGCTGCGCCATCGCCGCCCTGGTGTTGGCGCTCATTGTCAAAGCCACCCGCCATTCTCTCCGGCTTGGCAACAAAAGAGACTATGGCATTGCACTGGCCCTTGGTGTCATCGTCAGCCTCCACTGGGTCACCTATTTTGCCTCTATGCAAATGTCCTCGGTCGCCATAGGCATGATTGCCTTTTTCACCTACCCGGTGATGACTGTGTTGGTAGAACCCCTCATCAACGGCACCCGTCCCCACCTGCGTGATCTTGTCTGTGGCGTGGCCGTACTCACTGGCGTGGCGCTGCTTATTCCCGAGGCCAGTTTGGGCAACGATATTACCCTGGGGATTTTGGTTGGCGTGCTGTCAGCAGCGCTCTTTACCGCCCGCAATTTGCTGCACAAACGCTATTTTGCCCAGTACACAGGCCCCCAGGCCATGTTCTATCAAACCCTCGTTGCCGTACTCTTTCTGGGCAGTTTTGTTGAATCCACACCACCGGAAGTAACCAGTGATGTTTGGCAGTTGCTGATTTTGCTCGGCGTTATCTTTACCGCCACGCCCCATGCACTTTTCACCTCGGCGCTGCGGCATTTAAGCGCCAAAACGGTAGGTTTGGTGTCTTGTCTTCAGCCCTTTTACGGGACCGTGCTGGCACTGCTGCTGCTTGGTGAAACCGTTAACCTCAGCACCCTGCTAGGTGGCCTGTTGGTGGTATCCACCGCCGTGTATGAAACCGCACAGAGTCACCGCCAGCAAAGGCAAAAAAAGGCCTTAGACTGACATACCAATTCCTGCTGGCTTTGATAACATGGCTGAGTTGATTTCACTTCAGCCCAAGTTTGGTGCCATGTTACGTTTTTTGCTGATTGCGTTCTTTTTTTTCCCACTTTTCTCCCTCGCCAACCCCTCTTTGCAGTTGGAAAAACGGCTGGGCTTCTCCCAGGGAACCAACACACCTCAGCCGAGTGTTTCTCAGCAAACACTGGAGCTGACAGAAACCGCCGAACTCCTTGCCCAACAGGCCGCTGAATATCAACAGCAGCTGCTGGGCTTTGTCGATGAAAAAGCCCGTTTGCAAAAGGCGCTGGCGGCGACACAAAAAGACTTGCCATTGGCCAGACGGCAGGATTTGAATCAGCAGGCATCGGCAGCCTATTTACAGCTGTCGACCTTAAAGGAAGAAGAAACCCAACTCATACAGCAGCACAGTACGCTGCTGCAACGTCATAATCAGTTGCCCACCGCGGTGGCAAATGCCAGACAAGCCCTTATCCAGCATCAAAAGGCTCCCCAAGCCCCATTGGACAGCCCCAACGGGGCTTTGCAATTGGCCCAGCGACGCTATTACGAGCAGAACCTGGCCACACTCGAGGCTGAACAGGCATCCAGCCAGAAACGTATAGAACTGGCGCAATTCAAATTGCAGTTGGTACGGGCACAGTTGCGGCAACAGGAACTCTTCATCGAAAAGCTGAACCGCGCCATTAGCAGCCAGCGTCAGGCCGTTACAGACGCGACGCTGGCCAACAACGTCTCCACAGACACAGAGCCCCAGGATGCCCTCTCCCAGCAGCTGCAAACCAACAATGCCCTGCTTGGGCAAAAACTGCAGACCCTGACCCTGCAGATAGACAACGTGGTCGACATGCAGGAAGTGGCCGAAAAGCGCTATCAGGAACAGTCACTGCAAGTCTCCAGCGTTCAGGAACAAATCTCCTGGGTGAAAACCAATTCCGCCTTTGGCGAACGCTTTTTACAGATGTTGCAAAGCCTGCCAAAGCCCCCCAATCCAGAACATTTACAAAATCAAATCGCCGATGCACGTCTGGCCCGTTACCAGATGGAGCAGGAGCTGGCGCGTAATCAGGAACAACTGGATCAAAAATCCCTCTACAGCGAAGCACAGTACAGCCTGCTCCAGGCCGAGCAAAAACTACTGAAGCAGATGCTGCAGGGTTTTGACTTGCTGCTGAGCGAGTTGGCAAAACTCAAGGTGAGCCACACTGAGCTCAATGCCCAATATGTCACCTTGAAAAATACCCTCAGTGAGCACCTGTTTTGGGTACCCAACGCCGCTCCCATCGGCAAGCTCTGGCTGACAGATTTGCATCGCAGCCTGATCTGGCTTGTTCAACAGGCACCATGGCAGCAATTGTCGATGGCACTGGATGAACAGAGTGATTACTGGTCGTGGTGGCTGATTTTACTGGTGCTCTGCTGGGTGATTCAGGATGTGATACGCCCTCGATTTGATAAGGCCATGAATCACTTTTTACAGCCCGTCGGCAACGTGACCCAGGATGATTTCAAGTACACCTTCGAAACCCTGCTGCTGACCCTGGGTTACGCCTTGCTTCGCCCTGCCCCCATTGTTCTGGCCGGCGGCTTTTTCATGCTTAGTCAGTACAATCTGGTGCAGGCCGTGGGTGCCGGTATCCTGGTGTCCGGTTGTGTCTATCTGGTTTACCGCTTTATGTTTCTGCTGTCTATTGAGAAAGGCCTGCTGATAGGCCATTTCCGTAGGCCCAGGGAGGTAATCGAGCATGGTAAGCAGCGCCTTAAGGCGGCGATGCTACTGGCTCTGCCCCTGGTGGCCGTAGTCAGTTTCACCGAAATTCTGGATGTCTCTCTGGTCAGAAACAGTCTCGGCCGGGGCGCCTTTATTTTGCTGTGCCTGCAACTGCTGTGGTTCTATCGCGATATCCTCAAATACGCCAAAGGCTACCGTCAAAGCCACGAGCCCCAGGGAAAGAACCGCCGTCTGCTGCAGCGCTTTTTATGGTTGATGTTGCTGCTGACTCCCGCTATTTGTACCTTGCTGGCGCTGCGCGGTTTTTACTTCACTTCGTTCCAGCTTATGTTGCAGCTGCAGATATCCCTGTTGCTGGCACTGGGCTTTTTGCTGCTGTATCAACTTATCAAGCGTTGGATGCTGATTGAGAGGCGCCGAATCGCTTTTGACCGCGCCAAGGCAAAACGGGCTGAAAAGCTGGCACAGCGGGAGCGGGGTGAAACTGTATCCGCAGACAGCCAGGATGTGTATGAAGAGCCAAAAGTAGATCTCGAAACCATTTCCAGTCAGTCACTTGGACTGGTTCGTTCCTTGTTGATTCTAGCGTTTCTGGCCAGCTTGATTGGCCTGTGGACGCAAACCCACTCGGCGCTGTTTTCCTTCCTCGACGGCATCAACCTCTGGACCAGTACCGCCATTATTGACGGTGGCGAACAGCTGGTGCCCATTACCCTGAAGTCGGTGCTGTTTGGGGTGCTTATCATGGTGTTCTCGCTGATGATAGCCACCAATTTGCCCGGCCTGCTGGAGCTGGTTATTCTGCAGCGACTGGACTTAACCCCGGGCACAGGTTTTGCCATTACCACGGTCAGCCGCTACCTGGTGGTGATGGTGGGCACCCTCGTGGGCTTCTCCACGCTGGGGATGGAGTGGTCCAAGTTACAGTGGCTGATTGCCGCTCTGTCGGTGGGCTTGGGTTTTGGTTTGCAGGAGATTTTTGCCAACTTTATTTCGGGTCTTATCATACTGTTTGAAAAACCAGTGCGTATCGGCGATACGGTGACCATTCGCGATCTCACCGGCACCGTCAGTAAAATTCAGATTCGAGCCACCACCATCATAGATTGGGACAGAAAAGAAATTATCGTCCCCAATAAGGCCTTTATCACCGAGCAGCTGATCAACTGGTCGCTGTCCGACCCGATAACCCGGGTGATCATCAAGGTGGGCGTGGCCAGAGATTCCGATCCCGCCAAGGTCGAAGCCAGCCTTTATCAGGCCATCAAAGAATGCCAGCATGCACTGCACACTCCTGAGCCCGAAGTCTGGTTCGCTGGCTTTGGTCAGCACACCCAGGATTATGAAGTAAGAGCTTATGCCAAGGATATGGGCAGCCGCTGGCCGCTGCGACACGATCTGCACAAACGTATCAGTACCAAGCTGAAAGAAAACAATCTGGAGCTGGCCTATCCCCAGATGGAAATCACCATCAATCAAGGGGGTGTGCCGAGCCGTGACGCCCAAATCCAACTGCGCTGAGCCAAGGAGAACCCATGTTAATTTTTGCTCATCGGGGTGCCAGCGGTTATGCCCCGGAAAATACCCTCAAAGCCATGGCATTGGCACTTGAGCTGGAGGCAGAAGCGGTGGAACTTGACGTGCATAACGTCGAAGGTGAATTAGTGGTATTTCACGATCGGCGTTTGGAAGGCAAAAGCAATGGCAAAGGACTCATCCACCGCCACACGCTGGCCGAACTGGAAAAGCTGTCGGTTCGCGGTGAGCCTATCCCAACCTTGTGGCAGGTGCTCGAACTCCTCAATGCCCGATGCATAGTGAATATCGAATTAAAGGGCATTCATACCGGTGAGCCCATGAAGGCCCTTTACCACAGAGCCGTCGCCGAGCTTGGTTATTCACCCGAGCAGCTGCTGATTTCCTCGTTCAACCATCCTGAGCTGGCCGATTTCAAGGCAGATGTGCCCGAAGCACGGATTGCACCGCTGCTGGGTTCGCTGCCTTTGGATGGTGCTGCCATCGCAGGGCAAATGCAGGCCTGGTCATTGCATCTTGATGTCAGTTTTATCAGCCAGACGATAGTGGACCAGGCACACGCCATGGGCGTGAAAGTGTACGTTTACACCGTGGATGATGGCGATGATATCCGCGCGCTTGCTGCCATGGGGGTAGACGGGGTATTTGCCAATTACCCCGACCTGGCACGAAAGGCCCTTGGCGAGCCGTCAAGCTGCGATTATCGGCACTGGTTTGGCTGACAGTACACAACCCCAGTGCACAGCCTGAGTTTACAACTGACGCTGGCGCTGTGCCCAAACCCCGATAAAGATAAAACTTAATACCAGCACAGGCACCAACCAGGTGCCTGTCAGCCCTCTGAGTCCGGAAGCCAGCTGCGGCGCAAGCCAAACGATGAGTATGCCAAAGCCAAAAGCATTGATAAGAATAAACAGGCTCGTGCGCACCACAAAGTGACGCGCACCCACCAGTCGTTGCAGTGCTCGATTGATATCCGGGGCCAAGACGATGAGCACACACGCCACCAGTGCCGTGGCTATTTCCGACATCCAGGGGTGAAGGGATGCCGCCAACTTATTACAGAGTACTTGAATTGTTTCCATACGACTAAAGTAGTTATGATAGCGCGATAACTACAAGAATAAGGGGAACATACCTTGAGACACAAGCTACTGCTTCTGACCCGCGAAAATGAGCGTTACCGCAGCTTGCTCGCGTCCTGCCATCTGCCGGAGCTTGAGCTGTTGGATGACAATCCGGCCAATATCCGACTGGCTGACATCTGGCTGGCCGAGCCTGGGCTGGCCGCCCCCCTTGTAAACCACGCCTCCGGGCTGCGCTGGATGCAGTCCACCTTCGCCGGAGTCGATCTGTTGGTTAAACCCCGCCAACGTCGAGACTATTTGCTCACCAACGTGCGGGGCATTTTCGGTCCTCTGATGAGTGAGTACCTCTTTGGCTACCTGCTCGCCCGCCAACGGGAACACGACCTCTATAAGAGCCAACAACAACAAAAACTGTGGCTGCCGGGCAGTTACAAGACCCTGCAAGGGTCAGAGCTGTTATTGCTTGGTACAGGCTCCATCGCCAAGCATCTGGCACAAACCGCAAAACACTTCGGCATGAAAGTGGCTGGCATCAATCGCAGCGCCAAGGCCACTGAGGGCTTTGATGAAGTGGCCACCCTGGAGGCCTTGCCGACACTCATGGCAAGGGCCGATGCCATTGCCAGCATTTTGCCGAGTACCGAGGCCACCCGGGGAATTTTAAATGAAAACATTCTGGCCCGGATGAAACCCGATGCTGTGCTGTTCAATCTCGGCCGGGGGGATGTGCTGGATTTGGATGCACTTGAGCGTCAGCTCAGGCAACATCCACAGCAGCAGGCGGTGTTGGATGTGTTCAATCAGGAGCCACTGCCGGAAGATCATCCTATCTGGGGTCTTGGCAACGTCATAGTCACTCCACATATCGCGGCGCCGAGCTTTCCTGAGCAAGTTGCGGAAATCTTCAGCAGCAATTACCACAAGTTTCTGCTCGGAGAGACCCTGTCTCACCGTGTGAATTTCGAGCGGGGCTATTAAGCCAACCCGCTGAACGAAAGCAAGGTTTTGATTTGATATGTTGTAAAAAGGCGCCAATTGCGCTTTTTTGTTTTTGACCAACTTTAAGAGCGAGAAGCGTAAAACCTTACTAACGCCACCACTCATAGCGTTTCTGGCGGTTTTGGGGATTGGGTTAGTCCATTTTCAGATAACCACTAAGTGAGAAATAGCTCACCTATATAAAAAAGCGTTATTGATGATGAGAACGGTTTTTATTTATAATCCACATCATTCAACCGCCGGAGCATTTTTCACCATGTATGTCTGTGTTTGTTATGCCGTGACAGATACCCAAATCCAGGAAGCCGTTCATCAGGGCGATATTACCTTGGCCGCGGTGAAAAAACGCCTGGGTGTTGGCAGCCAGTGTGGTAAATGCATTCAAACGACCCTCGAAGTGATTCAGCGCCAGCTGGACGTCGAGCCCAATTACTACGAAGTCGCCTGATACGGCATACTTTTCTCTCACTCAAGCAGCTGACCCCAAACGGCGCAAGGTAAGGTTTAGCTGCGCAGTCTGCGACTCAGATTCAAATAAAAAAGCACTGCCAGGCAGTGCTTTTTTATTATTGTGTGTCAAACACACGTTTGCAGCGCTTACAAGGCGGGGGTATCCCCTTCCCCCAGCTCGACACTGTCAACCCGCTGCAGGCCCCTTGGCAGCTTGGCACCGCGTCGGCCACGCTCACCCCGGTAATGCTCGAGATCGGAACTCTTCAGCGTCAGCTTACGTTTGCCAGCCCACAGGGTCACGGCCGAGTCGGCTGGCACCAGGTGCAGGTGTATCAACAGCTCTTCTCGGTTTTTGGCCCGTTCACTGGGGATACCGATAATCTTATTGCCCTTACCTTTCGCCAGCTGCGGCAGCGCATCCAGTCCAAAGACCAGCATGCGGCCTTCATTGGTGATGGCCAAAATGGAGGGATTGGCGTCTTTGTCAACCCGACGGGGGGCCAACGCCTTGGCGCCGGATGGCAAACTGAGCAGCGCCTTACCCGCCTTGTTACGGGAAATCATATCGGCAAAAGAGCAGACAAAACCATAACCTGCGTCACTGGCGAGCAGGTAGTGGTGCTGCTCTTCACCCAGGAGCACATGCTCCATGGTTTCGCCAGGCGCCAGATTAAAGCGAGTGGTAATGGGCTCGCCCTGACTTCTCGCCGACGGCAGGGTGTGGGTATCGGTTGAGAAGGCTCGGCCAGAGCTGTCGATAAACACACTCTGCTGGTTGCTGCGCCCTTGCGCCGCACACAGGAAGCCATCGCCCGCTTTATAAGACAGAGCACCTGCGTCTATATCGTGGCCCTTTGCACAGCGTACCCAACCCTTTTCAGAAAGCACAACTGTCACAGGCTCGGTGGGCAGCAACTCCTGTTCGGTAAGGGCGCGGGACTCGCCACGCACGACCAGAGGCGAGCGGCGATCGTCACCGTAGGTTTCGGCATCCTTTTCCAGTTCTTTCTTGATCAGGGTCTTGAGACGACGCTCCGACCCCAGGATCTGCTCCAGCTTATTGCGCTCTTCTTCAAGCTCGCTTTGCTCGGCTTTGATTTTCATCTCTTCGAGCTTGGCCAAATGGCGCAACTTGAGTTCCAAAATGGCCTCGGCCTGACGGTCCGACAGCCCGAAACGCGCCATCAGCTCAGCCTTGGGCTCATCGTGGAAGCGAATGATTTCAATCACTTCATCGATGTTAAGGAAGGCAATCATCAGGGCTTCGAGGATGTGCAGCCTTGCCAGCACCTTGTCCAGACGGAATTGCAGACGGCGACGTACAGTTTCGGTACGGAAAACCAGCCACTCGGCCAGCATGTCCTTCAGGCCTTTTACCTTGGGACGGCCATCCAGGCCAATCACATTCAGGTTAACCCGGTAGCTCTTTTCAAGCTCGGTGGTCGCAAACAGGTGGGCCATCAGCTGTTCCACATCCACCCGATTAGAACGTGGTACCAACACCAGTCGCACCGGATTTTCGTGGTCGGATTCGTCGCGCAAATCCGTCACCATCGGCAGCTTTTTCGCCTGCATCTGAGCCGCAATTTGCTCGAGGATCTTACTGGAGCTGGCCTGATGCGGCAGCGCAGAAATCACCACCTCACCGTTTTCCATCTCGTAAACAGCGCGCATCCTGATGGAGCCACGGCCGGACTCATAAATCTTGGCGATTTCATCGGCGGGGGTAATGATTTCCGCCTCTGTGGGATAATCAGGACCCGGTACGAGCTCCATCAAGCGCTTAAGCTCAGTGGCGGGATTATCAATTAACTCGATACAGGCTCGCGTCAGTTCCCGGGCGTTGTGGGGCGGTATATCCGTCGCCATACCCACAGCAATACCGGTTACCCCGTTAAGCAGAATGTGGGGCAAGCGGGCCGGCAACACCTTGGGCTCTTTCATGGTGCCGTCAAAGTTGACGCCCCAATCCACAGTGCCCTGGCCGAGCTCAGAGAGCAGTACCTCAGAGAAGCGCGACAGCCGCGCTTCTGTATATCGCATGGCCGCGAAGGACTTAGGATCGTCAGGAGCACCCCAGTTACCCTGACCATCCACCAGCGGATAGCGGTAGGAAAACGGCTGCGCCATCAGCACCATGGCTTCGTAACAGGCACTGTCACCGTGGGGGTGATATTTACCCAGCACGTCACCCACCGTACGGGCAGATTTCTTGTGCTTCGACTGGGCATTAAGGCCCAGTTCACTCATGGCATAGACGATACGTCTTTGCACCGGTTTGAGGCCATCACCAATATGGGGAAGGGCCCGGTCCATGATTACGTACATGGAATAGTTGAGATAGGCCTCTTCGGTGAAGCGCCTCAAGGGCATTTGCTCCACACCATCCAGGCTTAAGTCAATGGCGTCACTCATGGTTGCTCTTCCTGCGTTGGCGCCTCTTCTTCGGCTTCATGCCTGTAGAAGAACCGGTAAACGTTGCCTTTCAAATCGTCTGAGATAAACAGTGAACCGTCGGCGCCCAATGCCATGCCATAGGGGCGGGCAACCGGAAACTCACCATCCAGAAAGCTTATCAGTGTCTCGCGGCGCTTTACTTCGCCCTTATCCAGGGTCAGGACGACTATCTGGTAGCCAATTTTGCTCGAGCGGTTCCAGGAGCCGTTTTCTGCCACCAGCAACTGGTTATGATATTCCGCCGGGAATTGCTCGCCGCGATAAAACAGCATCCCCATGGGAGACACGTGAGCTGGCAGCTCATAAACCGGGCTCACAACCTTGAGGTTTTCAGGCTTTTCGTAGGCAGGCTCAATCACATCGCTGGCATGCACATAGGGAAACCCATAGTGCATACCCTTGATATCGATTCGGTTTATTTCATCCGGAGGCAGGTTGTCACCCATCCAGTCGCGGCCTATATCGGCAAACCACAGCTTGCCATCTTGCGGATCCCAGTCCATACCGCGCACGGTTCGTACCCCGGTCGCTATCTGCTCACTGGCACCGGTATCCACATCGATGGCAATAACAGAGCCAAACGGTGATTCAGACTCACACACGTTACAGGGTGAGCCTATGGCGATATAAAGTCTGCCATCGGGACCAAACGCCATATAGCGGGCACTCTTTTTGGTATCGCCGGGGAGTTTGGAGTAAATCTCTTTGGGGCGGCCAGGGCGGCGAAGGCGCTGCTCAATTTCTTCATAACGCAGGATTTTTTCATCCAACGCCACATAAAGATGACCCTTGTGAAAAGCGATGGCCTCAGGATTATCCAGGCCTTTACCCACAACATAGCGGCGATCCACTCGCCCGTCGTTGTTGCTGTCGACCAGGGCCGTGATGGTGCCGCCTTTGCCGGAGCCCACAAACAGGGTGCCATTATCACCGACGGCAAGCTGCTTGGCATCCTCAAGCTCCGAGGCATATTGGGTGATACCAAAGCCCTTGGTGACGGTAATTGTCATCGTTTGCTCGGCCTGGGTCTGCGTCGCTATACAGGCGAGGCAGGCAATCAGCATGCGGCCGAGGTGTGTATTACTCAACATTCTCTTTAGCCTGTTATCGTTATCATGGGCAGGCAACATCAGATGATTGCCAGATCGCCTTTGGTTTCAAGCCAAGTTTTTCTGTCGCCGGAGCGCTTTTTCGCCAGCAACATGTCCATCAGCGCGACGGTATCGTCACTGTCGTCTATGGTCAGCTGCACCAGGCGACGGGTGTTAGGGTCCATGGTGGTCTCACGCAGCTGTAACGGGTTCATTTCACCCAGTCCTTTAAAGCGCGTTACCTGAGGTTTGCCTTTTTTGCCTTCGGCGGCGATCCTGTCGAGGATCCCCTGCTTTTCCGACTCATCGAGGGCGTAGTATACCTCTTTACCTATATCGATACGGAACAGCGGCGGCATGGCGATGTACACATGGCCACGCTCCACGAGTACCCGGTAGTGCTTGAGGAAGAGTGCACACAACAAGGTAGCAATGTGCAATCCATCCGAGTCGGCGTCGGCCAGAATACACACCTTACCGTAACGCAGCTCAGAAATATCATCGCTGTCAGGGTCGCAGCCGATGGCCACGGAGATATCGTGTACTTCCTGAGATGCCAATACCTGTGAAGCCTCAACCTCCCAGGTATTCAAAATCTTGCCCCGCAGCGGCATGATGGCCTGAAACTCGCGATCCCGTGCCTGTTTGGCACTGCCACCTGCCGAATCCCCTTCCACCAAAAAGAGTTCTGAGGTCATGGGGTCCTGACCACTGCAGTCGGTTAGCTTGCCGGGCAAGGCTGGCCCTGCCGTGACCTTTTTACGGGCGACTTTCTTGGCCGCCTTCATACGCTTCTGGGCGTTGGAGATACACATCTCCGCCAGCATTTCCGCCAAATCCGTATGGGAGTTCAGGTACAGGGAAAACGCGTCGCGAACGATGCCGGACACAAAGGCCGCGCTCTGACGGCTGGAGAGTTTTTCCTTGGTCTGACCGGCAAACTGGGGATCCTGCATCTTGATGGATAAAATGAACGCCGTTTTATCCCAGATATCTTCAGGACTGAGTTTTATTCCGCGGGGAATGAGGTTTCGAAACTCACAAAACTCCCGCATGGATTCCAGCAGCCCCTGACGGAAGCCATTCACGTGGGTGCCACCCAGCGGGGTGGGGATCAGGTTTACATAACTTTCGGCAAGATATTCGCCGCCCTCGGGTAACCAGGTAATAGCCCAGTCTGCAGCCTCATTATTACCGGCAAAACTGCCCACAAAGGGCTCTTGAGGCAGCATGGGGGCATCGCCCACGGCACTCTTTAAGTAATCCGTCAGCCCGGCCTCGAAGTACCATTCATGCACTTCACCGGTTTGCTTGTTGGTAAATTTGATTCTGAGCCCGGGGCAGAGTACTGCCTTGGCTTTAAGCAGATGGATCAGCTTGGTAATGGAGAAATTGGGTGAATCGAAATAGCTTGGCTCCGGCCAGAAATGCACACGGGTACCCGTATTACGCCGGCCGCAGGTACCGGTCACGGTCAGGCTTTCCACCTTATCACCGTGCTCGAAGGCCATGTCGTAGACCTGAGCATCCCGACGCACTGTGATTTCAACCCGGCGCGACAGGGCGTTTACTACCGAAATGCCCACACCGTGTAAACCACCGGAAAACTGGTAGTTTTTATTGGAAAATTTACCACCGGCGTGGAGTTTGGTGAGAATGAGTTCAACCCCGGGAATGCCCTCTTCCGGGTGGATATCCACCGGCATACCCCGACCGTCGTCGATGACCTCGAGGGAATTGTCCGTTTGCAGAATAACATCAATACGACTTGCGTGTCCCGCCAGCGCCTCGTCCACACTGTTGTCTATGACTTCCTGTCCCAGGTGATTGGGACGTGTGGTATCGGTGTACATACCGGGACGGCGCTTTACCGGCTCAAGGCCGTTCAGCACCTCAATGGCATCAGAATTGTATAGGTTGGTCATGGCGCACGTTATTCTTCGTTATTCAGGCCATGGTGCGGCCCTGCGAGTCGGTTTGTCAAGGTAACTCTAAAAAAGCGGCGATATCCGGTAATTGCCGCTCAAAACCCACAAAACTGTGGTCTCCACCGGGTTCTATCAACATCCGGCAGCAATAGTATTTGCCAAGGGCCAGTCGGTAATCCAGCACCTCGTCACCGGTTTGTAATAATACAAAAAAACGGTCCGGATTGGCTATGGCAGCAACATCATAGCGCTTGAGGGCTTCGCGGTGAGATGGCAACACCAGATAGTCTTCACCGGTGTAAGGATTATGCTGTGGCCCCAGAAAGGCTTCAAAGAGATCGTAAGGCGAGACCGCAGGATTGATCAGTGCCGCCTTGCCACCGTAGGTTTCAGCAAGATAAGTGGCAAAAAAGCCGCCGAGAGACGAGCCGATAAATCTCAGTGGTTCCCCCCTTGCCTTGGCCTCTTCTGTTATCTCACACAAAAGCGCGACAGCCCGCTCAATATCAGTGGGTAATTGGGGCTGCACCAAGCGAACACCGGGATGGTTCGCGGCAATAAAGTTGGCACTCTGTAGGCCTTTGTCAGACTGCGGGGAGCTGTTGAATCCGTGAATATAAAGCAGCATACATCCTCAGGCTGCGGTTTGCTGAACCTCAGTAACCGCTGGAGCTGTGGTCCGGCGCAAAGCGATTACCCGGCACACGGTAAACATGTGTATGAATGCTACCATCGCTCAAAAGCTCCAGCAAACGGTAGCCAGGCTGCAGATGATCGAGGGCAAAGTAAGGTGACTTGGGTTTGAATTGAATACAGGTAGATGGGGTGGCCATCAGTGGTAGCTGGCCATTGGCCGTGGCATACACTTCATCCACGGCCTGATGCACATGGCCCCAGAGAATGCCCTTCACCTGAGGGTATGCAGACACCCTGGCGAGAAAGTCACTGCCGTTATCCATACAGTGCTGATCGAGCCAGGCGCAATCCATCAGAATGGGATTATGGTGCATCACAAGCAGCGTATGGTGGTTCGGGTATGCTGCGATGGCCTGGTCGATGAGGGAGAATTGCAGCTCCCCCATATGGCCTCCGGGCTTTCCCCGCACGGTACTGTCCAGCATCAGAATATGCCAGTTCCCAATCAGAATTCGCTGCTGCCCGAAGACCCTGGGACCCTGCATATGCAGGTTCATGACCCTTGGATCGTCATGGTTTCCGGGCAAATAATGGCAAGGTAGACCAAGAAATTCGATGGCCTGAACGAAGTTACGGTAAGAATCCGGAGTGTAATCCTGACTGATGTCACCGGTGGCGAGCATCAGGTGCGCGGGATAATGGGTGGCATTCAGGGTATTGAGCACAGCCGCCAGGCTCTGACTGGTGTTCACGCCCAGCAGTTGTCCGTCGTTGCTGGCAAATAAATGTGGATCGGTGATCTGCACCAGACGCGCAGCTTCCCCTTCTGCCAACGAATATTCAACAGCCTCTTTCAGCACTATGTTTACCCACAATTAAGACCGGACAACCGACTGATATCGACAACCAATCTTCAATAACTCTTCCAGGAATGCATTGACCTGGTACTTTTCATCACTTTGGTACATTCGCAAATTGGGGTAATCATACACCGCACTGAGAAGTGAAAACTGCCGACCAGTTAACACTTCTGCTAATTTAGCATCATGATAAATCCGAACCAATACCTTAGGGTCTTCAATTAGTGGTGTTTTTCCAAGTGGGCGGGAAATTTCGACCAATTGGGTGTAGCGGGTATTTTCCACCAGCGTGATTTTAAGGATGCCGTTGCTGCCACGGACACTGGCGGGAGCATCCATGGCCAGCGCTGAGGGTAGCCAGCGCAGCAACAAGGCATAGTTTCGGCCACACAAGGCCAAAAAGCCGTTGAGATCCGGCTGATATCGCGCTTTCACTCCCTTGCCCTTCAAAGGTCACTCCGCATCAGCTTATGTCGGTTTAACTCAAGCCACTGCAGACCAAGCACAGTTGAACCATTATCGATTTCGCCACTTTCCACCATGGCATAGGCGGCTTCGCGGCTCATCACGTGCACCCGAATATCTTCATGCTCATGGGCAAGGCCATGGAGGCCTTCCGCCTGACTGGCATCGACTTCAGCCAGAAAACAATAAAAGCGCTCGCTGCAGCCCCCGGGACTGGAGAGATAACTGCCAATGGGCAGCATCCGCGATGCAGTAAGCCCCGCCTCTTCCATTAACTCTCTGCGTGCCACGTCTTCGGCCGACTCCCCGTCCTCCATCATGCCAGCCACCAACTCCAGCAACCAAGGGAATTCAGAGGTTTCCAGTGCCGGAAACCTGACCTGTTCAATCAGGACCACCTGGTCAGTCACCGGATCATAGGGCAACACCACAACAGCGTGACCACGTTCAAACACTTCCCGCGAGACGACCTCACTCCAGCCGCCGGCAAACAGACGATGGCGAAACTGATACCTGACCATCTTGAAAAAACCCTGATACAGGGTGCTCGAGCCCAGTACTTCAATGTCTTCACGACTGAAGAGTCTGTTAAACATTCGCTGCTCCTTGACGAGGTGATTCACTTATTATCATGGGATTCGCACAAAGATTTAAAATAAAATCTGTTACACTTCGGGTTTGACTCAAAAATGGTTGATTTTTTAGTATTTCAACCATTAACTTTTAGCTGTTTCGGGAAGCGTCGGGAAGCGCGAACCGCCCGGGTATAAGGGCATACCAGTTTAACCCAGTTATTACCCCCCTCGGGGAGAATGTCTCAATAAGGACAGCCAATGAAATTCAAGTTCAGCTCTCTGTGTGCCGCCATCGCTCTGGCAGCCAGTGCATCCAGCGTTCAAGCCGACGACTTGCTGCAAATCTATCAGCAAGCTCTGACCAATGACCCTCTGGTGCTGCAGGCTCAGGCTCAGCGAAATGCGTTATACGCGCAAATCGAAGAAAACCGCGCTCCCCTGCTGCCCACCATCAGTGCCAATGTCGGTTACGATAAGGCCTGGAAAGACCCATCCGAAGACTCCGATGGCTTTACCGGTGGCGTCAAATTAACTCAGGTGATTTATGACCACAGCGCCTGGGTTGGCCTGTCGCTGGCAGAAAAAGCCGCAGCGCAAGCCGATGCCGCCTATGCATCCGCACTGCAAAACCTCATCACCCGTGTGACCAAGGCCTACTTTGACGTGCTCAAGGCCAAGGATAACTATGAGTTCCAGGGCGCCGAGAAGCGCGCTATCGAGCGCCAGCTTGAGCAGACCAAACAGCGTTTTGCCGTAGGTTTGACCGCCATGACGGATGTACACGAAGCACAGGCGCAATATGACCTGGCTTCAGCCACCGAAATTCTGGCTGAAAATACCCTGTCAAACAGCTATGAGGCGCTGCGTGAAATCACAGGTATCGACCATAAGTCTATCAACGTTCTGGACACCAATCGTTTCAGTGCTGCCGCCCCAGCGCCTGCCGCTCCCAATGAGTGGATCAAGATGGCAGAGAACAACAGTACAGACCTGCTGACTCAGCGCATTGGTAAAGACATCGCCGAAGAGACCATTTCCCTCTACAAAGCGGGTCACTACCCATCGTTAAGCTTGAGCGCAGGTTACACCAAGGGCTTTGAGCAGACCCCTGGTCCTGACTATGACAACAGCTCTATCGGCGTGACTCTGTCTATCCCTATCTTTGAAGGCTTCAAAGTTACCTCCAAAGTAGAACAGGCCCAGTATAAGTATGTGGAAGCCAGTGAGAAGCTAGAGCAGACTTATCGCCGCGTGGTGAAGGATGTACGTAACAACTTCAACAACGTTGGTGCCTCCATAAGCTCTATCCGTGCTTACGAGCAATCCGTGCTGTCTTCAGAAAGTGCGCTCGGTGCCACTCAGTCTGGTTTCGAAGTGGGCACCCGTACCATAGTTGACGTGCTCAACCGTACCCGTGACCTCTACGACTCCAAACGTAAGCTGTCTGACGCGCGTTACAGCTACATCAGCTCGGTGCTGGCCCTGAAGCAAGCCGCAGGCACCCTGAACGAAGATGATGTGATTGCCATCAACAACGGTTTGAAGGCTGCAGAGTAATCACAACCAGTATAAAAAAACCGCCTGATGGCGGTTTTTTTATTGCGCTGATACTGACTTAGAAAAGCAGTTCCACACCGGCAAAATAGCCTTTGAAGCTACTGTCAGTGCTAATGCCATCGAAGCCATTCACATCGAAACTGAACTCACGGTAGCCAGCGCGGATACGGGTATCCAGTGCAATACCGTCAAACTCCCAGCCCAGACCCACACTGTAATCGTACACCTGGCTTTCATCCAACCCCGCCATCAGGTCGGCAAAGCCATAGAGACCCAGACCAGGCATACCCACCACGGCACTGGCGTAACCCATGATAATGCCATCGGTAAAGTCCTTTTGCGCAGCAACGCCCGAGGCATTGCTGATGCGCAGTGAACCGTTCATCTTTTTGTAGGCACCGCCCACATCCAGCGACACTATATCGTTGTCCAGCAGCTCGTAGTAAAGCACAAAGTCGGTATTGCTCAGATCCATGGTGCTATAGAGTTCACCATTGAAAGGAATACCACCGAAGGCCAGAGTTGCATCGGCGTTAAAGCCATCTTCTTCGAGGCGATTTTCACGGATCAGCAGGTTAGGCAGCAAGGGCACTGGATGCTCAACGGCAAACCAAACACTTGTCTGACCCGATGTGTCGTAATCAAACCCGTGCAGGTTACCAGCATCGTCAGGCACATTGCCTTTGGCATCAGCATGCCAGTAATCGGCACCGACTTTAAAACCAACAACAGTGGCCGCGTTGGCCGAAAACGCAGCCAACGCTGAAAGCAGTGAGGCAGCCAGAATGGTTTTTTTCATAATTAACCCTGTGAAAGCAAATTGGTTAAATCAATGAGCGCCGCATTGGCGCGGGAGACGTAATTGGCCATGACCAGAGAGTGGTTAGCCACATAGCCAAAGCCTGAACCGTTAAGGACCAGCGGACTCCATACGGTCTGCTGGGTAGATTCCAGCTCACGTATGATCTGCTTTAAACTGACTTCGGCATTCTTCTTCTTGAGCACATCGGCAAAATCGACCTCGACGGCTTTCATGAAGTTAAGCAAGGCCCAGCAAGAACCGCGGGTCTCATAGAAGACATCATCAATTTGCCACCAGCTGGTTTTGATTTGCTGTGCCGCTAAATTGGGTGTGGATTGACGCGCCGAATTATCACCGGCCAGATCCGTATTAAGCCTTTCCTGACCGACACTGGCCGACAGCCTCTGCGACATGCTGCCAAGACGTTTTTGCACCTCTTTCAGCCATTCGTTCAGATTATCAGCCCGGGCGTAAAACTGTGCATCCCTGTTACTGGTGTCTGCAATGCGGGCACGGTAGAGTTTCAGCAATTTAACCGCATCGCTGTACTCACTTTCGGCGCTGGGCACCAACCAGGAGGTGTGATCGATATTGAGCTTGGAGTGCGCCTCCAGCAGGTCGTTATCGGCAGTCGATTGTGATTGAGATCGGCTGAACTCTTTACGCATTACCAGCGCCAGGTCCCGCGCCTGTTCAAGGGCACCAAACTCAAACGCCGGCATATTATCCATAAACACCGACGGTGGCGTAGTATCGTTCGATAACCAGCCGCCTTGTTTGTTGAGCAGGGCTTCAACGGTATTGATCAGAGAGGAAGTCGTGGCATAACCCACTACCTGCTGGCCATTTTCCGCGTTGAGCACTTCCGGCTCAAGCACATCAGGTTCAACACTCCACCAGACACTGACGCCGTACATGATGACAACTATCACAGCCGCCACGCCAGCGACCTTTTTCCATGTCACTTGCATCTTGAATTACTCCTTTAATGATGATGGTGATGATGTTCATCGGCCTGTGCATTGCCAGCCTTGGCGACTGGCAGTTGTATCTCAAGCGTCTGGCCATCTTTGAATGTAAGCAGCAGTGTCACCATGTTGCCTTCGGCCAGCGGTGATGCAAGGCCAAGCAGCATGACATGGTCACCCTGTTCACCCAGTTTCAAGGTACCGTGCGATGGCAGGTCAAACCCTTCAACCTGGCGCATTTTAACTATGTCATTTTCGGTCAGCAGGGTGTGCAGCTGCGCTTCTTTGGCGATGCTGCTCTCAACGGCAACCAACTCGGTGGCCGGACCGTGATTTTCGAGGGTGAAATAGGCTGCGGTATTAGGGGCAGATGGCGGCATGGCACGCACAAAACCATCTTTTACTATAATCTCAGCCATGGCGGGCATGGACAGCAGGCCAATCAGGCCTAAATTAAACATGTGTTTGAATATCGATTTCAATGTCATACACTCCATGTCAAGCCAAGCTATTTTTGAGGACAACCCCATGAGTAAAATACTCGTCAAGGATCTGGATGGCGTAAGGGTAATCAGCTTTAATCGCCCGGAAAAACGCAATGCTTTAGACCTTGATATGTACAGGCAGCTCACAGAATACCTTATGCAAGGTGAGAGCGACAATGACATTCGAGCCTTCTTACTGACCGGTGAAGCCAATTGTTTCACCTCGGGGAATGATGTTGCTGACTTTTTGCAAAACAGTGAATTAGGTCCAAATCACCCTGCCGTGCGTTTCCTGTATTGCTTGCTGGAGCTTAGAAAACCCCTGGTGGCAGCTGTGAGTGGCAGCGCGGTTGGTATTGGCACTACCTTACTGCTTCACTGCGATCTGGTGTATGCCGATAACAGCGCTAAATTCCAACTGCCCTTTGTGAATTTGGCATTGGTGCCCGAAGCAGGTGCCAGTATCTTGCTACCCGAATTGGTTGGCTATCAAAAGGCAGCTGAACTCCTATTGCTGGCAGAGCCCTTCGACGCCGAGACGGCATTGTCATTAAAGCTTATCAATGCCTTGTGTTCCAAAGAGGAATTGCAACAAACGGCGCTGGATAAGGCCCGTAAACTGGCAAGTCAACCGCCGCAGGCTTTGCAGCAAACCCGGCAATTAATGCGCCCCCACAAACACAGGGTGCAGCACCAGATGCATCTCGAACTGGAAGCCTTTGGGGAAAGATTAAAAAGCGATGAGGCCAAGGCCCGCTTTCAGGCATTTCTTACAAAATCCTGAAACCTCTGCCCCTTGCTAACGACACTGCAGCAATACCGTTAACAAGGGGCAGATTCACTCAGCATTTAGCCCCATCAAGCCTCCCACTTATCCATTACCAGCGCCAGGGCGAAGTAAATCAACAGTGTGATAGCCGGATTAATGAGTGTCGACACCATCCAGGCAAGCCGCGTCCACATGCAAGACCAGCCAAACTTGGTTGCCATTTGGGCGGCCACACCACACACCAGACGACGGGGGTTTTTAAGACGCATTTCAATACCCATATTCATGCTTTTCCTTTCACTGAAGTTAAATCCTGTGCCAGCGCATCAGGTAGGTCACCAGGGTACAGGCCAGAAAGCTTGCTACGGGTAACATCAATACCAATGCGGTTTTCATCGAGAGTCCCAGTGTTAACCACATGTCTTACTCCTTGACGGCTACCAGCGCTTTTTTCTGTTCCTCATCTTTGGCCGATGCGGTTTCAGTCAGAGTTCCCCAGGTCTTGGTCAGCTCAGCTTTAAGCTCCAACTCCAGGTCCAAAGCGGCGTTTTGCAGCATTTCCTTGGTTTGGCTCATCACGCTCATTTCGACAGAGCGCAGTACATCAGTAGTTGAAAATTCAGTAGCTTGAGCGTTGTTTGCCATTCCCAGAGTAACCATCAGGGCCAGGGCGGTCAGTGTGCGATTAAACATGGTGTTCACTCCTGTTGTTAACCTATGTCACATCAGGTATTACAAGTGTCGTGCCAAGTTTAATAATATTTTTATGGCAATGTTTTAAAAGGAATTTTTTGAAAAGCTAAAAAGAGGATGAGGTCTGAGGTGGGCGGTAAGATTGGAGACAGGTGAAATTAACCACAGTTGTGGTTAATTTCACCAAATGACGCCCTGGAGAGTCTTAATTGGTGGTAAGCTCCATGGCTTTTATGGCATTTTCAATCACTTCGATACCTGCTCCCGGCTTATGGGCATTTTCACTGAGGTGTCGCCTCCAGGCGCGAGAGCCAGGCAAGCCCTGATACAAGCCAATGATGTGCCGACTGATATGGTTCAGGCGTCCGCCATCGGCAAGGTGTTTCCCGATATAAGGAAGCAACTTCCCGATAACCTCCTCACGGCTGCTTACAACAGCGGGCTTGCCGCAAAGCTCGGTGTCCACCGAGGCTAAAATATAGGGGTTCTGATACGCTTCACGACCCACCATGACACCATCGAGCTGTGCCAAATGGGTTTTAGCCTGCTCTATACTTGTCACGCCACCATTGATACTGATGGAAAGTTGGGGGTAGTCCCGTTTCAGCTGATACACCCGCTCGTAATCCAGGGGAGGAATTTCACGGTTCTCTTTCGGACTCAATCCCTGCAGCCAGGCCTTACGGGCATGAATAATAAAGGTATCGCAACCAGCCGCTGAGACGGTCTCGACAAAGTCGGTGAGAAAACCGTAAGAGTCCTGCTCATCAATGCCAATTCGGGTCTTCACTGTGACAGGTACAGACACCTGCTGGCGCATAGCGTCTACACACTCAGCAACCAACTTAGGCTCGGCCATCAAACAGGCGCCAAAGCGACCATTCTGTACCCGATCCGAAGGGCAACCTACGTTGATATTCACTTCATCATAACCTCGGGCCTCAGCGAGCTTGGCACAGGTCGCCAAATCCTTCGGGTCCGAACCGCCCAGCTGCAATGCCAGGGGGTGTTCTTCTTGGTTGTAGGCCAGATAATCGCCTTTGCCATGGAGAATTGCGCCCGTCGTCACCATTTCGGTATAAAGCAGCGCCTCTTTGGACATCAGGCGTGCAAAATAGCGGTAGTGTCTGTCGGTCCAATCCAGCATGGGAGCGACAGAGAAGGTGCGGTTGAGTGGCGATGGCATGAGCTTTCCCCATCCTGTAGACTGCGTAAAAGGGCGGCTATTTTACACTCGCACAATAAAAAACGACACCCATAATAGCCGCTGTCAGTCGGGGTAAAAGTTCACTCCGGTGCATAAATTCATCTACGCTTATGGGTATGTGGTCACCATCAGGGGGTCGCTCCCAGGCTATCAGCGAGGAATCGCCAAGCATGAATGTCGAATTTATCAATCCGTTTCTACAATCTCTGCTCAATGTTGTCTCAACTATGGCGTCGATGCAGCTCACTCCGGGTAAGCCCCGGCTGAAAACCGATAATCTTGCCAAGGGGGATGTATCAGGGCTGATTGGCATGGTAGGCCCTCAGACCAAGGGCTCTATGTCCATCACGTTTGAGCAAAGTCTGGCGCTGCAGATAATGCAAAATATGCTGGGCGAAAATCCGGGGACCATCAATGATGAGGTCACAGATATGGTGGGTGAAATCACCAATATGGTCACAGGCGGCGCCAAAAATCTCTTGAGTGACAAAGGATACGATTTTGAAATGGCAACCCCTGTGGTGGTCGCTGGTACGGGTCATAGAATTTCCCACAAGGCCGATGGCACCAAAATTATCATGCCATTCACCAGCCCCTATGGCACTGCGTACATTGAGATTTGTTTTGAAAATTAGTGCTGTACTGAAGTAAAACAGGCGCTCACATGAGCGCCTGTTTTATTTTAATCGAGGCAAACTGCCACTCGCGGGGTTAACTTGGTCACCAGCTCATAGGCAATGGTGCCAATTCGTTCAGCCACTTCTTCCACGGGCAATTCCTTGCCCCAGAGAAGTGCCCTGTCACCCACTTTATCTGCGGCGTCAGGCCCCAGATCCACCGTCAGCATATCCATGGAGACCCGACCAACAATGGGTACCCGTCTGCCATTAACCAGCACTGGCGTGCCCTCGGGGGCATTGCGGGGGTATCCGTCACCATAACCTATGGCCACAACACCGAGGCGAGTATCACGACTGGCCGTCCAGTATGCGCCATAACCCACACTCTCCCCGGCGCTGTGCTCCCGCACGGCAATCAATTGCGAGACCAACTCCATCGCAGGTTCAAGACCGTGGTTGCTGCCAAGGTCACCCGCCACTGGAGAAACTCCGTAAAGCGCGATACCCGGACGAATCCAATCGGCCTGGCTTTGTGGCCAGTACAGCACCCCTGCGGAGTTTGCCAGGGTTCTGTCCCCGGGTAACCCCTGGGTCAGAGCGTTGAAATGGGCCATCTGTGTAGCGGTAAAGTCTTTTTGAGGCTCATCGGCGCAGCTGAAATGGGTCATCAGATGCACGGGTTTTGCCACATTGGGGTTTTGCTGAAGCCTCTGGTAAACGTCCTTGAACTCACTGGCATGAAACCCCAGCCGATGCATACCGGAATCAATTTTTAGCCACACGGTGACCGGCTTAGACAGACTGACCGACTCCAGCATGTCCAGCTGGGAGACATGGTGAACGACCGTATCTATGTCATGCTCCACCAACAGGGGCAAATCTTCACTGCGGAAAAAGCCTTCCAGTAATAAGAGTCTGGCAGACACACCACCGGCCCTGACCTCCAGAGCTTCCTCAAGCCTTGCCAGTCCGAAGCCATCTGCGTCAGCATTTGAATGGGCATCGGTTAGCACCTCGGCCACATTGAGCAGCCCATGACCGTAACCGTTGGCTTTCACCACGGCCATGACCTTGCTGCCCGGGGCAATTTGGCGCAGCCTTTTAAGGTTGGCCTTCAGCGCGCGACTGCTGATTTCTGCGCGGGGAAAAGGTTTCAATACATCTGCCTTGTGAGATTCGAGCGATGATCAGTCTTCTTCAAACTGAGGGCCGGCATAATTGTCAAAGCGGGAGAATTGCCCCTGAAAGGTCAGACGCACCCGGCCAATGGGGCCGTTACGCTGCTTACCGATAATGATTTCGGCCGTGCCTTTATCCTGGGAATCGTTATTGTATACCTCGTCCCGGTAGATAAACATGATAAGGTCCGCATCCTGCTCGATAGAGCCGGATTCACGCAGATCCGAGTTCACAGGGCGTTTGTCGGCCCTTTGTTCCAGCGAGCGGTTAAGCTGTGACAGGGCAATCACAGGGATTTCCAGTTCTTTGGCAAGTGCCTTGAGCGAGCGGGAAATTTCGGCAATTTCCAGGGTACGGTTATCGGCCAGCGCCGGTACCTGCATCAGCTGCAGGTAGTCCACCATGATCATCGACAGACCACCCCATTCACGGGCCACCCTGCGGGCGCGGCTGCGTACCTCGGTTGGGGTCAGGCCAGAACTGTCATCGATGTACATCTTGCCCTGCTCGAGCATCAACCCCATGGTGGAAGACACCCGCGCCCAATCCTCATCATCCAGCTGACCGGTACGTACCTTGGTTTGATCAACGCGGCCAAGGGACGCCAGCATACGCATCATGATCTGTTCTGAGGGCATCTCGAGACTGAAAATCAGTACCGGTTTGTCTTCGTTCATGGCGGCGTATTCGCAGAGATTCATGGCGAAGGTGGTTTTCCCCATGGACGGACGTGCCGCCACAATCACAAGGTCACCGCTTTGAAAACCTGCGGTCATACGGTCGAGATCCGAAAAGCCGCTGGATACCCCGGTCACGCCATTGTGGGGGTTGTTATAAAGCTGCTCGATTTTATCGACGGTTTTTTCGAGGATTGCCTTGATATCTTCGGGCCCTTCGTTGGCATTGGCCCGCTGCTCGGCAATCTTGAACACCTTGGTTTCCGCCAGATCCAACAAGGCACTGGAGTCACGACCTTCGGGGTTGTAACCCGCGTCGGCAATCTCATGGGCAACCCGAATCATTTCCCGCACCACGGCGCGCTCACGTACAATTTCGGCGTAAGACAATATGTTACCGGCGCTGGGAGTGTTTTTGGCAATCTCACCTAAATAGGCAAAACCGCCGGCATCGTCCAGCTCGTTATTCAGTTCGAGCTGTTCCGACACAGTAATCAAATCCAGGGGCTGGCCCTGCTCCACCAGCTTTTGCATGGCAGAGAAAATCAATCGGTGAGAGCGGGAATAAAAGTCTTCACGAACCACGGCTTCGGCCACTTTGTCCCAAGCCTCAGCATCCAACATCAGGCCGCCAAGCACCGATTGCTCGGCCTCTATCGAATGCGGCGGCATTTTGATGGCTTCAACCTGGGCATCTTTTAACTTGCCCTTTGGTTTAAAGGCGGCTTCCTGTGACATTCAGTCTCCCAATATCCAACGGATTTGCAAAATATGGTATAAAACTCACCGACTTTGGCATCACCAAAGCCAAACGCATCCCATCCACGATGGACTCACGAACAATAATTAAGGAATCAACATGCGCAACCTAGTGGCAGCGGCTCTGGTGCTTTCTTCCGGAGTGGCACTCGCCGACGAAGGCCAGTGGCAACCTTATCAAATGCCTTCCATCGCAGACAAACTCAAAGCCCGCGGTATAGACATCCCAGCAGAGCAGTTGGCCGACTTAAGCCGCTATCCCATGAACGCCGTGGTGGGGCTGGGCTATTGTACCGCCAGTTTTGTATCCCCCCAAGGGCTGGCGGTGACAAATCATCACTGCGCATTCAGAGCCATTCAATATAACAGCAGTAAAGAGAAAAACTATCTTGCCGATGGCTTCCTGGCGACCAGCATGGATAAAGAGCCTTCCGCTGGCCCCAACGAGCGCCTGTACGTGACCGAAGCCGTGACAGATGTCAGCGCGCAAATCCGTGACGCCCTGCCGGAAGAGCCGCTGGCCCGTGTTGAAGCCATTGAAAATCGTCAAAAAGCGCTCATCAAAGAGTGTGAGAGTGACGATAACTACCGCTGCTCGGTCAGAAGCTTCCACAACGGGCTGGAATACTACCTTATCAAGCAGTTGATGATCCGCGATGTACGCCTCGTCTACGCGCCTCCTGAAAGTGTTGGTGGCTACGGCGGCGATATCGACAACTACGAATACCCTCGCCACAGCGGCGATTTCACCTTCCTGCGTGCCTATGTTGGTAAAGATGGCAAACCGGCACCTTACGCTGAAGACAACGTGCCATATCAGCCAAAAAGCTTCCTCAAAATTAACGCCAGCGGCGTGAAGGCCGGTGATGGTGTATTTGCAGCAGGCTATCCAGGCTCAACCAGCCGCTACCGTTTGACCACCGAACTTGAGTTTGCCAGCGACTGGCTCTACCCCACCCAGGCCAAACGCTTCCAGGCCCGCATCGATACCATCGAAGCCATGGGCGCTGCCGACACTGAATTGGCCATCAAGTACGCAGGTACCGTGGCAGGCATGGCCAACCGCATGAAGAAGCTTAACGGTCTGCTCGACGGCTTTAAGGCCACCGACATTGCCGCCATCAAGCAGCAACGTGAAGATGCCTTTATGACCTGGTATGCCAGCCATGGCGATGCCAAGCAGATGGATGAGCTCAAGGCACTGATTAAAGAAGGCCAAACTCAGTATCAGACCACCTACTACTTCAACAATGCTCAATCGAGCGATCTGCTCACTGCAGCAAACAGCCTGTATCGCCTGGCCAAAGAGAAACAAAAAGCCGATGCCGACCGTGAGCTGGGCTATCAGGAACGGGACATGAAGATGTTCGCCGATCGCCTGAAACGTATCGATTCAAGCTTCGACGTTAAAGTCGACAAGGTGCTGTGGCAGGCGGATATCGAAGAGTATCTCGGTCAAAACCAGCGCGTCGATGTGTTGGATAAGATGCTGACAGTTAAAGAAGGACAGGATCTGTCATCCATGCTGGATGGACTCTATGCAGCCACCGGCCTCACCGACCAGGCCACGCGCCTTGGGTGGATGGACAAAACCCCGGCGGACTTTGAAGCCAGTGACGATCCTTTTATCAAACTGGCAGTGGCGCTCTACGACACCCGTATGGCCCAGGAAAAAGCGGAAAAAACGCTGGATGGTAAGCTCAGTATTGCCCGCCCGGCGATGATGCAGGCCGTGATTGCCTACAACAAGGATAAAGGCTGGCCAGTATACCCGGATGCCAACGGCACTCTGCGTATCACCTACGGTATGGTAGATGGCTATCAGTCACGTGATGCACTCTACAAGCAGCCCTTCACCCGTCTGGAAGGCATAGTAGCCAAACACACTGGCGTAGAGCCATTTAACGCGCCACAAAAGGTGCTGGATGCCATCAAGCGTGGTGACATGGGCAAACATAATGTGGATGACCTCTACCCAGACGCCCGCAGTTTTATGTGTAAGCTGTTCTCTTGCCTGGATAAACCCGAAGCCTTTAATTCGGTACCGGTCAACTTCCTGTCCAGCGTAGACACCACGGGCGGCAACTCAGGCTCTCCGGTATTCAATGGTCGTGGTGAATTGGTGGGGCTCAACTTTGATTCCACCTATGAAGCCATCACCAAAGACTGGTTCTTCAACCCTGAAATCACCCGTGCAGTCCATGTGGATGTTCGCTATATCCTGTGGATGATGGACAAGGTGGATAACGCGCAGAATTTGTTACAGGAACTCACCCTGGTAACTAATTGATAATTAAAATTATAAAAAAAGGCCGCCTTCTAAAGTGGCCTTTTTTATTTCCAAATACACAACCTGAATCATAAATTAACATTGATATAACTTTTAAGTACACTTTATATACATAATGTGAGAAGATTTTCCAGCCAACCTGCATCCATAAGCAGGTAAGCGTATGAATCTAAAATAACAAACGTTCAAAGGAATGCTTCTCATGACTAGAACCAACTTCCGCCGCTCTATGGTGGCAGCATCAGTCTCAGCACTGTTCGCAATCTCTGTTCCAACGTTTGCAGCAAACAATACTTCTGGCTCGATGAAGGGACAGATTGTTGATTCTGTAAGTAACAGTGCGCTCGCAGGTGCTACCGTCACGATTACAAATAAAGCCAATGGCGCAACGACAACAGTAACCGTCAGTCAAAATGGTACTTTCCGTATTCCCTCTTTAGATATCGGTGAGTACAAAATCACCATCAGCAAAGAGGGATACCAAACACAAGTAATTGAAACAGCTAAAGTTTCAATTGGTAGCGAAGTCTCTATCGAAGTGCCAATGGTCGGTGGTGATGTAGAGCGCATTTCTGTTACTGGTGCCCGAGTGGCCATGGTAGATACTGCGACCCCTGAAATTGCTCTGACTATCAGTGCCGATGAGGTTGCCCGCCTGCCTATTTCTCAGGATGTGGTGTCTGTTGCGCTTCTCGCTCCAGGTACAACTAAAGGTGACTCTGCATTCGGCAATCTCGCATCATTTGGTGGTGCATCTGTTGCTGAAAACACCTTTATCATTAACGGCGTTAACGTAACGGGTTTCCGTCGCGGTACCTCTATTGCTGATATTCCATTCAGCGCATATCAAGAATTCCAAGTAAAAACCGGTGGCTATTCAGCTCAGTTTGGCCGTTCTACTGGTGGGGTAGTTAACGCAGTAACCAAGCGCGGTAACAACAACTGGGAATTCGGCGTGGCCGCACGCTGGGAACCAGATGCTCTACGTGAACAGCGTCCTTCTGTTGTTTATCCTGTAGGAGATAGCGCTGGCAGTATCCAACCGTTTGACATGTTTTGGGATAACAGCATGGATAAAACGGATGACTTCGAGGCCGAGTTTTCAGCATCTGGCGCTATTATCGAAGACACATTGTTCGTTTATGGTCTGATCCAACCGCAGAAGTATGAGACCCGAAATGCTGCGGCAAGTGGTAGTGAATACACTGTGAGTGAAAATGACGACCCTCTGTGGCTTGCCCGTGTTGACTGGCAAATCAGCGAAGACCACTCTCTGATGGTGTGGGGATTCTCCGACGGTGAAGACTATGTGGATACAACCTACGACCGTGAAACCAATGAAGTAAGTCGGATATCAGTTCTTAACACCGGTGGTACCACATGGTCAGCCCAATACAAAGGACGATTTACTGATTGGCTTTCTATGGATGCGCTGTATGGCGAAGTTGAATTTAACAGTACTCGCCAAGCCCCTGAAGATGAAAGCTGTCCAGCCATCTACGATAGCAGAAATGGCGGATTGGTAGCCCTGGGTTGCTGGCAAAACTTTACCGCGAGCGCAGAATCCGATAAGCGCGAACAGACCAACCTGAACTTCAACCTCGATTTGTTTGACGATCATGCTATCCGATTTGGTGTGGACTATGAAAATAACACCTCATTGGAAAGCAGCTTCTACTCTGGTCACTCATACTACCGTTACTACAAAGGTGCTGCTGGTCGTATTCTCGACAATGGTCATGTACTGGCTCAAGATACTGAATTCGTCCGTACACGTGTGTATGAAAACGGCGGTGAATTTACCAGCAAATCGTTGGCGTGGTATCTGGAAGATACTTGGAACATCCTGCCAAACCTGACTGCACGTATCGGTCTGCGCTCAGAATCTTTTGAAAACCTGAACGCCAATGATCAAGCATTTATCAAGATTGATAACCAATTAGCTCCCCGTATTGGCCTGTCGTGGGATCCATTTGACGACGGCACATCAAAAGTGTTCGTCAACTGGGGTCGCTATCATATTCCTGTCGCCTCTAACACCAACGTACGTATGGCCGGTGCAGAGCTTTACTATGAAGACTTCCATGTTCTGGATGGCGTAGCAGCAGATGGCACCCCAACTATCGGCGCAGCATTGGGCGATCGTAACGTGTTTGGTAATGGCGAAGCAGCTGACCCTGCAGAAATCCTTGATACCTCAATCGAACCAATGTACCAAGACGAACTCATCTTGGGCTATGAAATGAATCTGGATGAAGACTGGACCACAGGTATTAAATTTACCCACCGTGATCTTAAGCGCATCATTGATGACATCACCATCGATAAAGGTATTGTCGCCAACGGTTGGGAGTATGACCCTAGCCATGGTGGTTACTATGTGTTGACTAACCCTAACACTGACGTGACTGTATATTACGATACTGATGGCGATGGCACCCTTGAACAAGTAGTCATCGGTGCTGATCAAATGGGCTATCCAGATCCTGAGCGTATGTACAACTCGGTTGAACTGACACTGACCCGTCGTTGGAATGATGACTGGACCGTGAACGCGTCTTATACCTGGGCACAAAGCTATGGTAACGCCGAAGGCTATGTGAAGTCAGACAACGGTCAAGATGATGCCGGCTTAACCACCGACTGGGACTTCCCATACCTTATGGATGGTGCTGACGGCTATCTGCCTAACGACCGTCGCCACACCATTAAAGTCTATGGTGCATACAAGGTAGCTGAAGACTTTACCGTTGGTGCAAATATGACGGCTCAGTCAGGCCGTCCTAAGAATGCCTTTGGTGATCACCTGCCTGCGGATTATCCAGATCCATACGAGTATGGCGACACCTACTACCCATTTGGACAGTTGTGCGCTCGTGGTTGTATGGGTCGTGAGGATTGGCGCTTTACCGTTAACCTGAGTGCGACTTACAACCTGAGCTTTATTGATGCCGTTGATGCTGATATTCGTTTAGATGTATTTAACGTCTTTAACTCGCAAAACGTTATCAAGACCAATGAATATCTGGACATTGGTGGTGAGTACAACCCAGCTTATGGCTTGCCAGAAGAGTTTGAAGAACCTCGTTACATTCGTCTGAGTGCGAATATCAAGTTCTGATAGCTCTTAAAAGTGCTAAAAACACCGCCTTCTGGCGGTGTTTTTTTATCGGCTAAACTTACAGCCCGGAACGAGTTGGCCACCACAGGTGACTTATTTCGGGTTAGCCCGCAAATGTCATCATCTTTTGATACCCTATGAGAAATTGAGGGCTGAAGTCGCCAATACAAAATCATAGAGCCGCAAAATCAAAGCATAAAAAAACACCGCCCGGAGGCGGTGTTTTCTTTGAATTCAAATCTGATTATTCAGCAACAACAGTTACTTTAACAACAGACTTAACTTCAGTGTGCAGCTGTACTTCAACTTCGAAGTCACCAGTGGTGCGCAGAGCGCCCAGTGGCAGACGAACTTCGGCTTTAGCCAGTTCAACGCCAGCAGCAGTCACGGCATCAGCGATGTCGCGAGTACCAACTGAACCGAACAGCTTGCCTTCGTCACCGGCTTTAGAAGCGATAACAACAGCTTCCAGAGCAGCGATCTTCTCGGCGCGGTCAGCAGCAGCAGCCAGGTCGGCAGCCAGTTTGGCTTCCAGCTCAGCGCGGCGGGCTTCGAAAACTTTTACGTTTTCAGCGTTGGCAACAACGGCCTTGCCCTGAGGCAGCAGGAAGTTACGAGCGTAACCAGCCTTTACAGACACCTGGTCACCCAGGTTGCCCAGGTTTGCGATTTTATCAAGCAGAATAACGTTCATTATCAAATCCTCTCTATACGATTAGGCTTCAATGCTGGAATTACTGATGCAGATCAGTGTATGGCAGCAGAGAAAGATAACGAGCGCGCTTGATGGCGCGAGCCAGTTGGCGCTGGTACTTAGCGCTGGTACCGGTGATACGGCTAGGAACGATTTTGCCGCTCTCAGTGATGTAGTTCTTCAGAGTAGCAATATCTTTGTAATCGATCTCTGCAACACCTTCAGCGGTGAAACGGCAGAACTTGCGACGACGGAAATAACGTGCCATGTGACAGTCTCCTAAGATTTCAATTCGACATTTTCGGCATGCAGTACCAAGCGACTTTGTCCACTCCGACTCTGTTGAGTCGATAGGAAACCTGTTACCTGGATCTCCATGCCTGCCTGCAATTTATCTGTGATGCACTCAAAGTGCTGACCGCTCATGATTGCCTGAATTTGGCAATATACGTTTCTGGGCAAATCGGCTTCGAAACGTTGGCTTCGGTGCTCTAGCTGAACCACACAGTGTGGGATCCCGGCTGGGCTTTTAAAGCGTCTGACTCTCAATACAGAGCCAGTCAGCACCAAAGAGTTTGCGGTCACAAACAGAAATTACTCGGCAGATTCTTCAGCGTTTTCTTCGACTTCATCAGCCTCAGAAGAGCGCTCACTGATGGCAGCACGACGAGCATCACGCTCATCTTTAGCTTTAGCCATTGGAGAGGCTTCGGTGATGGCACCCTTGGTGCGCATTACCATGCTACGCAGAACAGCGTCGTTGAAACGGAAAGCTGTCTCCAGCTCTTCAACAGACTCAGCAGTGGCTTCAACGTTCATCAGAACGTAGTGAGCCTTGTGCAGATCCTGGATTGGGTAAGCCAGTTGACGACGACCCCAGTCTTCCAAGCGGTGGATCTTGCCGTTAGCGTCGGTGATAACACCAGTGTAACGCTCGATCATACCAGCTACTTGTTCACTCTGATCAGGGTGAACCATAAATACGATTTCGTAATGACGCATTTATTGCTCCTTACGGGTTTGTAGCCTCGTTATTGGCTCAGCCGGACCAAGTTAGAGGCAAGGAACGAATTCAATCGGGCTGATAAGGCGCGAAATATTACATAATGACGGCCGAAAACTCAAGCAATAACTTTGTTCTGGCCACCATCAAAGGTATGATTGCCCGTCGCATCTTCGCCCGGGAGTCCGGGCCTGTAGTCAAACCGGGAATACAGGCTGAATAATGATAAACAAACGCATCCTCTCCATCGGCTGCCTGCTGTTAAGCTTCCAGACGCAGGCACTTGTACCGCCCCAGTATCAGGAACCCGCCACAGGGCTGACCGCAGAAGTGGAAGCTGGCCTCCAGCTCAATACGGGTAACACGCAGTCCACCAGTTTTAACGGTCGCACCAGGCTGATATACGACACCAAAAAAGCCAAACAGGAAGCTTTGTTGAAGGCCTATTTTGCGTCCGATTCAGAAAAAACCACCGCAGAGAAGTACGACGTCCAATTGCAGTCAAACTACAAGGTCGATTCCGGTTACTTCTTTGGCCGCGGTGAAGGTACCTGGGATGAGTTTGGCTCATACACCCGCCTGTACACGGGTTCTGTGGGTTACGGTTTTGATGCTATCAGCAGCTACGCCACCAAACTTAAACTCGAAATCGGCCCCGGTTATCAATACAGCCTGGCGAAAGCCACAACCACCGAACCAGACCCGGATGCCAACACAGATGTCATTGTACGGGCCGCCGCCAAGTTTGAGCAGCGAATTCATGAGTACAGCAGCTTTACGGCCGACCTCACCGCAGAGACTGGGCAAAACAATAGCGCGGTGACACTCGATATGGGTTACAAGAATATCCTGTTTCAGGACTTGGCCTTTAAAGTGGGCATGAACGTGAAATACACAGAAGTGGTGCCCGATGGCACAGAGCAGGTCGATACGGTCACCACCTTTAACCTGCTCTATACCTTCCAGTAAGCAATAATCACCCACAGTTTCCATCAATAAAAAAGGATTGCCTGGGCAATCCTTTTTTATTTGATAAACACCTTGCGGCGGGAAGGTTATCCCAACCGCTGACGCACGGCCTCAAACAAACAGATTCCGGTCGCCACAGAGACGTTGAGGCTGGAAACACTGCCTGCCATAGGGATGGAAATCAGGGTATCGCAACCTTCACGGCTTAAGCGTCTGAGGCCCTTGCCTTCCGCGCCCATGGCAATGGCAAGCGGCCCTTTGAGATTGGCCTCATACAGAGTCGAGTCAGCTTCACCGGCGGTACCGGCAATCCACACGCCGCGCTCCTGAATGCGCTTCATGGTGCGGGCAAGGTTGGTCACTTGAAACAGAGGCACGGTTTCCGCCGCGCCGCAGGCCACTTTACTCACGGTTGGCGTCAAACCGGCTGAGTTGTCCTTAGGCACTATCACCCCATGCACGCCAGCCGCATCGGCATTACGCAAACACGCGCCCAGATTGTGAGGGTCTGTCACCCCATCGAGGATCAGTAAAAACGGGGTTTCGGTGGCATCGAGCAAAGCTTCGAGATCGTTTTCAGTCAACACCTTAGCCGGACGCACCCGAATGATAATGCCCTGATGCTGTGTGCTTTCGGCTTTTTCGTCAAGGGTTTTGCGTGCTGCCTGCTGGGCCTTGATGCCCCAGTTTTGCGCTATTTCCAAGAGTGGCAGCACCCGTTCGTCCTGACGGCCGGTCATCAGCCACAACTCGAGCACGCGCTCGGGGGCATGCTTTAGCACAGACTCGACCGCATGAATGCCAAACACCAATTCCTGTTTTTTCATTTATTTCTTTCTCTTAACTCGTTTAGCGGCCTTGGGCTTGGCTTCTGCCGCCTTTTTGGGTTTCTTACCGTCTTTGGCCTTGGCGTCTCTTTTTTTGGTCTCAGAGCCCCCCAATTTGCCGCCGGCCAACTGGCTGCGCACGCTACCGCCTTTACCGGGCTTGCCGTTACCAGTGCGGGCACCTTCAAGATTGGCTCTGTCACGGGCGGTCGTTGGCTTCTTGCCAGCCTTTTTGCGGCCCGGGCGCTCACCTTCCATCTGCAAATCAATCTGTCTGTCGTCCAGATTAACCGAGGCAACTTTCACGGCCACCGGATCGCCAATCTGGTAGATCTGACCAGAGTTTTCACCGATCAGACGCTGACGCTGAGGGTCGTACTGGAAGTAATCGCTACCCAAACTGGAGATGTGCACCAGACCATCGATAAAGAGCTCATCCAGACGCACAAACAGACCAAAACTGGTCACAGAGGCAATCACACCACTGAAGCTGTCACCCACGTGGTCCTGCATAAACTCACACTTAAGCCAGTCGGACACATCCCGGGTCGCTTCATCGGCACGGCGCTCGGTATTGGAGCACTCTTCACCGAGGAGGTCCAACTCTTCCAGCTGATAGTGGTAGCCACCATCGGCGGTCCACTTCTCACTGGCTTCACCCCGCTCTTTGGCGAGCAGATAACGGATAACCCTGTGCAGCACCAAGTCGGGGTAGCGGCGAATGGGCGAGGTAAAGTGGCTGTAAGCTTCCAGCGCCAGGCCAAAGTGACCTTCGTTATCCGGGGTGTAAACGGCCTGACGCATCGAGCGCAGCAGCATCACCTGAATAAGCTCGGCATCAGGTCTGCCGGCCAACTGAGCCATCAGAGCCAAATAGTCGGCAGGCTCGGGCTCGAGGCCGCCGGTCATGGACAAACCGCGCTCGGCAAGGAAGTCTTTAAACTGGGTCAGCTTTTGCTCTGACGGCTTCTCGTGCACCCGATAAAGCACATGGCCCTTATGTTTAATCACAAACTTGGCGGCGGCCACGTTGGCCAAAATCATGCACTCTTCAATGATCTTGTGGGCCTGATTACGGGCACGGGGCACAATGCGGTCAATCTTGCGCTGCTCATTGAAAATAAACTGGGTTTCCAGTGTCTCAAAGGCAATAGCGCCGCGCTCAGCACGCTGCTCATCCAGACACAGATACAACTCTTGAAGCACCTTAAGGTGCGGGAACAAGGCCTTGTGCTCGTCTTTCACCTCGCCACCTTCCAGCATGGCCGCCACCTGGGTATAGGTGAAGCGGGCATGGGAGTGCATCACCGCTGGGTAGAACTTGTAACCCGACAGACCACCCTTGGCGGAGATTGTCATCTCTGCCACCATACAGAGGCGGTCAACACCCGGGTTCAATGAGCACAGACCGTTGGAGAGCTTTTCCGGCAGCATGGGGATCACCTGCGACGGGAAGTACACGGAGTTCCCCCGGGCGCGGGCTTCTTTATCCAGTGCTGAATCGGTGCGCACATAATGGCTCACGTCGGCAATGGCAACCCACAGGCGCCAGCCGCCACCACGCTTACGCTCGGCATAGACAGCATCGTCAAAGTCGCGGGCATCTTCACCGTCTATGGTAACCAGTGGCAGCTCTCGCAGATCGACCCTGCCTTCCTTGTCTTCATCGGTGACATAATCCGGGATGCGGCGCAGCTTCTTTTCAATCACCGCTGACCACTGGTGTGGCAGGTCGTAATTGCGCAGGGCAATCTCGATCTCCATCCCAGGTGCCATCTGTTTGCCCAGCACCTCAGTCACCTTGCCACCGGCACGCACGTAACGTCCCGGGCGGCGGGTCAGCTCGATCACCACCACATCGCCGTGGCGGGCGCCATTTTTATCTTCGTTGGCAATGAGGATTTCGTGGGGAATACGCTTGTCATCCGCGACCACAAAGGCCATACCGGCATCAACATAGAAGCGGCCCACCAGGGCAGCGCTGCGCTCTGACAAGAGCCTCACAATGCGCGCATCGCGACGACCACGGCGGTCAACGCCGGCTTTTTGCGCCAGCACCTTATCGCCATGGAAGTAGAGCTGCATATCGCGCTCGTTGATAAAAAGATCGTCGCCACCGTTATCGGGGCGGAAAAAGCCAAAGCCATCTTTGTGGCCAAGGACAGTACCACTCATCAAGTCCATGCGTTCGGGCAGGCCGTAACATTGGCCACGGGTAAACACCAGCTCGCCATCACGCTCCATGGCGCGCAGTCGGCGGCGCAGGGCTTCCAAGCGCTCTTCATCATGGATTTTCAGGGCCTCGGCAATACTGTCGCGAGGCTGAGGAGAAGTTTGAGACCTCAAATATTCGAGGATAAATTCCCGGCTGGGGATGGGGTTGTCGTATTTTTCCTGTTCACGCTCAAAATGCGGATCGTTAATCATTCAGTTTCCATTGAGTTCACCCAGGCCCCTGCCCGGGTGTCAGTAATTCCAAAGATGCTCACCCCGGGCTCTGGCCACGGCACTGGCGGGCATCATAGATTCGAGTTTTTGCAGCAGTCCCCAGGCTTGATCTTTAGTTTTTTGATCATTAAATGCCTCGTTGTACAGCCAATGGTAGGCCATCTCATAGTCTCTTGGACTGCCAAATCCTTCGTTGTAAAGACGCACCAGCATCATGCGCGCCTTTTGGTCGCCGTTGGCGGCGGCGGGGTACAGGTATTGTACCGACCTGTGCTTATTTTTTAGCACATACTTGCCATCTTCATAATAGCGGGCCACCTGCAACATGGCTTCTGTGCTGCCCTGCCCTGCGGCATCTTTGAGCAACTGCAGCCCACGGGGCACATCCTTTTTGATGCATACCCCATGGATAAACATCTCGCCCCATAAAAATTGATAGAGGGGCTGCTTGAGCACCTCGGCATGAGCCTCGATGTCCTGCACCAATTGGCAGTCGTCCTGTTTGACCCGGACCAGATGCTGCTCAGAACGAATGAGTGACAGCAATTGCTCCTGAGTGTAGACATCTACAGCCTCGGTAGCCATCAGAGCGGGCGAGACGAGCATTAACAAGACTGAGAAAAGGCGCAACATAAGGAAATCCCGAGGACTGGCAGATAACCAATTTATCGGCAGTATAACTCAAATCTTGAGTCTGTCCCCTCAAGAGACAGACATAAAAAAGGCCGCTAATCGCGGCCTCTTCTTACATCAGTTAAACGGACTGACCCGGATAAAGGTCTCGTTCCTATCCGGACCGGTAGAGATGATGTCGATTGGCGTCTCCAAAATCTCTTCGATACGTTTGATGTAATTAACGGCCGCCTGTGGCAGCTGATCCATGGAAGTCACACCGAAGGTGTTCTCGCTCCAACCTGGCAGGGTTTCATAAACTGGGGTTACCAGCTCATAACCTTCAGCGGCAAGAGGAGTCACAGTGGTAACAGTGCCATCTGGCTGCTGATAACCCACACAGATCTTCACTTCTTCCAGGCCGTCCAGCACGTCCAACTTGGTCAAACAGATACCTGTCAGACTGTTGATCTGGATAGCACGCTTCATGGCAACAGCATCGAGCCAACCTGGACGACGCTTACGGCCAGTGGTGGCACCAAACTCGTGGCCCTTGGTACCCAGATGGTCACCAATTTCACACTCGAGTTCAGTTGGGAAAGGACCGGCACCCACGCGAGTGGTGTAGGCCTTCATGATACCCAGCACATAGTCCAGATGACATGGACCAAAACCGCTTCCGGTTGCAACGCCGCCAGCAGTGGTGTTGGACGAAGTCACGAACGGATAAGTACCGTGGTCGATGTCCAGCAGTGTACCCTGAGCACCTTCGAACAGTATGTTTTCACCGGCTTTGCGGGCCTGATCCAGCATTTCTGTCACGTCAACGCACATAGACTTGAGGTAGTCGGCCATTGCCAGTGCATCGTCGAGGGTTGTCTGATAGTCAACGGCTTCGGCGCCATAGTACTCAGTCAGCATGAAGTTGTGATACTTCATCACTTCTTTGAGTTTCTCGGCGAAGAGTTCAGCATTGAACAGATCTCCCACGCGCAGACCGCGACGTGACACCTTGTCCTCATAGGCAGGGCCAATACCACGACCAGTGGTACCGATAGCCTTGTTGCCGCGCGCCTTTTCACGGGCGATATCCACTGCACAGTGGAACGGCAGGATAAGTGGACAAGCTTCGGAGATCAGCAGGCGATCTTCAACGGGTACGCCACGCTCTTTGAGCATGCTGATTTCTTTCATCAGCGCGTCTGGAGCCAGCACAACACCGTTACCGATAATACATTTCACATTATCGCGCAGGATGCCTGAGGGGATCAGATGGAGAACGGTTTTAACACCATCGATTACCAGAGTGTGACCAGCGTTGTGGCCGCCCTGATAACGAACTACGTATTTTGCCTGTTCAGTGAGAAGGTCGACAATCTTACCTTTTCCCTCGTCACCCCATTGGGTGCCGAGAACAACTACGTTTTTGCCCATTGTTTGCTGCAAGGTTGCGGTTAAAGCAGAATTTTAGCAGATTTCAGGGGGGGATGGGCAAGGGATTTATGAAAAAATAATCAATTGCCGCCTGACGCCTTGGTGTTTTGATAAAGACCATAGCCATTCAACACATTGATAAGAAGACATTATTCCATGTTCAGCTCGCTCACATTGAGCAATACCATAATCTTCGCGAACTGCGACTGACACGACCGGTTTTTTACATTGCCGTTACTTTAACTCGGTCAAAAGGAGCCCTTTGTGCAGGGTTTAACTGACGTAAATAACCGACAGATAATAAAAAACCCGGCCAAGGCCGGGTTTTTTGCAGACTCGAAGCGAAAATTAACGCTTGGAGAACTGTGGTCTACGACGTGCTTTGCGCAGACCAACTTTCTTACGCTCAACCTGACGGGCATCACGGGTAACGAAACCAGCGGCACGCAGAGTAGGACGCAGAGACTCGTCCAGCTCCATCAGAGCGCGGGTGATACCGTGACGGATGGCACCGGCTTGGCCAGTGATACCACCGCCCTTAACAGTCACATAGATGTCCAGCTTTTCAGTCATTTCAACCAGCTCGAGCGGCTGACGAACAACCATACGAGCAGTCTCACGACCGAAATAAACATCCAGAGGACGCTTGTTAACGATGATGTTACCGCTGCCTACTTTAGCGAATACGCGAGCGGTAGAAGTTTTGCGACGGCCAGTGCCGTAGTACTGAGTAGCAGCCATTTACTTAATCCCGTTTAGATATCAAGAACTTGAGGTTGTTGTGCAGCGTGGTTGTGCTCGGCGCCAGCGTATACTTTCAGCTTGCGGAACATAGCACGACCCAGCGGGCCTTTTGGCAACATACCCTTGACTGCTTTCTCGATGATCATTTCTGGCTTGTGAGCCTGCAGCTTTTCAAAGTTGATTTCTTTGATGCCGCCTGGGAAACCAGAGTGAGAGTAGTACATCTTGCCTGCAGCTTTGTTGCCAGTCACAGTCACTTTCTCAGCATTGATAACGATGATGTAGTCACCGGTGTCAACGTGAGGAGTGTACTCAGGCTTGTGCTTACCGCGCAGACGGCTAGCAATTTCAGTAGCGATGCGACCCAGAGTCTTACCTTCGGCGTCAACAACGTACCAGTCACGAGATACAGTTTCTGGCTTGGCAGTAAAAGTCTTCATTATTACAAAAACCCAAAGTTAAATTCTGTCACACATATTATCCGAACCCCGGATAACACATTTGCCTTTTCCAGTACCCCTTCGAGTAGGGAAATCGGCTTTGATTTCCGCCTCTTCGGCGGAGGTAACGTGGGCAGGTCGCGAATTATATCCAAGGCTGGGTTAAAAATCACCTGCTTTTTCAAATCAAAATCAAAAAAGATCGCGAGGATCCGGCGCTTGGCGCTTTACAGCGGCGGGATCGGCCGCGCCTTCGGTGCCCTTTGCTCGCTTTTCTTTTCTAGGGCAGATGCTCCAGCGCCAGGTAGTCGTGAGACTGCATTTCAATTAACCGGGAACGGCAGCGACGAAACTCGAAACTGAGCAGGCCTTCACTATAGATATCTTCCAGGGCAACCTCGGCAGAAATGATGAGTTTCACGTGGCGTTCGTAAAACTCATCCACCAACGCCAGGAATCGGCGAGCTATGTCATCTCCGGTTTCCCGGGCACCCATCTGCTCGACGCCCGACAGCAATACCGTGTGATACAGCCTTGCAAGCTCCATATAGTCACGCTGGCTACGCGGCCCATCGCACAGTGCTCGAAAGTCTGCGAGGAGAACTCCCTGGGCCTGTTTACGAATGCTCAGCTGACGGCCTTCCACTTCAATGGGAGCCGTCTGCACCTCAGACTCAGGGGTCAGCTGGTCAAAATATTTAAGCAGGTTGGTCTCGGACTGGGCATCCAGGGGAAAATGGTAAATCTCGGCCTGCTCAAGCGTACGCAGGCGATAGTCGATGCCGGAGTCCACATTCAGCACGGCGCAGTGGCGGTTAATCAGTGCTATGGCCGGCAAAAAGCGCGCCCGCTGTAGCCCGTTTCGATACAGGTCATCTGGGATGATGTTGGAAGTGGCAACCAGTACTACGCCTTCATCAAACAGGGCTTCAAACAGGGTGCCAAGCAACATGGCATCTGTGATATCCGAGACGAAAAACTCATCAAAGCAAATCACCCGAACCTTGGCAGCCATCTCTTTGGCAATCACCACTAAAGGATCGCGGGTGCCCTTGAGGCGATCGAGATCCAGATGCACCTGATGCATAAAACGGTGGAAGTGCGCCCTGAGCTTGGCGTCAAAGGGCAAGGCTTCGTAAAAGGTGTCCATCAGGTAGGTTTTACCACGGCCAACGCCGCCCCACAGATAGAGCCCCCTGACATGGCGCTTTTTACCGAATCCCAGTTTACTGCCAAGGCGACCAAAAAGTCCGGCGGCCGGTGCACTGGCAATAAGCTCTTCGTACACTTTTTGCAACGCCTTTACTGCCTGCTCTTGGGCCGGATCGTGGGAAAAGCCTTCTTTTAACAAGTCCTGTTGATAATGCTGCCAGGGGGTCAGTTGTGACACTTGAATTATTCTCTGGGGGACATATATGAAATTGGGTGAATGTTAACATGCCGGGGCGACCAAGGTAATAGCCGACGTACCCGACAAACGTCGCCTGAATACTCCCTCGAAAGAGCAGATGAAAGGCGTATTAACCTTTGTTAATCGTGACGAACTTTGTTGTTACACCCGGGTCGGAAGGGTTATACAAGTGCCAAGCCTGTCACTTTGAAACCGATCCCCGAATTGGAGCAATGACTAAGATGAAAGCAAAACTCTCCCTCGTATCCGCCGCTATTTTAGGTGCAACCCTGACCCTTGGCACCCTGCCCGCTTATGCCTCTTTGCCGGTAGCCGTTGACGGACAGCAGCTGCCAAGCCTTGCGCCCATGTTGGAAAAAACCACTCCGGCTGTGGTCTCGGTTGCTGTGTCGGGTACCCATGTCTCCAAGCAGCGGGTCCCCGATGTATTCCGCTATTTTTTTGGTCCCAACGCGCCTCAGGAGCAGGTTCGTGAACGCCCCTTTCGCGGACTGGGCTCGGGCGTCATTATCGATGCAGACAAGGGCTATATAGTCACCAACAACCACGTTATTGATGGCGCAGACACCATACAGATTGGTTTGCTCGATGGGCGCGAATTTGAAGCCAAGCTCATCGGCAGCGACAGTGAATCCGATATTGCGTTGCTGCAAATCAAGGCGGATAAACTGACCGAGATTAAGTCGGCCGACTCAGATGCCATCCACGTGGGCGACTTCGCCGTAGCCATAGGCAACCCCTTTGGTCTGGGCCAAACAGTGACCTCAGGCATAGTCTCTGCCTTGGGCCGCAGTGGTCTGGGTATCGAGATGCTGGAAAACTTTATCCAAACCGACGCGGCTATCAATAGCGGTAACTCAGGCGGCGCACTGGTGAATCTTCGTGGCGAGCTGATTGGTATCAATACCGCCATCGTTGCTCCCGGCGGCGGCAACGTGGGTATAGGTTTTGCCATTCCCGCCAACATGATGCATTCACTGGTGGATCAGATTATCGAACATGGTGAAGTGCGCCGCGGTGTACTCGGCATCTCCGGACGTGAGCTCGACAGTAAACTGGCCGAAGGCTTTGGTCTGGACTCCCAGCACGGTGCCTTTGTGAATGAAGTCATGCCAGACAGCGCAGCCGACGACGCTGGCATCAAAGCCGGTGACATCATCATCAGCGTTGATGGCCGTAAGATTAAGAGCTTCCAGGAACTGCGCGCCAAAATAGGCACTCTGGGCGCCGGTGCCAAGGTGGAACTGGGCATCATCCGCGACGGCAAAAACAAGACAGTGAAGGTCACGTTGGGCGAAGCGTCCAATCAAACAGCCTCCGCTGATGAGTTGCACCCTCAGCTGGCCGGTGCAAATCTCGAAAGCACCTCCAAAGGGGTTGAAATCATGGAAGTACAGGAAGGCTCCCCTGCCGCTCTGAGCGGTCTGCGCAAGGGTGATATCATAGTGGGTGTCAATCGCACTGCCGTGAAAGACCTGAAAGAGCTCAGAGAGCAACTGAAAGAACAGGATGGCGCTGCCGCCCTGAAAGTACTGCGAGGAAAGAGCATCCGTTATCTCGTACTGAGATAAGCTGCTACCCCGGTCATAAGCCCAGCCTCCCGCTGGGCTTATTGTTTTGAAACGTGATAATCTAGTTCAACTTTTTTACAATTCGAATCACCCCAATGAAAAGCGCTTTACTCTATTTAGGCAAAGCCGTGCTCTTTGGCTTAGTGATGGCCGCCGTGTTTCTTCTCGCGCAAAACTACCTGGGTAACGACCATGGCAACCTGTTCCGGGATCGTGGCAATGGTGGCAGCGAACTTTCTTTTGCCAAGGCGGTCAGACGTGCCGCACCCGCGGTCGCCAACATATACAACATCAGCATAGATCAGCGCCAACCGCTCAACAGTGGCGCACTCCAGGGGCTTGGCTCGGGGGTGATCATCAGCAAGGAAGGCTACATACTCACCAACTACCACGTTATCAAGAAGGCAGATGAAATTGTCATCGCCCTGCAGGATGGCCGGCGTTTCAGCGCCGAAGTGGTTGGCTCGGATCCGGAAACAGACCTGAGCGTACTCAAAATTGAAGGGGATAAGCTGCCTGTGGTGCCACTTAACCTCACCACCCCGCCCCAGGTAGGTGACGTGGTGCTGGCCATCGGCAATCCCTATAACCTGGGTCAAACCATTACCCAGGGCATTATCAGTGCCACAGGTCGTAACGGTTTGAGCTCCGGTTATCAGGACTTCCTGCAGACCGATGCGGCCATTAACGCGGGCAACTCGGGTGGTGCCCTGATAGATACCAATGGCGATGTGATAGGCATCAACACCGCCGCCTACCAGATAGGTGATGAAGGCGGTGGACACGGCATCAGCTTTGCGATTCCCATCCGCCTCGCCTACTCCATCATGGGTAAACTCATCGAACACGGCCGGGTGATCCGCGGTGCCCTTGGGATTTCCGGCGAGGCGCTGACACCCTTTATGGCGCAGGTGCTAAAAATGCAGGAAGTTCGCGGCGTACTGGTGACAGGCGTGGATCGCAACGGACCGGCAGCCGATGCCCAGATGCAACCCAGGGATGTGATTATTGAATATGGCGGTGAAAGTGTGGTCAGTGCTGAAATGCTGATGGACCGCATTGCAGAAACCAAACCCGGTACCGAAGTGCAGATGACCATCATTCGCCAGGGCAAGGCTTACACCTTACCCGTGATTATCGGCGAGAAGGCAACCGAGTATAACTAACCGCAGAATACTTGACCTCAGGCAAAAATCCCGGCCACTGGCCGGGATTTTTATTTAATCAATACATGGACATTCACACTCAGACTTGGAGGCATTGCCTGAGCTCAAGGCTCCTTTGAAGGGCTGGCAACATCCACTAACCTTACCCAGAAAGCCATTTCCAGACACACACCCAGCGCCAGCAACACCATGGATGGCAGCGTGGCACCGGCAAGATAGCTCAGCAGCGCCGCAACCAATAAAAGTGCCGGTACCGCCCACCTTGCGATTTTCATCATTTCCCTGACTCCGACCAAAAACAAATATGCAACCATCATATAACAAAAAACCGCCGGTCAAGGCGGTTTTTATTGCTTAGAGATGCAGTTTACTTCACCCGAACGACCTTGCCACCGAGGCCTTCGAACTTGGTCTCAATGTGTTCGTAGCCACGGTCGAGGTGATAGATACGGTCCACCAGCGTAGTACCGTCGGCCATCAAACCAGCAATCACCAGGCTCGCAGAGGCACGCAAATCGGTGGCCATGACCTGGGCACCGCTCAAGCGCTCAACACCGTGTACTATGCAGGTGTGACCTTCCAGCTCCATGTTGGCGCCCATACGCATCAGCTCAGGCACGTGCATAAAGCGGTTTTCGAAGATAGTCTCTGTGATTGTGCCAGTACCTTCGGCCAAACAGTTGAGCACACAAAACTGAGCCTGCATGTCGGTGGGAAACGCCGGATAAGGTGCGGTTTTGATGTTTACCGCTTTGGGGCGCTTTCCATGCATGTCCAGCTCAATCCAATCGTCGCCGGTGTTGATTTCGGCGCCGGCATCTTCGAGCTTGGCGAGCACTGACTCCAGAGAAGATGGGTCGGCATTTTCGCAGCGGATGCGACCACGGGTCACGGCGGCGGCCACCAGGAAAGTACCGGTTTCGATACGATCCGGCATCACGCGGTAATCACATCCATTCAAACGCTCAACGCCGGTAATTTTCAACGTGGCGGTGCCTATACCGCTGATTTGAGCGCCCATGGCAACCAGACAATTGGCAAGGTCGATAACCTCAGGCTCTCGGGCCGCGTTTTCAATCACGGTGACGCCATCAGCCAGCGCTGCAGCCATGAGCAAGTTTTCGGTAGCACCTACGCTTACCATATCCATAAAGATATGGGCGCCCTTGAGACGACCGTCTACCCGGGCCTTGATATAACCTTCCTTCACCTCGATTTTGGCACCCATCTGCTCCAGGCCGTGCAGGTGCAGGTTTACGGGGCGGGCACCAATGGCGCAGCCACCCGGCAGAGACACATCAGCAGTGCCGAAGCGGGCGAGCAGAGGTCCCAAAATCAAAATTGAAGCGCGCATGGTTTTCACCAACTCGTAAGGCGCAACGAAATGATCGATACGCGACGAATCAATGGTGATGCGATCGCCATCCTGAGTGACTTCAGCCCCCAGGCAACGCAGCAGCTTACAGCTGGTATCCACGTCGCGCAGGCTTGGTACATTGGTCAATACAAATGGGGACTCGGCCAGTACCCCTGCCATCAAAATGGGCAGCGCGGCATTTTTGGCACCGGAAATAACCACAGTCCCGGCAAGAGGACCGCCGGACTGAATAGAAAGCTTATCCACGATATCTCTCTTGCTTAGAGCGGCATGTTGAAGATTTTTTCACGCTTCCATTGGGTTGGCGTGAAAGTTTTGATGCTGAGTGCATGCAGGGCACCACTGGTGATGTGATCCATCAGGGGTGCGTATATGGCCTGCTGTTGTTTGATGCGGCTCATACCGTCAAAACACTCACCTACCGCCACGACCTGATAGTGGCTGCCATCGGAAGTCACATGCACTTCCTCGAGACCCAAAGCCTGGGTCAAAATCTCTTCAATCTGTTTGCAATCCATGAATGAACTGAACCTTAGTTGCGCTAGGCTTCTTCCACGAAGAAGGCTTCTAAATCATAAAGGGCGATGAGTTTACCAAGCTGAGGCGATGGAGACATCAGGGTAATACTCTGGCCACGGCTATGGGCACGTTGCCATAATTCCAGCAAAAATGCGACACCGGCACTGTCACTGTAGGACAATTGCCGCAAATCCAAACAGGATGTGTCGGCTGGCACTAAAGTGGCTACCTCCGGCCACAGCTGTTTGACGACAGCCGCATCCAATCGACCGGCCACCGACAGCGTGTTCCCTTGCGGGGTCAGGGTAATCAATTGGCGGCCGCCTTGGTGCCCTTGGTCACAGACGTGGCGGCCTTTTCGTTGAGCATGACTATCACCTGCTCTATGCCTTTCTGGCGAATCAGCCCCGTGATTTCCGACTGTTTCGACTGCAGCAGGCTCACGCCTTCTGCCACCAGGTCGAAGGCTTTCCAGCTGTCGTCTTTGAGGCGACGAGCTTTGAACAGCAGTTTGATTGGTGGACGGCCCGACTCAATGATGCGCACGTTCACGTCCACAATCTTTTCGTCTTTGAAGTCCACTGCCGGGGCATATTCCACCGTTTGATTGGTGTACTCGGTAAACGCCTGGGCATAGGTAGTCACCAGATAACCTTCAAAGGCCTCAACAAAGCGGTTACGTTCGTCCTCGCTGGTCTCTTTCAGATACTGTCCCAGTACCTTGTAAGAAGCATATTTGTAATCCACGTAGGGCATCAACTCTTCGCGCACTATCACCTTGAGGTGATTGGCATCGGCATCGATTTTGGCCTTATCGGCATGAAATCGCTTGAAGGTTTTATCAGCCACAACCTGGATCATGTTGTAGGGGTTTTTACTGTCCACGGTTTCAGCCTGAACCTGAATACAAAAGAGGCTGACAATTAACGTGAGTACTGCTCTAAACATCGTGATTCTCCCGATTAATCCTTGGAACCCATGCTGTAAAGGAATTGCCCTATCAGATCTTCCAATACCAGCGCCGACTTGGTATCAGCAATCCGGTCTCCGTCTTTCAACATGGCAATATCGTCATCGACAAACCCTGGGGTTAAGCCCAGGAATTGCTCACCCAGCAAGCCGGATGTGAGGATAGACAGGCTGCTGGTTTCCGGAAAATTGCGATAGCGGCCGTCCATGGACAGACTGACCACAGCAACCAGCCGCTCGGGGTCGAGTTCAATCTTACTGACCCGCCCCACGACCACACCGCCAACCTTCACCGGCGAACGCACCTTCAGACCGCCCACATTGGCAAATCTGGCATAGAGGGTGTAGCTGCTGTTTCCCGCCTGCACCTCAACATTAGCCACCTTAAAGACCAACACCAAAAAGGCGGCGATGCCCGCAAGCAGGAACAAACCAACCCAAATCTCAACTTTCCGTGACAACATGCTAAAGTTTCACTCCTTGCAGCAAGCTGAACGCCTGGCATTAGCCAAACATGAGGGCGGTCAGCAAAAAATCCAATGCCAGTACGGCAAGACTCGATTGCACCACGGTAGAAGTAGTGGCCTTACTTATCCCTTCCGGGTTGGGCACCACTTCGTAACCGCGGTACAGAGCAATCCAGGTCACCACTACGGCAAACACCAGGCTTTTAATCAAACAGTTTACTATGTCCTGACGCCACTCAACCGACGCCTGTAAAATCGACCAGAAGGCGCCATTGTCGATGCCTTTCCACTCTACGCCCACGATATGACCGCCCCAAATACCCACAGCGGTAAACATCAGCGCCAACAGCGGCATACTGATAACACCGGCCCAGAATCGGGGAGCGATAATTTGCCGCAGCGGATCAACGGCCATCATTTCAAGGCTTGAGAGCTGCTCTGTGCTCTTCATCAGGCCAATCTCAGCAGTCAGCGCCGACCCTGCCCTTCCGGCAAACAGCAATGCTGTGACCACAGGCCCCAGCTCCCGCAGCAAACTCAGCGCCACCATAGGGCCCAGACTTTCTTCGGTACCAAAATCCACCAGAATGGTATAACCCTGCAGCGCCAATACCATGCCGATAAAGAGGCCTGACACCAGAATAATGATCAGCGACTGCACACCGACCACATAAAGCTGCTTTACCAGCAGCGGAAAACCTTTTTGGGGTTTGGGGACGGAAAAGATGGCGCCCCACAACATCACGCCCGCCCGGCCCATGCCGGCCACCTGATTTATGGCGCCACGCCCCAGGCGTGCAACTGCATCAATTAGCGCCACCGGTTAACTCCTTCATATAATCGTTGGCAGGATAATGAAAAGGCACAGGACCATCGGGTTCGCCGCCGATAAACTGCCGCAATCTGGGGTCATGGGATGACTTAAGCTGTGCCGGAGTGCCTTGAGCGATAATGCGCTTTTCCGCAATCACATAGACATAGTCAGCAATACCCAGCACCTCACCCACGTCGTGGGACACCACCACCGATGTCAGATTCAAGGCATCTGACAGTTCACGGATAAGCTTGACCAGTACCCCCATGGAAATGGGATCCTGTCCGGCAAAGGGCTCGTCATACATCACCATTTCCGGCTCGAGGGCAATGGCACGGGCCAAGGCAACACGTCTCTGCATACCGCCGGACAGTTCGCTCGGCATCAACATGGCCGCGCCCCTGAGGCCGACGGCTTCGAGTTTCATCAGCACGATGCGTCGAATAATGGCTTCATCAAGCCCCGAATGTTCACGCAGCGCGAAGGCGATATTGTCAAACACGTTCATGTCGGTGAACAGCGCACCGCTTTGAAACAACATGCTCATACGTTTACGCAGTTCAAAGAGTTCACTTCGGCTGATGTCGTGAATATTCACCCCGTCGAAGAGGACCTCACCGTGATCCGGTACCAATTGCCCGGCAATGAGTTTCAACAAGGTGGTTTTGCCAATACCGCTGGGGCCCATGATGGCAGTGACCTTGCCCTTGGGAATCGACAGACTGATATCTTCATAGATGACACGTTCGCCGCGGCTGAAACCCAAATTACGGACTTCGACCAATACGTCGGACTCATGATTCATTGTGGATCCCTGCGCTTGAGATGAAGTGACATTCGGCCATCCTGGCACCAGATTGAAGAGGGCAAATTGTACGGAATTGCCGGGATTGCGACAACCGCTTACACACTTACAGCCCCGGATACTTTTAATTTGCCCGATTTCCAGCGAAAATGCGCCTTGGTATTCATGGATTTTGTCAATAAATGTTACTCAACATCTTAATGCTTGTTGCAGGTCTGGCGGTTTTGGTATGGAGCGCCGACAAATTTGTTTACGGTGCCGCAGCCTTCGCCCGTAATCTGGGCCTGCCCCCTATGCTCATTGGTCTGACGATTGTTGCCATGGGCAGTTCCGCCCCTGAAATGTTTGTGGCCGCCACTGCGTCTATGGATGGCATGCGCGATACCGCCGTGGGCAACGTGCTTGGCTCCAATGTCGCCAACATCACCCTGATTTTGGGCTTGACCGCCATGATAGGCGCCATCGCCGTCAGCTCTCAAACCCTCAAGCGGGAAATTCCCATGATGCTGGCCGCCACGGCGCTGGCAGGTTATTTTCTCCATGATGGCTTCCTCACCCGCACCGAAGGTTGGGTCCTTATGGGAGCCTTTTTACTGCTGATGCTGTATCTCATCTGGCATGCGCTGACCAACAAGGACCCGGACCCGCTGGCCGCTGAAGCCGATGAAGAGATCCCAAGAGATGTGCCTACTTCCAAGGCCCTGATTTGGCTGGTTGTCGGCATAATACTTTTGCCGCTCTCTGCCGATTGGATGGTGGATGGCGCCGTGGGCATCGCCAAATACTATGGCCTGTCGGATCTGGTTATTGGTCTCACCATTATTGCCGTGGGCACCAGTCTGCCTGAGCTTGCCGCCTGTGTGGCCAGCGCACTGAAGAAAGAAGATGACCTGGCAATAGGCAATATTGTCGGCTCCAACATGTTTAACATCCTGGCTGTTCTCGCTCTGCCCGGCATCATCGCCCCCGGCGTAGTCGATGCACAGGCTGTCAGCCGTGACTTTTACATGGTAATGGCCACCAGCATCGCACTGGCGCTCTTTGTGCTTTTGAGCGGCAAAGATCGCGAACTCAAACGCTGGCACGGCGGTTTATTCCTTGTGGTATTTATCGGTTATCAGTTCGTGCTGTTCCAGGCACACTGACCCTGATCTGTCGGTTTAATCCGGCACAGACAGAGAGACAGATATGGTAGACAGAAAACAACTGCGCCAATGGGGCAGCAAGGTTATCGATATCGAAAAAGCTGCACTGGACAACCTGTACCAGTTTGTCGACAGTGATGCCTTTGCCGACGCCTGCGAGCTTATCCTGCGCTGCACTGGCAAGGTTATCGTGATGGGTATGGGTAAATCCGGCCACATTGGCAACAAGATTTCCGCTACTCTGGCAAGCACAGGTACGCCGGCGTTTTTTGTTCATCCGGGGGAAGCGAGCCACGGTGATTTGGGCGTGCTCAGTGACAACGACATAGTGCTGGCCATCTCCAACTCCGGTGAGTCCAGTGAGATCCTCACCCTGATGCCAGTGATTAAACGCCGTGGTATTCCTATCATCTCCATGACTGGCAAGCCTGAGTCCACCATGGCCAAGCATTCCCTTTTGCACCTGTGTATCAAGGTGCCGGAAGAAGCCTGTCCCCTGGGGCTTGCCCCGACCTCATCCACCACAGCAACCCTGGTGATGGGTGATGCCCTGGCGGTCGCGCTGCTGCAGGCCAAAGGCTTTACCAAGGACGACTTTGCCATGTCACATCCCGGTGGTGCCCTGGGCCGCAAGTTACTGCTGCACGTCAGTGATGTCATGCATAAAGGAGACGAGCTGCCACTGGTACAGGATGATATCTGCATTACCGATGCCCTCTATGAAATCTCCAAGAAAGGCTTGGGAATGACGGCTATTGTGAACGCTTCTGGTGCCCTGGAAGGCATCTTTACCGACGGTGACCTGCGCCGGGTGATTGATGCGCAAATTAACCTGCGTCAAACCAGTATTGCCGATGTGATGACCCGCAACTGCATTACCATTGGTGAGCACATACTGGCTGCCGAAGCACTTAAACTGATGGACGAAAAAAATATCAACGGCCTGATTGTGATTGACGCCGAGCGACGCCCAATCGGCGCGCTCAACATGCTGGATATGGTTAAAGCAGGGGTGATCTGATGCGCGAAGGACTCTACGGCCCCATTGATGATGCCATCTGGAACAAGGCCAAAGATATCAAGCTGCTCATTTGCGACGTAGATGGGGTCTTTTCCGACGGCCGTATTTACCTTGGCAATCAAGGGGAAGAACTTAAGGCATTTCATACCCGTGACGGCTATGGCGTCAAAGCCCTTCAGGGTGCTGGTATCGCGGTAGCGGTGATCACCGGGCGCAAATCCCAGATTGTGGAAAACCGCATGACGGCACTCGGGGTCGCCCATATCTATCAGGGCGTCGATAACAAGTTCGTGCCCTATGAAGAGTTACTTGGCCTCTACGGAGTCAATGGGGCCGAAGTGGCATACATTGGTGATGATATGGTGGATTTGCCTGTGATGAAGGCGGTGGGACTCGGCGTATGCGTCGCGGATGGCCACCCCTTTGTTCGCCAACACGCCGACATGGTCACTACGCTGCCCGGTGGGCATGGTGCCCTCAGAGAACTTGCCGATCTCCTACTGATGAGCCAGGGTAAGTTCGATTCGGCCCACGGGATGAGCGTATGAATCGGGTCACACTCGCCATCATTTTGCTGTTCGGCACCGCCCTGACGCTTTACTGGCAGGTGCAAAGCAAAAAGGCCAGTCAACCTCAGCTCACTGACAGTGTGCAAAAACCTGATTACGTGGCAACCGACCTTCGCAGCATCAGCTACAACGCCGAGGGAAAATTAGAAAGCCGCGTCAGTGCCGCCTACATGGAACACTTCGATGGCGATGCACAAACCCTGTTTACCCAACCTGTCTACACCCTGTTCCCTGAAGATGGTCAGGGTGAATGGCGCCTCACCGCCAAAACCGGCAGACTGGACAAGGCCAGTGACAAAGTCATGCTCGAAGACGAAGTACTGATCGAAGCTCTGACCATAGACGAGCCTTTGCAGCAGCTCAATACCAGTTATCTGGAGTTGGATCTCAAGACGATGATCCTCACCTCCGACAAAGAAATTATAATCAGCGGCAATAACTTCCACTTGAGCGGCCATGGTCTCTATGCTGATCTCAATGCCAAAGAAGTTAAGCTCTTAAGCAAGATTAAGGGAACCTATGAACCTAAATAAGTCGCTCATTCTGGTGCTGCTTTGCACCTGCAGCGCTGTGGCTTTGGCCAACACCAAGTTTGATTTGAGCCAGGAAGTCAAAATTGCCGCAGCCAACAGTTATGCCGATCTGAAAAACAAGCGCATTGTATACGAAGGCCCGGTGACCCTGACCCAGGGCAGCCTGGTGCTTAAGGCGGGTGAACTGAGCTCTTTCACCGACGAGAAAAGCGGTAAACGCATTCTGCTCGCCAAGGGTAACCCTGCCACTTACAGTCAGCAGGTGGAAGATGGCCGCACAGTGCATGCCAGTGCTACGGAAATCAGCTACAACATCGACAGCCGTGTAATGAGCCTCAAAGGCAACGCCAAGGTCGAGCAGGATGGCAGCCAGGTGAGCGCCGACTCCATCGTTTACGATATCGAAAAGCAGCAGCTCACGTCCCAAAGCAGCGGTAAAAAAGACGACCGGGTTATCACCATCATCAAGCCCGAAAATTACCAGCAGGATCTGCAGGATAAAGTTAAGACAGAGCAACCCCAGCAAGAGAAGCAGCAATGACCCAACTGACCCTGAAGGCCAGTAACCTCGCCAAGAGTTACAAAAACCGCCAGGTTGTCAAAAACGTCAGCCTCACCGTCAATACCGGCCAGGTGGTCGGCTTGTTGGGCCCCAATGGTGCCGGTAAAACCACCACCTTTTATATGGTGGTGGGTCTGGTACAGAGTGACAAGGGCAGCATACACATCAATGATGATGACCTGACGCTGGATCCCATGCATCTGCGGGCACGCAAGGGCATTGGCTATCTGCCACAGGAAGCCAGCATCTTTCGCAAGCTGTCGGTGCGCGACAACATCATGGCCGTGTTGCAGATGCGTAAAGAGCTGAACACCGATGAGCGTGAAGAGGCCTTGGAGCAACTGCTGGAAGAGTTTCACATCACCCACATTCGTGACAATCTGGGCATGTCACTCTCAGGTGGCGAACGTCGCCGGGTCGAGATAGCCCGGGCGCTCGCCGCAAACCCCAGATTTATCCTGTTGGATGAACCTTTTGCCGGGGTAGACCCCATTTCCGTTATCGACATCAAAAAGATCATCGAGCAATTGAAGAATCGTGGCCTTGGTGTGCTTATCACCGACCACAACGTGAGAGAAACCCTCGATGTGTGCGAAAAAGCCTATATCGTCAGCCATGGCGATTTGATTGCCGAAGGCACTCCTGCCGAAATCCTCGACAATCAGCAGGTGCGTGCAGTGTACTTGGGTGAGCAATTCAGGCTATAGTTAATTAACAAAGCCCCCTTCTCATATCCGGATAATCAGGGTGGTAAATCACCGGATAACCTGATAGAAAAGCTTTCTACCTGAATAATTTAGTGAAGGATTCGCAGTACAATGAAAGCGTCGCTCCAGCTAAAACTGGGACAACAACTCACAATGACGCCACAGTTGCAGCAGGCCATTCGTCTGCTTCAACTCTCTTCGCTTGAACTGCAACAGGAAATTCAGCAAGCCCTCGACGCCAACCCACTGTTGGAGCTGGACGACGAACTGGGCAGCGATCAGTTTGATGCCGACGGCGGCGATAAAGAATTTGATGACCAGTTCAGCCAGGAGTCCGTCTCAAACGACACCACGGACAGTGCCTCGCTGGAAACCTCAGACGCCATCAATCAGCAGTCCATGCCGGACGAGCTCCCGATGGATACCACCTGGGATGAAGTCTTTACGGCTGCCCCCGTGTCTGGCCCCGGGATCCGTGGCGAAGATGATATGCCGTTTCAGGGCGAAACCAGCGAAGGCCTCTACGAACATCTCGAATGGCAAAAAAATCTCACCCCTTTTTCCGATACCGATCTGGCCATTGCCACTGCCATCATAGATGCCATCGATGACAAAGGTTACTTGACCCAAAGCCTGGAGGAAATTCTCGAGGCCGTGGGCGATGACGAAGTGGAGCTTGACGAAGTTGAGGCCGTGCTCAAACGCATTCAACACTTCGACCCAATCGGGGTGGCTGCCCGTGATTTGGCAGAGTGCCTGCTCATTCAACTTGGGCAGTTTCCGGCGGATACCCCCCACCTGGACAACGCCAAGCTGCTTATCCGTGACCATTTGGACTTGATTGCCAACCGCGACTTCCGCACCCTGATGCGAAAAACACGCCTCAAGGAAGAAGAACTCAGAGACGCAATCGTCCTTATTCAGGGGCTGAATCCCCGTCCCGGTGAGTCGGTGACCAGCACCAAGGACGAGTATGTTATTCCGGATGTCTCGGTCAGTAAAAAAAATGGCCGTTGGGTTGTAGAGCTTAATCCCGATTGTATGCCTAAACTGAGTGTGAACCAGCAATATGCCGCCATGGCGCGCACCAGTCGCAACCAGGCTGACAGCCAGTTTATCCGCGGGCATTTGCAAGAGGCCAAGTGGTTTATCAAGAGCCTGGAGAGCCGCAACGACACCCTGCTGAAAGTCGCCAATTGCATAGTGCAGTTCCAGCAGGGCTTTTTTGAGTATGGTGAAGAAGCCATGAAACCCATGGTGCTCAACGATATCGCCGAAGCGGTAGAGATGCACGAATCCACCATCTCACGGGTCACTACCCAAAAATACATGCATACCCCAAGGGGTATCTTTGAACTCAAGTATTTTTTCTCCAGCCACGTCGGGACCGAAGATGGCGGAGAATGCTCATCTACTGCCATCCGCGCCTTTATCAAGAAACTGGTGGCAGCAGAAAATCAGAAGAAACCATTGAGCGACAGCAAAATGGCGGAACTTCTGGCAGAACAAGGAATCAACGTTGCTAGACGCACCATCGCCAAATACCGAGAGGCGATGTTGATCCCACCGTCAAACCAACGTAAGAGTTTATAACCCACCCAAGGTCTTTGGAGGAAAGTGTCTATGCAAATCAATCTGACTGGGCATCATATCGAAATCACTGATTCACTGCGTAACTACGTAGAGAGCAAGTTCTCCAAGCTTGAACGTCATTTCGAACAGATCAATAATGTCCACGTTGTTCTCAATGTTCAGAAATTGCAGCAAATCGCAGAAGCCAAGCTTCACCTCAACGGTGGCGAGGTATTCGCCACTTCAGAACATGAAGACATGTACGCCGCCATTGACGCCCTAATTGATAAATTGGACCGTCAGGTTATTAAACACAAAGAGAAACTGACCAAACATTAACGATGGAACTAAGTACCATCCTGGCGCCGGAGTGCACTAGCTGTGCCACTCCGGGCAGCAAGAAAAAGGTGCTGGAGCTGATTAGCGATCTCGCTGCTGCCCAGAATCCCTCCCTCTCGTCTCAAGAGATATTCGAAAGCCTGCTGGCCCGTGAAAAAATGGGTAGCACAGGTATTGGTAATGGTATTGCCATTCCCCATGGACGCCTTGGCACTATAGATAAGCCCTTAGCTGTGCTGATCAAGTGTGAAGAAGCCATTGGTTATGACGCCATTGACAAGCAACCTGTGGACATTCTGTTTGCCTTGCTGGTGCCGTCGGACCAGTGTCAGCAACATCTCAGCACCCTGGCCGCTATGGCCGAAAAGCTGAATGACAAGCAGATCCTCAAGCAGCTGCGTAAAAGCCACGATGAAAAGGAACTTTACCAGGTAATCATCGGATGAAACTCGTTATAGTCTCCGGGCGCTCTGGCTCCGGAAAGTCGGTAGCCCTCAGGGTACTGGAAGACTTGGGCTACTACTGCGTCGATAATTTGCCATTACAGCTGATTGGGCCCTTGCTTGCCCAGCTTAAGGGTAATAACGACAAGGTCGCCATCAGCATCGATATCCGCAATATGCCGGAGCAGGAAAAGGCCCTCGAAAAAGAGCTGGCAAGGCTCCCCGAAGGCGTCGAACTCACCAGCTTTTTCCTCAATTCCAGCGACAAGGTGCTGCTCAAACGCTACAGTGAAACCCGCCGTTTGCACCCCCTGTCCCGCAGCAAGGTCTCATTGCAGGAAGCTATCAAGCTCGAAGGCAAAATGCTGGCGCCCATTTCCAATATGGTCGACCACTTCATCGATACCTCCAATCTGAATGTCTATGAACTGGCTGATGCTGTCAGGCAGATACTACTTGGTCGCACAGACAAAGAGCTGGTGATCATCTTCGAATCCTTTGGTTTCAAGCACGGCATGCCCACAGAAGCAGACTTCATGTTTGATGCCCGCTTCTTGCCCAATCCCCATTGGGAACCCGAGCTGAGGCCCCTCACTGGCCTCGATGAGCCGGTTAAGCTGTTTTTGGAACGTCAGGTGCTGGTCAACAAGTACATCTGGCAAATCGAAAACCTGCTGGAAACCTGGTTGCCCCACCTGGAGCGTAACAATCGCAGCTACCTCACCATTGCCATTGGCTGCACCGGTGGTCAACACCGTTCTGTGTATATTGCCGAGCAGCTTGCCAAGCGCTTCGCCAACTCTCACCACAAGGTTGAGGCCCGCCATCGGGAACTGAATGCCAAAGCTTGAACGTGACGTCACCATAGTCAATAAACTGGGCCTGCATGCCCGCGCTGCCACCAAGCTGGCGGTATTGGCGTCGGAATTCAAGGCCAGCGTGACGCTGGTTCAGGGCGCCAAACAGGCTTCGGCCGCCAGCGTGCTGGGTCTCCTGATGCTCGAATCCGGAATGGGCAAAACCATCCATATTATCGCCGAAGGGGAAGACGCCGAGCAGGCCATGGATGCCGTGTGTAACCTTATCAACGCCCGCTTCGACGAAGACTGCTGACCCGGCTTCACTTCGTCCATCCCATTAAATTTGCTAATATATCCCCCAATTCATCTCTTGGGGGAAAGCGATGGCTGTCGAACTTCTGGATAACGAGCAAACCGAGCTGTTGCTGAATCAGCTCAATGAGGCCCTGGGCAGCGGTATGTTTGTGCATGTGCGCCAGATGCTGCTGAACATGGCCGCATCCGATATCGCACTGGTGCTCGAATCCTCTCCTCCCCGTACCCGTCAGGTATTGTGGCAACTTATCGACCCCGAGCTTGCCGGTGAGGTCCTCGAAGAGCTCGGCGAAGAGATGAAAGACAAGTTTATCCGCCAGATGAGCCCCGAGCGCCTCGCCCGCGCTGCCGCAGGCCTGGACACCGACGATCTGGCCTACATACTGCGCTCCCTGCCCGACAGCCTCTACAAGCAGGTGCTGCAATCCATGTCGATTCAAGACCGCAGTCGCGCCGAGCAGGCACTCTCCTACCCGGAAGAAACCGCCGGCGGCATCATGAATACCGACACTGTGACCATACGCCCCGACGTGAATGTGGATGTGATACTGCGCTACCTGCGCCAGCTCGGCTCGCTGCCCGAGGCCACCGATATGCTCTATGTGGTAGACAGACACGATGTGCTGCTCGGGGCGGTAAAGCTCACCGCCTTGCTCACCTGCAGCCCCTCCACACCCATTCGTGAGCTTATCGATGCCGACATTGAGGGGATTCCCGCGACCATGTCGGATACCGAGGCTGCGGCCCTGTTTGAGCGCCACGACTGGGTGTCAGCGCCCGTGATAGACGCAGAGGGCAAGCTGCTGGGGCGAATCACCATCGACGATGTGGTGGATGTCATCCGGGAAGATGCCGAACACTCAATGATGGGGATGGCCGGTATGGACGACGATGAAGACACCTTTGGTCCCGTCCTCAAAAGCAGTTTCCGGCGCTCATTGTGGCTCACTGTTAATCTGTTCGCCGCCCTGCTGGCTGCGTCGGTCAGCAACCTGTTTGAATCGACCCTGGAGCAGTTCGCCACCATCGCCATCCTGATGACCATAGTGCCCAGCATGGGTGGCGTGGCCGGCAATCAGACCCTGGCATTGGTGATTAGGGGTATGGCGCTGGGCCACATAGGCCAGAGTAACTCCCGCTGGCTTATCGGCAAGGAGCTTGCCATCGGTTTTCTCAACGGCCTGCTTTGGTCAGTTCTGGTGTTTGTCGCTATCTGGCTGTGGAAAGGGGATCTGGCCCTGGGGGCACTGATAGGTGGGGCCATGTTGATCAATATGACGGTGGCAGGACTCGCCGGTGCCAGCATTCCCTTGCTGCTTAAACGATTGAAAATAGACCCGGCATTGGCCGGTGGTATGGTGCTGACCACTGTCACCGACGTGATAGGGCTGTTTGCCTTTCTGGGCCTGGCGACGGCATTTTTAATGCGTTGAAGTGTCACTGGGCAGTGGGGTGTACTCCATGGCTTGCTGGCAATCACACCAGCACACCTGAGGCTGCAGCGCCAGGGTGAGCACTGAGATACACTCCTTCTCGGTCACCACCAAAAACTCCCGCGGAGCATGATGGCTGCTGGCCATAAAGCCACTTCGCAGGCTTTCCTGCTCCAGCCAGCCCCCTTCAGACACCTCATACAACCAACCGTTGGACAGGCTCAGCTCTGCCCAGTACTCAAGCAGATCGCCCTCATCCAACATTCTGAATCCCAATAATTTTTCAAATGTCAGCTCACAGCATTGGCCTTCGATATTGAGCGAAAGCTTCAAGGCGTGATCCTGGTATTGCAACGACAGCAAGCGTACATTGTCACCAAGACGCTCAACCGCCATTGCGACTCCACGAGGATGACCCATAGCGCCGGACTCCTGGATAAAAAGTTACTTTTCATTTAAATGATTTATTTTTTATCTTGCAAGTCCGGCAACACAATCAGCGTGGTGGGGCAAACCCATAATCGCCAAGAATGGCCTGTCCGGCCGGTGACAAAATGTAGTCGGCGAGCGGCCTTGCGCGCTCATCTATTACCAAAAGCCCATAATCTGCCCCCACGGCCAGGTTTTCCGGTAAATGCACCAGTTGCAGCTCGGCGTACTCTTTGCGGGCAAGACGACCATTGGTGCAGTAGGTCAGGAAGATATCCGCCTGACGGGTCTTCATCACATGGGCATAGGGATTGACGCCCTTGGGCGGTTTGGCGCTGTTTGGTCCTCCCGTGAGCTGCAGTGCCTTGGTTTTGAGCCTTGTCTCGGCGCCAGGCTCAATCGTTTCGGCCAACTCGAAGACCCGAAACGCGTAGTCGCCTGAGGGGTCTGCCTTGGGCGTGGAAGTCCCCACACGCACGTCCGCTGACAACATGCGCTCCAGCAGGGTGGCCGGGGTCAACACAATCTCGGGCTGCGCCAGCGCACAAAGCTGGTTACGGGCAAACGCTTGTACCTTGTCTCCCATACCTTTTGCCTGCAGGGTTTGCGGGTGTTTCATATTGGCTGAGGCGAACAGGTCAACGTTTTCACCGGACTCGATACGCTCCCGAAGCAGTCCGGAAGGACCAAACTGGGCCACAACAGCCTGCCCCATGTCTTTCTCAAAGGCCTGCACTATGTCGCCCATGGCGGCTTTGAGGCTGCCGGCGGCACGAAGTTCCAGAGGTTCCGCGGCCATGACACTGCCGATGGAAACCAGTATGGATATGAGCAGTATGGATTTTTTCATTTTCTTCCGTGATATAGGTGAGGAGGAAGGCCAGGGTGGCCTTCGCAGAGCTGATAACAGACGCTCAAGCAAACCCCAGTAGCGCTTCACTGGCAAGGAGAAGGATCACAGCCTGTGACCTATCAAACTTTGGGTTGACCCTGTACGCATGGGAAGATACCAATAAAAAAAGGAGACAGAGCCTCCCTTTTTAATTATTCGCTTACCGTATTAGCCAATAGGCGTGAGGATAATTTCTACGCGGCGGTTTTGGGCACGGCCCTCTGCGGTGGCGTTAGACGCGATGGGGCTGGCCTCGCCCATGCCCTGAGTGGATACACGCGCGGCAGCAACCCCCTTGCTCAGCAGGTAATTGCCCACTTCCGAAGCCCGTACCTGAGACAGACGCAGGTTGTAGCTGTCTGCGCCACTTGAATCGGTATAACCCAGTACATTCAAACGGGTCTTGCTGTACTCTTTCGCCACCAGAGCAACCGAGTCCAATACCTGCATGGCGCGTGGGCTCAGATCAGTCTTGTCCACGGCAAAGGTCACGTCGTTTGGCATATTCAGAATGATGTTGTCACCATTGCGGGTCACGCTGACGCCGCTGGCCTGCAGCTGCTGACGCAGTTTGGTTTCCTGCACATCCATGTAATAACCGATACCGCCACCGACTGCCGCTCCCGATGCAGCGCCAATCAGCGCACCTTTACCGCGGTCGCTCTTACTGGAAGAGGCTACGCCCACGGCAGCACCTGCAACAGCACCTATGATGGCGCCAGTGGTGGCATTGGCAGTTTGCTGTTCATTGGTATAGGGGTTCACTGTGCTGCAACCAGTGCCCATAGCAGCCAGGGCAAATACGCCAGTCAGGGTAAGAATTGCTTTCTTGTTCATGGAAATACCTCTTGTCATTTTTGTGGCCAGTATAACGACTGCAAGATGACAGGCAACTGAACGCCGTGCGATTGCCCAATGCTTATACGCTCTACCTCCACCGGGCACCAACTTGGGGCAATTTGCCCCCAAATCAGGCAAATCCACCCTCGATGCTGACATAAATAAATCATAAATATTTGATATTAATACCATTAGCAAATTGACATCAAAGTTGCATACCTCTTTGTGGGTGTTGAATAAAGGAGTCGAACATGAAGTACCTGACATCTGTATTTAACCACTTGAAATCAGAGTGGCACTACATTGGGTCTGCTGGCGTCAGTCAGTGGGAATTAGGACGAGAGGTCAAATTCAGGAGGACAGGGTTATGATCATGTCCGCCACATACGAGACCCGGCGTCAGGAAGCCGTTATGGCCGTACTCGAAGGTGGCCGTTTGCCATCTGAAGTCGCCAGGGATCACGGGATTGCCAGCAAGACCCTGCTCAAATGGATCCGGGAGTCCCATCAATCCCGCAGTAGCCGTCGCTGCAAGCTCGAGCAGGAAATAGAAGCTCTTGAGATGAAATTGTCCGGACTGCGACAGGAAATCTCCAAACTACAAACGTTCAACGCTTGATTGATCTGTCTAAACCCACTGAGCGGTGAGGCAAGATAGCACCTCCGCGCCGTGTCAATCAGAGCAATCATCGCCCCGATTCCGTCGAGTCGGGGTTATCTTTTCTCACCCCGGCCAGTTCTTACACAGGTTTGCCGTGCTTCAGCCGGGTATTTCACTAACCTTGGTTCAACCCACCAGTCTTACGCCCGCCAGTACCACATCAGACGATTAAACCTGCAGTCCTTTCACCTGCAACGCCTTTGGGGTAACGCGTTACTGCAACCGCTGTGGGTGAACTACACTCAATGAGACTGGCGCGGGCACGCCCCGCGATACATGACTTCAACACCATCAGGGATAAACACACTGCCAATGCCACAGATAAATACCAAAACCATCAGTGTGCCCGATGCCATGCTGTGCGGCTGGCAGGAGATTGTTGATTTGGTGGCTGATATCACCGAATGCCCTTCCGCGCTTATCATGCGTATCCATGAAGACGACATTGAGGTATTCGCCAGCAGCCGCTCGGCAGGCAATCCCTATGTTCCCCACGCCCGGGACGCATTGGGTCACGGCCTTTATTGCGAAACCGTGATCCGTGAGCGGCAGCAACTGGAGGTGCCCAACGCCCTCAAAGACCCCGAATGGGCCAATAACCCGGATATCAAACTGGGGATGATTTGCTACTGTGGCCTGCCTATCTTCTGGCCCGATAACACCCCCTTCGGCACCATCTGCATCCTGGACAACAAAGAAAGACACTTCAACGACAGGGTTCACGCTCTGCTGGGGCGCTTCCAATCTGCCCTGGAAGGACATTTGCAGATCCTTTACCACAAGTCCGAGTTGAAAGTGCTTAATGAGGAGCTGGAGCATAAGGTGCAGGAGCGCACCCAGCGGCTTGCCGAGCTAAGCGCCCGATTGCTCAAAGAGATTGAACAGCGCACCGCCGCCGAAGGACATTTGGAGTTTCACCGTACCTTTGACCCCTTAACCCATTTGCCCAATCGTGCAACCCTCACCGAAAGGCTGCAAACGTTGCTGCCGAAACTGAAAAAAGATGAACACCTGACACTTATCTACTTTGGGCTGCGCAATTTCAAATCGGTCAACGACAGCTACGGCTACCTCACCGGCGACTCAATTCTGGTGAGTCTGAGTCAACGACTGAGCCTTAAGCTGCCCGACAACTGGCTGCTGGCACGTATCGCAGGGTCGGAGTTTGTTCTGGCAGCACTGCACAACGCCAGCACAGAGATGACAGAGCAGGTCATTGCACGGGTACTGAGCGACTGCTCAGTACCTTTCACCGTGAACACCAACAGCATTACGGTCCAAACCAACCTGGGTGTGGCCATTGCGCCGGTGGACGCCACCGACTCGGTCAGCCTGCTGCAACGCGCCAGTGCTGCCATGAGCATTGCCAAAAAAGAAGGCGCTGTGGTGTCTTTTTTCGGTCAGGAAACCCAAAAAGCGGCCCACGAGCGATTGCTGCTGGAGTCACATCTGCTGGATGCGCTGCATCAGGGCGAACTCGCGGTGTATTTTCAGCCTCTGGTGTCCGTTCGGGATAAGAAGCGCCTGGTTGGCGCCGAAGCACTGCTGCGCTGGCACAGCCCTGAACTGGGGAATGTTGGCCCGGACCGCTTTATTCCACTGGCCGAAAGTAATGGGCAAATTATTGAAATAGGTAACTTTGTTCTGCACGAGGCGATGAAACATGCCGCCCACTGGTGCAAGCGGAGCAATAATCCCTTCAAGATAGCCATCAATATTTCACCGCTGCAGTTTCGTGAGCGACAGTTTGTCGAGCATATCGAAGATCTGCTCGATTTGTATGAATTGCCCCCCGGCACGTTGGAGCTTGAAATCACTGAAGGCATTTTGCTGCAGGATGAACACCATGCCAGGGCAAGTCTGGCGCGACTGCGTCATCTGGGGGTGCAGATATCTCTGGATGACTTTGGCACCGGCTATTCATCACTGAGCTATCTGCAAAAGTATGCCTTCGATACTCTGAAAATCGATCGCAGCTTTATCAGTAATCTTGAGTTCAACGAACAAAATCGTGAGCTGACCCGGGCCATTATTGCCATGGCGCACAAGCTGAAGCTAAACGTGGTTGCTGAAGGGGTTGAGAATGCCTTTCAGGAGGCCTTTATCCAGGCCGAGGAATGTGATTTTGCCCAGGGCTATCTGTATGGTAAGGCCATACCCGCAGAGAAGTTTGCGGAAAAGTTCACCCATTAATGTCGCAGTGTTCCCCCGTTACAGTCCCTTCCAGGCCCGGGTCATGTGCCTGCGTCCCATAGGGCCTGGGTAACTCTCGACCCTGAACCCTGCCGCTTTCAAATCCCGCTTGAACTGACCATTGGCACAGTAGCTGACCAAAAGGCCCTCGGGTGCCAGTGCATTAAACAGCTTGGTGAAGTTTTCAGCCGCCCACAGTTCGGGTTGCTTCGCGGGGGCGAAGGCATCGAAATAAATCAGATCAAAGCGTTCGGGAGAAAATACCTGCTCCTCAAGCCTGCCCTGAATTTTATGAAGTGTGCTTCCCTGTAATGCCACGTCCTGCCCCCACGGGGCCCGATGCAGCTCGCGGAAGCATTTGGCAAGGGTATCGCGATCACCATAGCCGCCCAGCTCAGCCAGACAGTCCACATAATTCAGTGCCGAGACAATTTCATCATTCAGGGGGAAGGGCTCCAGGGTCGTGAGATGGATATCCAGGCCCATCGCACAGGCCTTTTGCCGGGTCAGGAGCACATTCAGCCCGGTACCAAAACCCACTTCAAGGATTCTCAGCGAGGGCTTTAGTGCGGCCATCGGTATCAGACCCGCATCTATGTAAACATACACAGACTCGGTCAGCGCCCCTTTGAAAACATGATAGCTTTCATCCAGTACGCTGTTGACCAGGGTGTGAGAGCCGTCTCCAGTGAGTGCTAACGTGATATTCATGGAAAGGAATACTGGGTTATTGACGATAAAAACCAGGGGATTTTAGGCAATCGCGCCACCAATTTCCATGGCGTAATGGCTGAAATCAGAGGCTACGCAAGTGGCTTTGCAGCTGGAAACACAGCTCAACATACAAAATAGCCTCGGCCTTTCCCACCTGGAAATCCCGGGCATGGGCAACCTTGTTTCGCAGCCTGCGCAGTTCGGTAAAAAGCTTGCCCTTGGCAGTGTCGAGCCTTTGCCCCATCACCAACAGTTCGCCCATGTGTTTGTACGGCGTATCCGGGCTAAGCGACAGGTCAGGATTATCACGACGCAGCAAGGTCTCGGCAGCATCTTCCACTTCAGCCCATGCGCCCAAAATCGCTGAATTGGGCAGATTTTCCACGGCGGCAATCAACTGCGCCTTGCGGTCAGACACCAGTTCGGGGAATGCCTGGCGCGCATCACGGCTGGCGACTTTGAGTTCTTCACCAAACTCCATTTCGAAGTCTTTGTACTTGAGTTTGCGCGCCTGGGGGAGCAGGGCAACCAGCGGTGCTCTGAGTAAGGCGCAGAGGATAAGCACTATCATTGGCCAGATAAGAGTATCCAGCAGTGACAGGGTAAATTGCATCCAGTTCAAGGGGGCTCTCCATGCAGGTGTTCAGGGCGCTGGCGATAACGGCCAATATGCCCTTGGGACGCGCAACATGATGCCAGCGACGGCTCCCGGCTGCAAAGGCCTTATGCAAAGCTAAGTTAAAAGCACTTTTAAAAGCTAAGGTAAAAGCTCTTGGGTCAGATCCACACCTGACGGGCATAATGGCGTTTTAGCTGCTTATCGCTGGCGGCTTCCAGTTTCCAGCGGGCCAGGCCGTTGAAACGGCAAAACTCAGCCAATGCCTGCTCCATGGGCGCTAAAAAGGGCTGCAGCGACCCTGACTTATCATAGGCGGCATCCTCCAATGTCAGTCGCCTTAAGCGCAGCAATCCCTTCTCCCGGTCGGCCTTCACATCCACCCGTCCAACGAAGGTATCCCGCCAGAGAATGCCCAGACTGTAATAACCAAACCGCCGTTTGGGCTCGGGCACATAGACCTCTATCTGGTAATCAAAGTCGAACCACTGTTTCAGGCGATTTCGCTGAATAAGCAGGTTATCGAAGGGATTGAGCAACCAAACCCTTGAAGGCAGTGGCACAGGCGCAATATTGCGTCTGTAATATCTGGGTTTGCCGTCGCTGATAAAACTCGACAGTTCGCCGTTTTCGAGCATGTCGGCAATGACTCTTTTCACGAGCGGCTTCACATTGCGGCGCAAATAGCAGATTTCGGCCAGGCTGCCATGGCCATGGGCACGCAAAAAGCTCTGCACCAGATAACGACCGTATTCATCGTCGCTGGGCACCCTGTCATCCACGCCCCTGGGCAGCACCCGTTCCGTCAAGTCGTAGACCTTTTGAAACCCGTCACGGCGAGCCACCATCAGATCGCCTTCCATAAAAAGCTGTTCAAGTGCTTTCTTGGCAGGCTTCCAGTCCCACCAGGCACCGGCCTTACCCGGCGGCGCTTCAAAGTCCGATGCCTTTAGCGGCCCTTCGGCCCGAATCCGGCTGAGTACTTCGCGCATTTCCCGGCTGTCACGCTCGAACCAGTGGCGCTCACCGTTTCGAAGTGCCAGCTTCCTTGGCAGACTGAACCTGTAGTCACGCATGGGCAGATACGCCGCCGCATGGGACCAGTATTCAAATATGGACTTGTCGGCAACGGCTCCAGCCAGTGCCTCGGGGCGAAAATCGGCCAGACGGCTGTGAAGCACATGGTCATGAGCCCGGGCAGCTACCTGGATAGAATCAATCTGCACATACCCCAGGCGGGCAATGCACTCGGTCACATCCCCTGGCGCATCAATCAGCCCCTGTGCGGCAATATTGATGGCGCGCCACTCGTCGGCTGAAAAGGGAGAAACGTTTTTGTTGGTCATGGCGCTGGCTATGGGGCTGGCAATAGGGCAGAGATGAACCCATCTTGCCGACGAATGCAGGCCTTCGCAAGGGGAGCTATCTGGGTATCAGCATACCCGGGGTCTCAACGCAAAAGGCGCCACCCGGTATAAAACCTTGCATCATACCGAAGGTGGCTCAGGGCGATTGAGGATTTGCCTGAGTTTGGTTTTCACCGAGCGCCAGTGGGTCATGGGCACGGTGGGAGACTCGGCCAGCACCCGGTCCAAATCTATCTCTGCCAGACTGACCTCGCCGCCGTGTGCCAGCATTACCCGCGCAGGTGCCAGACACTTGAGCTTCATCAGGGAGCTCTTGTAACGGTTGGGATAAAACAGCGGAAAAGGTGGAATGAACCTGCCTTTCACCTTCACCAGCAGATCGGCCACATAGGCACAGCCTTCTTCTTCATGAAGCAACACCAGATCCCGATCAGTATGGCCGGGGCAATGAAACACCCGCCACTCGGGAAACTCAGGCAGACGGCTATCGTCTCCCAGCAAGATATCGGCTCTGAGTTTACGGGAATACCATAGCCAACGCATCGGCTTGCCAAGCCGCTTGGCAACCCAGGCAGCGAGCGCCATATCGGTGAGGTGCATAGCCATACCATCCAGCCCCCGGTACCAGTGGCCGGGTACGTCGGCGGCAACAATACGGGCACCGGTTTTAGCCCGCAGGGCATGGGCGCCACCGGCATGATCCGGATGCATATGGGTCACCACCACCAGCTTAAGTTCAGCCAGGGAACGTTTGAGCTTGTGGCGAATAAAATGGCACACCAGGGCAACATCGGCACGGCAACAGCCATCCAGCAGCACCAGCCCCTGGGGGTGCTCGGCAAGATAGATGGTCTGGATATGGCCCTTGAGGCGATGAAGCTTGTACATAATCGTTCCCTGAATCATGGAAAGATGATTATGGCCAAACTCATCAGACCACTCAAGTCTACTCAGGGCGTGGGAAGCTGCTTCTTTAGTCGAAGCTCCTCTCTCTCTGTGCCAACATTCATACAGGGATTTGTTTTTCGGCTAACTCCACCTATGCCATAACGGTGTCTGAGCACTGGCGATAACGCTTGTCTCCCCCCAGTCCGAACGATAAAGTAAGCGGCACAGCACAGCCCTCAAGACACACCATAGTATTTACCCAGTGCATTCAGGGATGGCGGGTGAATGGCCCGAATCGCTCACACGCATTAACAGGGAAGCAAAATGCAACGCGGCAAATTAATCAGATGGAACGATGAACGAGGTTTTGGTTTTATCAAACCAGAGCAGGACGGCGCTGACGATGTGTTTATTCACATCTCGTCACTGAAACAGATGAGTCGGGCGCCACGTATTGGCGACATCATAGTGTTTCAATTGCAAACCTCATCAGACGGCAAACAGCAAGCCGGTCTTGCCCGTATCGAAGGGGTGGCTATCAAACCCGGCTCACCAATCAAAGCCCGCAAAACCTCAACGACATTTCCATTGGGTAAACTGCTGAAGGGCATGGTACTGATAGCCTTGATAGCCTTTGCGGTGCCTAAATTAGCCCCGCTGGTGGAAGGCTTTATCTCTAAGGATACCCGCTATTCAGTGCCACCCATGGAGAGCGAGACCATAGTGCCATACCCAGAACCAGTATTTCGCTGCGAAGGTAAAACCTATTGCAGTGAAATGCGCTCCTGTGCCGAAGCCACCTTCTATCAAAACAATTGTCCGGGCACGAAAATGGACGGTGACAACGACGGCATCCCCTGTGAATCCCAATGGTGTGGTCACTGATGTTCACGGCCCCAAAGCGTCCGCCATGCCCACACAAGCAGGTGCAGCGCCAGCAGGCCAGTCCAGGCGAAACAAAATAGCAGCAGCGCCAGGGACGCCACACTGGTGATTTGCTCCGAAAAGAGCAGATACCAAAGCGGCCAGCCCAGAATGCAAAGCGCCGTCAGCATCAGCATGCAGCGCTTGCATCGGCCAATCTTCTGGCGAAAAACGGAAGAGTCACAATCATTGCAAGCCATGGGAAGACTCCAAAATACGCTGTAGAAAGCGATAAAAAACGGCAAAGCACCGCCGCAACCATGACCCGTGTTAAAGTGGGGCCAGATTCATTGCCAGCGTTTAAACATGACAGACTCCGCCCTGCTATACAGCTTTCGTCGCTGCCCCTACGCCATGCGCGCCCGTATGGCGCTGATATTATGCCAATTGCCCGTCAGGGTAAGAGAGGTCGCCCTCAAAGATAAGCCCGCCGAGTTACTGGCACTCAATCCCAGGGGCACGGTCCCTGTATTGGTCAGCGGCGACACCCTGCTAACAGAAAGTCTCGATATTATGTTGTGGGCCACTGCGCAGTCCAGCCACCCTTATGCGTCCAGACTCAAACAGCAAGTCCCCGCAGCACTGGCCCTGATAACAGTGAACGACGAGGGCTTTAAACCCTGGCTCGACAAATACAAATACTTCGACCGCTATCCGCAATTCGACCAGAGCTACTACCGTGACAACGCCTGTGAATTTATTGCTGATCTCGATAACAGGCTGCGTCACAGCAGTATGTTGCTGGGTGAAGAGCCAAGCCTCGCGGACGTGGCAATTTTCCCCTTTGTGCGGCAGTTTGCCGGTGTCGAGCCGGGCTGGCTCGCGGCCCGGTACCCCAAGGTCGCGCGCTGGCTGGATAAGCACTTGGCATCAAAGGCATTCTCAGCTTGTATGTACAAGTATCCCCTGTACCAGCAGCAGGGCAACACTCTGCCTTTGGTGCTGGCACAGGATTGAGTGGCGGTGTCACCGGCAGCAGCTGTAGCGGCGTTGCCATAGGCGAGTACATCAGGACAGGTAAAACAGACAGAGCAGATAAGAAGGCAGATGAAAACCGAATTGGAAGCCGAGCTGAAAGCCACCCAAAAATCCATGGCAAAGCTGCAGCTAATTGGTGCTATTGGCAATATCATGCTGGGGCTTGGCCTCTACGGAATCTTTACCGGGGAGGCCGCGTTTCACGCATTTTTAAGTGACCCCTTACACTGCTATGTCCTGCTAAGCATTGGCGGCATGATTGCCCTCTGGGAAGGGCTGAAGATGATTCAACTGGCAAAACGCAGGCAATCACTTAAGACGCAGATAAGGCAAATAACTGACCAGACCAAGGCTTAAGCAAGGATCAGTGCTCAGACGTATCCGATGACAGCTCCTGCAGGATAAAGCCTTGTGCAGCAGGCACAAGATGATAGAGCACATCAAATCTGTCTTCGGGAATGTCGCGTTCAATGCCGGTCAGGTGTTTGAGTAGTTCTGGCGTGGTGTTGCTGTGACCGGCCACGACGACTGTGCCATCGAGCACCCTGATCTTGGCTGCCAACTGTGCCATGTCGGCAGGGTCGTAACTCTGCACCTTCACCCCTGTCGCCTCGGCCAGCGGTGCTATGGTTTCCTGGGTGCGGCGATAATCGGTGGAATAGAGGAGGATGTTATCGCCGGTCGATGGCGCCCTGAGAATAAGCCCGGCAATACGCTGTGCCCGGGCCTGCCCCGCTTCGGTCAGCGCAGGATCCTTTCCCGGCGCCTTTTCACCGTGGCGAAACAACCAGATATCGGCGGCCCAGCCGGGGCTGGCGAGCACGCTCAAAAGCAGACCCAGACCGGCAACTATGACTGCCATTTTATTTTTCAACACTAACCCCCCTCCCACATCGCCACTCCAAGCCGTGTTCGACCCATCCCAAGCCTAAAAACAAGGCTGCCCTCGTCAGTGAGTGCAGCCTCGAAGCTTAACGGCTTGGCCTAACGTCCACAAGCCGCACTCTGCCCAGCAGCAAGAGGACCAGCAGCGTCCACAGGCCCATACTGCCTCCGCCTCCGCCACCGCCAGAGTGGGTTGGCTGAGGCTGCGAGAACATGGGCTGGTGCTTGTCGGCGCGGGTTGGTGCCGGGGGTTGCGTTTCCCTTGTTTTGCGCGCAGCCTGCTCTGTACTGACCCGGCGCCGATTATCCCGCTCGATACCGAGTTGACGGAAGACATCCTCTTCTACCACCAGCAAGGAGGTGTAGTCGGTCAGCAGCCCATACTCGATGGCGATGTCCTCAATGGCTTTTTCCTTGTCGCTGTCTTTTTGCTCCAGGTAGTCCATCTGTTCCTGCAGACCGTTAATGGCAGAGAACGCCCACATCCGCTCAAGTTCTGGGTAGTCCAGAGCAGCCTCAGGCAGCATCACCTTGGTGCTGTATTCGCGGGACTCTGCGCCTATGTCCATGGTGAGGGTGAGTTTGGCCTCACCGGCAGCAAAATAATGGCCGAACAGCACCAATTGCTCGCCCCGATATAGACTCGCTATCTCCTGCGGGGTCAGATCGTTAATCTTCACACCATCCATATCGAGGCGAATATTGCGATAGGCCTGATGAGTCAGCTTGCTGGTGATATTCATCAGATGACCCACGATATCATCGGCGTTGGAGACTGAGGTTGCCACACCGTTGGACAAGCGGGTCATGGGTACCAACAGGGGCGTATTGGCACTGTTGCCCATGATGAAGGTGAACAGGCGAACATCCTGTTGCTGCATCAACTCTAAGAAGCGCCGTTTTTCAGTCACGCCCACATTCGCCACCCCATCGGTTATCAACACCACCCCTGTGGAACGGTCGGCATCCAGTGGAGTCAGAGCACGCTTCAGCCCCTGATACAGATCGGTGCCATTTCCGGGGCTGATGCCCTCAACCCAGGCCAGCGCTTGGTTGATGTTGTTGCTGTCAACCGGCACAAAGCCCTTGCTGAATTCCTGAGTGCTTTCATCGAACAGAATGATCCTGAATCTGTCCTGCGCTGGCAGTTTACCCAGCCCCTGGCGCACACCTTCCACCAGGGTGGCATACTTGCCATTCATGGAGCCGGACTTATCCAGCACAAACACCCAGTCCCGGCCCTGAGTCACGGGCCCTAAATCATCACCGGGTGTAAAGGTCAGCTTTACCGTGCCCTTGGTCGAGACTTTGGGATCGCGATAGGTCACCATGTCCACCCGGCCCGGCAAACCTTCCTGCAGACGCCAGTAAAAAACGATGTCCTTATCGAGCCCCATGGCCCTGGGCTGATGCGAAGCCTTCCCTTCCCCTGCAGCACCACTTTCCGCACCCTGACTGGTATCTTCATTAGCACTCACGCTTTCAATGGCGCCAGTATGGAGGCTCTCAGGCTGACTCGTCAGGCTGGCGCGCCACAGAGCAGCGCCTGCCTGCATCTCCTGATGTATCTCAGCCTCCGGATGGGACGGCAACCTCACACCGTCCACCGGATAAGCCGAGCGCAGGGTGACATTAAAGGAGAAGTCCTGTTCGACCACGGCATTGCGCTGCCAAAAGCTGTCCCGGGCCTCATCCACACCGCCCTCCTCCAAAGGGTAGAGATAACGGCCAACGCCGTGGTCCAGCAAGGCATCCTGCATATACACCAGCCGAACCTTTACCGACTGTTGCGGCTGCACCGGAAATACCCGCATATCAAAGCGCTTGTAGTCGTCCTTTTCAGTCAGAGCTGTGGCATTGCCCTGTGCTTTCTGGTCCTCGTAAATCTCGCGGGCCTTTTGCCGGGGCACAGCTTCGGCAACCACAGGCACATCATTAATCCAATAGATAAACTCGCCGACCACGGCTTGCTGTGGCACCGGGAAGGAGTAGAGCGCCTCCAGTGTATCGGGGTTGGGGTTATAAAAAGTTTGTTCGATGGCGGTGGTGGCATGGCCATCCTGGATAACCACCTCCACATGATGGGATTGAATTTGCATATCTCGGTATTGACTGCCGACGGGTTTCAACAGCCCGGCCGCATCGGCAACAGGGCTAATCCAAATCAGCCCAACAAGGGCAGATCCCAGACACATGGTACGAAACATTTGCGTTAATGGATGACCCATTTTTGCCTCCTTCGTCCTGAGGAAGAGAGTGACCGTCACTCCCGAAAAGGAGCTTGCACTCAGAGGCAAAAGCAAAAAAGTGAGATGACGAGAGTGGCATCATGTGAGCCGTCTGGTATCGCTGAATACCACTTTTGTGACGATCACACACTTGGGGATAGGGCAGAATGCAACTGTTTACCCTATTCCCGGGTGCTGAACTCTTCAAAAAGTGGAAAACGCCAGCGGCGGATGGCGATGATCATCGAGGTGCCATGACGCTCCTGCATCGCCAGACTGTCATCGTTGTCGCAAGCCTGATAAAACTCGTGCACCAATTGCTGCATCCGCTGCTGAAATTTGTGATTACTCGGCAGTGACATCAGGCCCGTGCTCATCATGAGTTTTTCATCATCGGCGGCAAAGTCGGAGCGGAAAAAAGTACGTATCACCTGCTGCTGAAAAAACTGCTGAATGGGCCCACCCGGTATCCAGGCAAAAGACGGGGCCAGCTTCAGCTTTATCCGGTTTTCAGGCAAAAGCTCAATTACCTTAAGTCTGTCCAGCTGGGCCAGCTTTTGAATGACCTGAAATTCGCTAAGGTTGTACTGGCTGAGAATATGTTCAAAGCGGTAACCATTGGTCACACATACGGCCACCAGCAGCAAGGCCTTATCGGCCACCAACTGCTCTTCCTGAGCCCATGTCAGCACGCTGAGTTGGTCGCGTTCATCCGCCACCAGCCTGAAGAGAGCGGGCAAATCCATCTCAAGCAATCGGCAAACCATCGCCAATCGCGCAAGGCTCAGACGGCCACCGTTGGCAAACAGCCGCTTGACTGAGGCTTCGCTCAGACCAAGGGCTGTAGCCACCTGCTGATAGTGAATACCTCTTGCCCTGAGCTGCTTTTTCAGCACCTGAACAACCCTGTCAGACTCCGTCATGTCCTCTCCTCCCTGATGCCTCGGCCTTACTTTTCAACCGCGATTGCTACCAACGCCTGCCCATGGAACATAAGACATAGGGGTGCCGACACGCAATGTGAGCCGCAATGTCGTCAACCGGCGATGGGTGAATATACTGCCTTGTCGTTGCCTGTTTTGTCATTAATGGCTAATGTAAGCAATTGATGCATTTATTTATCAACACCCCGCCAGGACGGCAGGACTATGCCGGCCACCTCTGAGAAACTGCAGCCAAAGTTGCACTCTTGCTGCCGCCAAACTCTGATTGAAGTAACCCACAGACACATGAATTCCCTATGCTGAATTGGATAGTCACCCAGTTTAATATTCCGGAGCAGAGCACCCTCATCTACGGCAATTACAGTGTGCCCATGGTGATCACCTCAGTGCTGATTGCCATTTTTGCCTCCTTTATGGCACTGCATGTGGCCTATCAGGCGGGGCTCACCCGCTCCAGCGCACGCAAACACATATTGCTGTTTATCGGCAGTCTGGCGTTGGGTGTTGGCATCTGGTCGATGCATTTTGTCGGCATGCTGGCATTCGACTTATGCACTCCGGTGCAATACGGAAAGACCCTGACACTGGTGTCCATGCTTCCCGGTATCGCCGCGTCCTGGGTGGCACTGCATCATATCCACCGCCACACAAAAGGCCTTAAACCTCTGATTATTGCTGGCATTCTTGTCGGTGCGGGTATAGGCACCATGCACTACAGCGGTATGGCGGCCATGGAAATGGCACCGTCTTTGCGCTATAGCCTGCCCATGTTTGGACTGTCGATTGTGGTGGCAGTGAGTCTGGCCATGTTATCGCTCTGGGTACGCTGCGGCCTTATCAGCCGGGGCAGCATTCCTTTGTGGTGCGCCAATCTACTCGCCAGCATAGTCATGGGCAGTGCCATTACCGGTATGCATTACACAGGCATGGCGGCAGCTCGCTTTGTTAAACCACCGGGGCTTGAACTGAGCCCCCAGCCGCCGGAAATGTCCTTTTATCTGGCACTTGGGGTGACCACGGCGACCCTGGTAATGACCAGTCTGGTGCTGGGCCTTAGCCTGATTTACAAGTACAAGGATATTTCCCTGCGCGCCTCAGAGAGTAAGCGCAGGGTGCAGGCCATCATGGAAACGGCCATCGACGGCATAGTCACCATCGACAGCCACGGCATTATCACAGACGTTAACCAGGCCACAGAAAAGCTGCTGGGCTGGCGCGCCGATGAGCTGATTGGCCAGAACGTCAAGATACTGATGCCAGACCCCTTTCACTCCGAGCACGATGGTTACCTCGCCCGCTATCTCGCCACTGGCGAGGCACGCATCATTGGCAAGGGGCGCGAAGTCGAAGCCATACACAAAAACGGCCACAAGATTGCTATCCGCCTCGGGATTGGCCATGTCAAAATGGCGGAAGACGACTTCTTTGTGGCCTTTATCTCCGACATTCGCCAGCGCCTGAGCATGGAAATGGCACTGCGGGAAAACGAGCAAAAGTTCCGCTCGCTCATCGGCAATATTCCCGGTATCGCCTATCGCTGTAAAAACGATGAACAATGGTCGATGATTTTTATCAGCAACGCGGTAGAGAAAATCACAGGTTACCCAGCCAGCGACTTTATGTTGCCAAGCCCCAAACGCAGTTTCAGCGACCTGTTCCACCCCGATGATTTAGAGCACATCAATAATGCCGTGCCGCCGGTGGGCGCTTTCAACCTTGAATACCGCATTCTTCATCGCAATGGCGACATCCGCTGGATGATGGAGTACGGCAACCATGTTCGCGATCAGCAAAGCGGCGAGATGTACCTCGATGGTTTCATCATGGACATCACTGAGCGGCGTCAGATGGAGCAGGAACTGCTGGAGGCCAAAGATATCGCCGAGGCCGCCGCCACCGCACGCGCCGCCTTCCTGGCGAATATGAGCCACGAAATCCGCACCCCGATGAACGCCATCATAGGCTTCAGCGACATACTGCTGGAAAGTCAGTTTGAACCCGAAAAACACCGGCATCTGAAAACCATCAACCATGCCGCCAAGTCGCTCCTGCACCTGCTAAACGACGTGCTTGACAGCGCCAAGCTCGACAAGGGCAAGCTGGAGCTTGAAGTCCGCGACTTCTCACTGGTGCAGGAGCTGGATGAAGTGATTTCCACCCTCTGGTTGCAGGCCCGCCGCAAAGGGTTGCAGCTTACGATGGAGGTATCACCCAAGCTGCTGCCCTGTTACGCGGGTTCGCCCGAGCGTATCCGTCAGGTGCTCACCAATCTGGTCAGTAACGCAGTCAAGTTTACCGAAAAGGGCCAGGTCAGGCTCACTGTCAACCCGGGCCAAGGCAACCATGTGGACTTTGTGGTGGAAGACACGGGCATAGGCATGAGCCCAGAACAGCTCGATAAGATATTCGACCCCTTTACCCAGGCCGACGCCTCCATGAGCCGCCGCTTTGGCGGCACTGGCCTTGGCACCACCATCAGTAAACAACTGGTTGAGCTGATGGGCGGCCACATCAGCGCCGGGAGCGAGCTTGGCAAGGGCAGTCGTTTCTGTTTCAGTCTGCCGCTTAACCCGGGTGTGTGCGACGAGCTGGTACCGCTTGAGAACCATGTCAGCCTGCCGCCAATGACGGTACTGGTAGTGGACGATATCGCCCAGAATCTGGAGCTGCTTTCCACCCTGCTGGGGCGCGATGGCCACAGGGTTATTACCGAAAGCGACGGCCAGCAGGCACTGGCACGCATGGCCAGTGAACCCGCGATTGATCTGGTGCTGATGGACGTGCAAATGCCGGTGATGGATGGTTTAAGCGCCTCCAGGGCGCGGCGTGACAAAGAGCAACGCGAAGGGCTGACGCATCTGCCCATCATCGCCCTTACCGCCAGCGTACTGGAAGACGATCGCACCGCCGCCCGTCAGGCGGGCATGGATGGCTTTGCCAACAAGCCCATCGATTATCCGCTGCTGTGCGCAGAAATTGCCCGGGTACTGGGGCTCAAACATGCCCCCATTGAAGCAGCCACACCCCAAAGCCAACCCGGTAAACTCATCGATGAGAAAAAAGGAATGGATCTCTGGGGCTCCCGCGACAGCTACTACCGTCAACTGGCGTTGTTTGTCGAGGAGCAGGCCGAGCAGTTTGAGCGCCTGTCGTCCCAGTGCCATGCCTGCGACTGGCCCGCGTTAAAGCAAACGGCCCACGGCCTCAAGGGGGTGAGCGCCAACCTGTCCCTCACCCGTTTAAGCCGCAATCTCGAAAAGCTCGAGTCGCTGCTGGCAAGCCACCCTGAGCAATGTGCCCTCTTTGTGGCACCCATTCAGCAGGTGTTTGCCGCCGTAAAAGCCGAGGTACAGTCCAGTGGTTATGGTGAAGCCGCCTCCTCAGGGTGCAGCGCTTTGGGCGAGCCTCTAACAGCCCCCGAAAAATACAGCGCTGAGCTTATGCCACTGCTTACCAGCCTCAGGCAACAAGCCGGAGACAACGCCCTCGACGAGCCGCTGCTGGAAAAGCTGTTAAGCTTTGAAGAAGGCGCCTGTGGCAGTCAGATACGGGCCATCTATCAGGCCTTGAACGACTTTGAATTCAGCGAGGCCGAACAGCGTATCGACGCACTACAGCGTGAAATTTCGGCATCCTTGTCCTCATATCAGACAACAGCACAGTCAGCCAATAATCCGGCACAAGACGCGGCGCAATCGAATAACGGCACAAAGGAGCAATAATGCAGGACCTCAAGCCCCTCATTCTGGTGGTAGACGACGAAGCGGCCAACTTAAGGGTGCTCAAACAGATACTGCAGGATGAGTATCAGCTGAGCTTTGCCAAAAGTGGCCAGGAGGCGCTGCGCCTGGTGGGGCAAAAGCGGCCTGATCTTATCCTGCTTGATATCATGATGCCCGATATGACAGGGCTGGATCTGTGCAAACTGCTCAAGGCCAATCCCCAGAGCGCCGGTATTCCGGTGATTTTTGTCACCGCCCTCAACGACGAGGCCGACGAGGCCACGGGCTTTGCCGCCGGTGCAGTGGATTACATCACCAAGCCGGTGTCCAGCGCCATTGTCAGGGCACGGGTGCGGACTCACCTGTCGCTGGTGCAGGCCGAAGAGCTAAAGGTTACCCGGCTTAAAATCATCCAGCGCCTCGGCCGCGCTGCCGAATTCAAAGATAATGAAACCGGCATGCACGTCATGCGCATGAGCCACTATGCCAAGGTGCTCGCCCGTGCCTATGGCCTTGGCGAAAGTCATGCCGACATGTTGCTGCACGCAGCACCCATGCACGATATAGGTAAAATCGGCATCGCAGACCACATACTGCTCAAGCCCGGCAAACTCACCGAAGAAGAGTTCGAGGTGATGAAAACCCATCCGCAAATCGGCGCGGATATCATAGGGGAAGATGACTCACTGCTGATGCAAATGGCCCGCACCGTGGCCCTCACCCACCACGAAAAATGGGACGGCAGCGGCTACCCCAGGGGTATTGCCGGTGAGGCCATTCCGGTAGAGGGGCGCATTGTTGCCATCGCCGATGTGTTCGATGCCCTCACCAGCGACCGCCCCTACAAAAAGGCCTGGAGCATAGAAGACACACTACGCCTGATGCGGGAGCAAAAAGGCCGCCACTTCGAGCCCCTGCTGGTGGAGCTGCTGGAGCAAAACCTCGACAAGATCCTCGACATCAAACAAACCTTTGTGGACGAATAGCCCGGCCCCCCATCAGCCAAGGCGCAGCCCCTTAGTCTCAGTCGATTGGTGCAATGACTTTTACTGCTAGTCTGGGTTAAAAATCCCACTCAAGATGGAGACCCAGCTCCCTTTTCTGTATGGATTCCAACAACCTGATGGGTCATTGTTGTTATACTCTCGTTGGCATTGTGACAAGGAGTAGTAGATGACCAACCCATTGCGGACCTTTGCGTCCCTGTACAGCACCACCCTCTTGACTGTGCTGGCCGGGGGCCTGTTGACCACCTATCTGGGCCTGAAACTGTCGGCCATGCAGGTGCCCCAGATTTGGATTGGTGCCATGATGTCGGCCTACTACGCCGGTCTGGTGGCGGGCTCCAAGATTGGCCACCGGCTTATTGCCCGGGTGGGCCATATCCGCGCCTTTGTAGCCAGTGCCGGTATAGTCACCGCCTCCGCCCTTGGGCATGCCCTGGTCGACGACCTCTCGATTTGGATAGTGCTGCGCCTCTTGGTGGGACTTGGCATGATGTGTCAGTACATGGTGCTGGAAAGCTGGCTCAACGAGCAGGCCGACAACAGCCAGCGCGGCACTGTCTTCGCAAGTTATATGATTGTCTCTTATTTGGCGCTGATTTTGGGTCAGGGTGCCATCAGCCTCTATCCGGATTTGGGGCTGGAGCCACTCCTGCTAATCGCCATCTGTTTTGCCCTGTGCATAGTACCCATTGCCCTCACCCGCCGCATTCACCCGGCGCCCCTGGTACCCGCGCCCCTTAACGTGACTCATTTTTTCAAAAAGGCGCCACAGGCACTCACCACGGTCGCCATTGGCAGCATGATAGTGGGCTCCTTTTACGGCTTGGCGCCCGCCTATGCCAGTAATCTGGGGTTGGATCCGCAGCAAGTGGCGAGCTTTATGACAGCCACCATAGCCGCTGGCCTGCTGGCCCAGTGGCCCATGGGCAAGCTGTCGGACCGGATGTCCCGCAGCCGATTGATTCGAACCAACTGCCTGCTGCTTGGGGTGCTCACCCTGGGCATCGCCATCACCCCTTACCAGCCCACGGTGGCGCTGGTGATGACCTTCCTGTTCGGCATACTCGGTTTTACCCTGTACCCGCTGGCCACGGCACTGGCCAACTCGCGGGTGGAGCAAAGCGAGCGGGTGGGGCTGTCTGCCACTATTTTGCTTACCTTCGGCCTTGGCGCCTGTATCGGCCCCCTGATTGCCTCGACCCTAATGCAGTGGCTGGGCAACAGCATGCTCTACGGCTTTATGTCGGCCTGCACCCTGGTACTCTTTGCCGGGCTTAACTACATCAATGCCCGTCAGAAAGCGGAAGAGCCCTCCACCAATGACTACATCATGGCCACCGGCGACCTGGTATCGTCACCTCTGGCCGCCGCCCTCGACCCCCGTGTGGATATCGAATCAGTTCAGGAGCAGATGACCCCAACTGCCGGTGACGACATTGCCGATGCCAATGCCTACATAGATGAGGATGACTATGTCGATGAGGGTGACAGCGCAGATAACGACATCAGCGACAATGATGAGCCAACCGGCGATATAGACAACGCCACCGACCAGCCCGACGCCTTTATCAACGAACAGGACTTTATCGCCGAACCCGAGCCTGCGATGGTTCAGGAGAAAGCACCTCCAGCGAATAGAGGGACGTCAACCGAAACTGAGCCAGAGGAGGTCCAGCCGGACGATTCAGCCGAATCGAACTGGACTGCTGGCCCGAAGAGTAAAAGCTGACAAACAGCTGATTTCGCAATTAATAAAAAAACAACCTCGCATCGGCGAGGTTGTTTTTTATACAGGACTGTCAGCGGGCCACGTTGGTGTAATCCGCCATATTCCGCTCGCGCTCTATGTTAATCCGCGCCGGAATAAAGGTGCGATAGCCCGGGGCACGGCCATAGGCCTCGCCATTCCGCTCCTCTCGCTCCACCACGTAAAACACTCTATCGCCATCAATCACCTGGCTGTTGATGGGATACCAATAGCGCTCGGCAAAAGGAAAACGCGAGATACTCACATAGTCTGCGGTCACTGCGTAAGGAACAGGTGCATCCTGAACAAAGGGCATACTGCTGAGACCATCGCCATCGGGCGCACTCCAGTCGCCAGCGGCATAGGTGTTTTGCACCTCGGTTGCCCCAAACTGCCAACCCCATAAACGCTCGTAACTGAGCAGCCCCATAGCATCCACCGAACCCGGTATCCAGCTGTTGATTTCCCCCACCCAGAAATGGCTGGCGGAACTTGGCTGCAACTCGTTCGCACCCAGTTGTAAGTTGGCATCGCCTTTCACCCAGATATCGTAGGCTGCAAATCGCTCACCGGCATTTTCAAACACCGAGAAGACCCCCAGCTCAATGCCGAGCTTATCGAGGATCTGGCTGGTTTGGGTCATGCCATCGGGGTAAGTGATCACCAACCTGCCCTCGCCGTCCACCGTCCAGTTGGCGTTCACATTGGAGATTTTGCCACTCACTGTGCCATCCGCCACAAACTGCATGGCTTCGGCATAGGCGGTATTGGGGAGCACATAGTCGTCATACACCCGCGTGCCTTCGGAATAATGATATTGCCCCGCCCACAGGCCGGAGACACAGGTATCCCCCGCGCTGCAATTGCTGACAAAGGGAATATTGCTGATGTCATAATTGGCGCGGAAATTTACGTTCGCGGTTTCCAGCACCAGCTTCGGTTGGGCAATGGTGAGGAATGTGCCATCACTGAGGGGAATGGGCGGTGTGGAGAGCTCGCTTCGCGATTCCACCGACACCACATCCACCAAACTGCCATCCACCACCCTGGTGTAGGCTCTTTGGGTAAGGGTGCGATGGGTAATAAAATTCTCAGTCGCGCCGCCACCTGCATAATAGGCATCGATTTCCGCTTGATTGTCAGTCACATACTCGATGCTGTCCGATAGCTCTTCGGTCATCAGTGGCGCACTGTAACTCACCTCAATGCGACCACTTACTACGGCCCAGCTGAAGTCCTGATTAATGGGCTGGCCGTTCCACTGCAGAAAACTCAGCGCCGTGCCTGTCATGCCCACGTTGTCAAACTCCAGCGCAGAGCCGCTGCGGGACAGATAACCGGGGCTGGTGGTGCTGATGGCGTAATAGAGGCTGGGCACATCGGCAGCGCTGAAGCCTGCCACCAGATTGCTGTCGGCCAGAATATCCGCAAGCGCCTGCTCCAGCGCCTCAGGCGGGGTGCTGGCTACAAAGGTGTCCACCGCGCCCTCATCGGCAATAAAGTCGAGAATGCTGTCATAGCCCTCTGGCAGTTGATAACCGGGATCATCCACAATCAGCTTGATGATGGCCGCCAACTGAAACAGCTCAGTGGCATCCACCGCGGTTTCGGCCTGCTCCAGCTCAGCCAGTGTGGTTGGCTGCTCGCCGCCATTGGCTTCCAGCACCAGGCTGTATTTGGCGGTGGTCAGGTTGGTCACATTGATGGGGTCATCTTCACTGAGCACCTTGGCAAAACTGCCCACCAGATTGACAAAGTCGATGCTATCGCCGGTCTCGCTATTGGTGGCCGAGGATTCAATCAGCAGCAGCTGCTCTATGTTGGTGGTGAGCACATCCAGACTGTAGGCGCCGTTTTCATCCGCCACCGTGGTAAAGGTGTTGCCGTTGAGCGTAACCGACACCGTGGCGTAAGGAATGGGTTCATCGGTGATAAGCCCCCTAATGGTTACTGCAAAACCGCCGCAGCTGCCCGGCACATTTTTCACATCGGCGATGGCCATATTGTCCATGTCGCCGTTCACCACTATGCCTACCTGACAGGGCATGAACGCCAGGCTCGCGGCATCGATTTTACTGTGGATCTGTTTTGGCGTTTGAAAGGCGCTCAATACAAACCCCGGATTGGCGGCATCCACTATCTCGACATAGGCATCACCGGCACCGTCCTGCCCATGGTGGTGACCATCGATTTTGGCCTTCACCATCAGCTGATTGCTGTCGGCATCAAAGTGCACATTCTGAATTTTAATTTGTTCGGCATAAGCCGAGGGAGAGAGCGCCAGCGCACCGAACAGCGCTGCCAACGCAAGTGATTGGAGTTGCATGATAATATCCCTTTTCGTCTTAGAGTAACCTCCTGTCAACCAGACGCATGCCACTGAGAATTTCGCAAACGCATCCTGCGACAACAACCCCTCACAGCCTTGGTCAAGGAGAACGGATAAGGGTAGCCAACATGGGTGGAAATGCCACTTTAGGATTATGCACCAGTTCTTTCTTCTTATTGGGAGCGCCAGCATGTGTCGACTGCGCCGCAGGAGGACCCGCTAAAAGCAACGCCAACCAAGGACCGCAAACGAGAAAGCCAGTGGTCAAAGCTATCTGAGCTTAAAGGTGAAACTGCCGGGCAGGGTTTGTACTCCGCCAAGATGCGTTCTCCTACCCGGCGCTGCATGAGCCTGAAATGAGGCGACAATAAATACTTTAATCCGGCCAGAACGAGTCGTGATGAAACAACCTGCTCGGATGGGTTTTTATGTTATTGTTCTTTAAGTCAATGCGTTAGCTGCCTTTTCGGTGTTATGTTTCCACCATTATGGCTGTCTTTCGAGCGTGATGACGATTGTGCGAGTATAGTTACTACTGTTTTTCGTACTCCAATGTTTGGATTGCATTTTAGATAGATGAGTGATTTCCAACACCACAGTTCCAAATCGTATATTGATGTCGTACGGCTAAGGTATTCATGTATCTTGCGACACTCAACTTGAGGTAATCGATGATCTTAAATCGCGTTTTATTGACATCCGTACTCAGCATCGCAATGTATTTTACGCCGCTATCCCAGGCCGCTGACCTTCGTATTCGCGTGGTGGACTCACAACAACTGGCCATAACAGATGCGGCGGTAGAATTGATTTCAGATGCGATACCCGCCACAACAGCAGCTGGTGAACATTATGAAATGTCGCAAAAAAACCGTACGTTTACTCCCTTTGTGCTGGCGATCCCCAAAGGGGCCAGGGTAGATTTTCCCAATCTGGATCGCACCCGCCACCATGTGTATTCCTTTTCCGAAGCCAAGCCGTTTGAGTTGAAACTCTATGTGGGCAAGGCCGAAGCCCCTATCCTGTTTGATAAACCCGGTCTGGTCGCACTTGGCTGCAATATTCACGACTATATGCAAGCCTTTATTTATGTCGCCGACAGCCCAATGGTGGCTGTGACCGACGAAAAAGGGGAAATCCACTTTACCGATGTGCCCTCCGGCCAATATCGCATCAAGCTCTGGCATCCATGGCAGAGGGAGGTTTCTGAGCCGAGTGAACTCAGCATAACCACAGCGGCACAGACGCTCACGCTGGCCATGGATATCGAACGTCAGGCTAAACCCTCAGCCCCACCATCGGGATTTGGTCAATTCGATGTTAAATAGTTTTCGTGCCCGGCTGATTTTGGTTTTCTTTACCGTGCTGACTTTGGTGCAGTTTGCCACGGCATTTTCGGTGCTGACGGCAACCCAGAGAGATAACTTTTTACAGCAACAAAAGAGCCTTGAAATCGGCGCGAATGTGTTTCGTGAAGTGCTGTCCAATCGCGGTATTCAGCTCAGTCAAAGCCTGTCGGTGCTCAGTGCCGACTTTGGCTTTAAGCGTGCCATTGCAACGAGAGAGCAAGAAACCATTGAGTCGGTATTGTCCAATCATGGTGCCCGTATCGGGGCTGATGCGGCCGTCTTGTTGTCACCCAAGGGAGAACTGTTAACCTCAAGCCTGCCGGGGCTGACGCAGGATGATATACAGTCGCTGTTCCAATTGACCATCAACAACGCCAATGCCCTGGCGATTCTCGAGTTTGACCATGCCAGTTATCAATTCGTGCAGCAGCCCGTGAAAGCCCCAACCCTGATAGCCTGGGTTGGCATGGGCTTTCTGCTCGATGAAAAAGTGGCCAGCCAAGCCAAAGCCATTACCGGAATTGATGTCAGCTTTGTTAATCAAACCAAGGGCCGGACAGAAATAGCCTCCACCTTATCCAGCAGCGAAAAACAGACAGTGATTGCACAGGCAAACCAATTCCCAAGCCTGTTAACGCTGCCCAGCGAGACCATTCCTGCGGACCATTTATCCATGGCAATCAAGCTGTATGAGCATAATGGCAACCAGTTGGCGCTGCTGCACCAGTCAAACCTCAAGTGGCAACAAAGTTATCAGCAGCTGCGCAATAACATGCTCGCTATCTTTGCCCTGACACTGGCGCTGGCGATTGCCGTGGCCATTTGGTTGTCGGGCAGTTTGACTGAGCCAGTTCATCGATTGGTGCTATATGCCCGTCAAATTGGTCAGGGTAAGCAGCCGGAAAGCATTCAGGGTGCCCCAGCGGAATTACGTGTCTTGGCCAAAAGCTTGTCTTTGATGCGGGATGATATTGAGGCGCGCGAAAAAGACTTGGTATACCAGTCTCGCCACGACAGTTTGACAGGCTTGCTGAATCGTTTCGCGGCAAAACAGTATTTAACCGACCTTAAACAGCATCTGTCCGGCACCATAGTATTGCTGGATATCAAGCATTTTCGCCATATCAACGACATTATTGGGTTTGCCAACGCCGATGCCTTATTGCTGCTGTTTGCCCGCCGTCTGGAGCAGCTGGCACCCAAAGCGGATATGCTGGCCCGGTTGGATGGCGATTCGTTTTTACTCCTTTACCGCCAGAGTATTTCGCACGACCTCTTACTCAAATCCCTGGATATGTTGGAGGCGCCCTTTCCTATTCAGGGTTCCAATATCTCCCTTGGGGTGCGGGCAGGATTGCTCGAAATCGATGGCAATGGTGCCGACATTGATGTGTTAATGCGCCGCGCCGAAATTGCCCTCAATCAGGCCTGTCTTCAGGAGCAGCGTATCGTCAGTTATCGTGCAGGCGACGATGAAAAGTACCAGCGAGAACTTACGCTTATCCGTGATTTACCCATAGGGCTGGCCCAGGACCAACTCTATCTGGTGTTTCAGCCCAAAATTGACCTGCGCCTCAATCGCTGCACGGGTGCCGAGGCATTAATTCGATGGCAACACCCAACGCTGGGTTTTATTCCCCCCGATGAATTTATTCAGCTCGCCGAAAACTCGGGCAACATTGATATCATCAGCCAATGGGTATTGAAGCAAGCCATCAAGCAGTTGGTTGCATGGCAGCAGCGGGGGGTGGCGCTGAAATTAGCCATTAACCTCTCGGCCCATGATTTGAGTGATACCCGCTTGCCAAACCAGATTTCCACCCTCTTAAAAGACAATCATCTGCCAAGCGGCGTGCTCTGTATTGAAGTTACCGAAGGCGCTGTGATGACAGACGCGCAAACCGTAGTGGGTGTATTGCAGCAATTCCGCGACATGGGTGTGTCGGTTGCTATTGATGATTTTGGTACCGGGCATTCATCGTTGGCGTATTTGAAAATGTTGCCCGTCGATGAAGTGAAAATTGACCGCAGCTTCATCCAACATATCCACAGCAACAGCCAGGACGCCATGATAGTCAATACCAGTATTCAGCTGATCCACGGCCTGGGTTTCAGCGTGGTGGCCGAGGGCGTCGAAGATGAGGCAGGGGTTGACATGCTTCGCAAGCTTAACTGCGACATCATCCAGGGCTACGTATTTTCCAAGCCCTTGAAAGCGGCCGAATTTGACCAGTGGTTTGACGCCTTTCATGGAAAAGGCACCGGAGAGATTTGAGCGTTTGCGCCTGAAGGCGTTAAACACGGTATTCGCCTTCGAATGCAAGCTAATCGCGTATTGAGTGAGTATACCCATGAACACAATGAAGTTGAGCTTATCGGCCCGGCGCTATATCAGGGCGCTGCTTTGCCTGCTGTGCCCGCTTGGGATAGGGGCCATTGCGCCTGCCATGGCTGAGGACAGCCGCGTGATTGCCACTGGCGGCGCCTCTATGATTGAGGGCAGTGCCGGTGGTGGCATAGTGCCCTGGGCCGTGATCAATGGTTATGGCAGCAGCGAAGAGTGGTCGGCTACCGCCATGGCAACCGGCGTTTATGTGGATGATTTTACGCTGAAAGTAATGGGCGCCTCCGTCAGCTATGACAATCGGTTTGAGCTGAGTGTCGCAAGGCAAACCTTTGATTTGGACACACTGGGCGGCGAGCTTGGCCAGGATATCCTGGGGGTCAAATACAAACTTGCCGGCGAGCTGTTATATACCGCCATGCCACAAATTACCCTGGGCGCCCAGTATAAAAAAGTGGATGACTTTACCCTTCCTCAGGCCGTTGGCGCCCGCAGTGACTGGGGCATTGATGTTTACCTTGCCGCCAGTAAAGTATTTTTTGATGTGGTCGCGGGACGAAACATCCTCATCAACGGCACCTTGCGTGCAACAAAAGCAAACCAAACGGGCCTGCTGGGGTTCGGCACTGAATCCAACAACGATTATCACCTTATGCTGGAAGCGTCTGCAGCGATACTGCTCACCGACAATTTGGCGCTGGGCATTGAATATCGTCAAAAACCGAGTGAACTGGGGTTTGCCCGTGAAGATGATTGGCAGGACATATTTTTAGCCTGGTTTATCAATAAACATCTGTCGGTGGTCACCGCCTATGCTGATTTAGGCAGCATCGCGGGTTTTGATAATCAGCAAGGCTGGTATCTGTCGCTGGAGGGCGCGCTATGAGCCATGTATTACGCAAGTTTCTCCCATTAACCACAGCCCTTTCACTCACGACCGTTTTGCTTGCTGGCTGCACCCTGCCTGATGCCAACACCACAACACCCGGTGAAAACGCCAGCCCTCCAACCCTTTATCAGGCCCTCGGGGGCGAGACCGGCGTAGCGGCTGTCGTCGATGGCTTACTTGCACGTATCGCACGGGATCCCCGCATTGTGCAGCACTTCGAAGAAACGGATATTGCGATATTTCGCGAGCGCCTTATCGAACATCTGTGCGCGGTCACAGATGGCGGCTGCGTCTATCAAGGCGAAAGCATGGCAGACAGCCACAAGGGTTTGAATATCACTCAGGCCGACTTTGATGCCCTGGTGGGGCATTTGATTGAATCCCTGAAGGCACAGCAAATTCCAACATCAACCCGTAATGCGCTGCTGAAGCGCCTTGCGCCCATGTATTCCGACGTAACCTATCAGTAACGGCTATCCATGTTGTCACTGCAACTGATAACTCTGCGGTGGCTCTGCAGCTAAATGTGAGGGGCGGGCTGCCGTTAGCGCAGCCATTTCTAGAGAAGCAAAGACTCATCTATCGGATGAAAGCGGCTGGCGGCCTCCATCAGGGATTTGGCGGTCAGCGATGGCACGCCATACACCTCGGCCTCGACGGCATATTTTTGTCTTATCTTGTCAAGCAACAGGGCAAAATCCCCATCGCCGGAAAGCAGGATAACGGTATCTACCTCGGGCGCCGTCTCCAGCACATCTATGGTGATGCCCACATCCCAATCGCCCTTGGCCGAACCATCGCTGCGCTGAATAAAGGGCTTAAGCTTAAGCTCAAAGCCGATATGCCTAAGGGCATCCTGAAACTTTAACTGACCATCGTCACTCCGATGAATGGCGTAAGCAGTAGCGCTGACTATCTCCCCCTCACTGCAGAGCTGCTGCCAGAGTTTGCGATAGTTAAACTGGCGCTGATAGGCCTCACGGCAGGTGTAATAGATGTTTTGTACATCGACAAAGAGGGCGATTTTTTTCACGGGCGATTCTTATAACAGGCCGATTCATATAAAAGACGAGTAGGCTTTCAGCATTCGGCTGTCAGCGGCAAGACTCTGCGCACTGTAGCACAGGCAGAAGCTAATGGCGCGCACCGGACAAGCTGCACCTGCTTTAAGGAAGGTGCGAATCAGTCCCGTGCTTGCTCTGCGTGTGCGTAGAGTGGATAGATGCAAGGCACAGTTCGCAGCGAATGGCCCTAGTCCTTCGCACCTCTTTGATTTTAAAAAGCAGGTAACGCAGCAGATACCGCTGTAAGCCACGCCCTACGCCTGTGGCTTGCTAATAAGCACTTGCTTTTACTGGTGTCACAGTTTTATTGAGGCGCGCCTTTATATTTTGCTGGCTCATTTACCACGCATTCATCCAGGTTTAATTTAATAACCCAGGCAAGACGTTTTATAATCACAACGCTGACTAAAATGAAACCAACTTAATACACAACGTGAATACATAACACCTTAATAGCACAATAAAAGTTCAATACGCCATACAGAGCCTGGCGACCCACAGTCCTTACTAATTTAAAATATAAAAATCCGATACCATCAATTAATAACAACTTAATAAAAAAACACTGTGCAATATCGATATCACACTGATATCAGGTGGTTTACTTCATTGAGTTCACTCTAAATTAACGCACATCAAATACCTGTAAACTTGATAACTGAAAAACAGATACAATACGACTCAGGCACTTTAGCTAACGGGTTTGAACACGATAAAACTTAAATTAACCTTAAATTAAACTGCAGGCTTTTTAATATTCAGCACTTTCTTATTCATGCGGTTTTTATCACCATTGACATGAACCAACATGACGCTATGATGCCTGCCATTCGGTGTTTAAAATAGAGATGGAATAAATGAAAAAGTTATTCATTATGCTGGCGATGTTTTTTGCCGTCAGCCTGGCAACCAGCCCCGTGGTGGAAGCAAAGAAATTCGGCGGCAATAAGTCTGCCGGTAAAACTCAGCAAACGGCGCAGTCGCAGCCTGCGGCCACCAATACCACGGCCACCAATACCACTGCAGCGCCTGCCACGGCAGCACCTGCGGCGAAAAAAGGCATGATGGGCGGTATGCTTGGCGGCCTGCTGGCAGGTGGCTTACTGGCGGCTCTCTTTATGGGTGAAGGTTTTGAAAACATCCAGATCATGGACATAGTGATCATCGCCTTGCTGGCCTTCGTGCTGTTTAAAGTCATCCGCATGCTGATGGCCTCCAAAGCACAGGCGCAGCCAAGACCAGCCTACTCAGGTGCAGGGCAAGCCAGCACCGCGCCGGGGCAGGACCTTTATCGCCAGCAGGCCGAACCCGCCGCCTTTGGAGGTCTCGGCGGCAACAGCGGCTTCGCCCAGCCCCAGAGCACAGTACCGTTTCAATTACCACCGGGGTTCGATTTAGCCGCCTTTTTGGAAGGCGCCCGCGGCCACTATAAAACCCTGCAACAGGCCTGGAATGAGGGCGACCTGAACAAAATTCAGGAATACGTGTCGATTGAGCTCTTTAACGAACTCAGCCAGCAACGCCGTGAACTCGAAGGCCAGCAGCACACCGAAGTGATGTTCCTCGATGCCGAACTGGTGCGCGCCACCTACAACAACGAGCTTGCCGAAGTGAGCGTAAAATTCAGCGGCCGCTACCGCGACGCCGCTGAAGGCGTAGAGGAAGACATCAAGGAAGTCTGGCATCTGGAGCGTAACCTGCTGCAAGCCAACTCCCCCTGGCTGATTGTGGGCATCCAGCAATAAAAGCGCGCATTAGCATGCTCTTTGCCACGCAGTAACACCAAACAAAACCCCGGCACAGACCGGGGTTTTATTTTTATGGTCCGAAAGTCGATAGCAGCCGTTTGCAGAGCCGCCCTATCTCAAGAAGCAAAGAAACATAGAGAGAAACAAAGAAGCAAGCACTAACCAGCCCCGTATCTGCTTCGTGATTTGCCGCAGCCAAGGCTTGTCTGTTAAAACACCATACGGTAGTCTGGCTTAGCTGTTTGATTGGCGTACTTTCAGCCGATAAGCGTATGATTATCAACGCCAAGCTTAAGCAGTTGCTGAATCACGGCGCAAGCCACACTGGCAGTGCAAAACAGCGCACAGCACTGCGGCACACAAAACAGCAGTACAAAAAACAACAATGTGGATCAGGGAAGAGACGCAACACCGTTAAGACGGCGCAGCAAGGAAGGCTTTCAGTTACTTAATTCCTCCTCGTTTCCCCTCCAATTTAACGCTACCGGCATCGGTGTATTTTTTGACCTTTACCAAGGTTTCGCCTTAGCCAAGCTGTTAGCTTTGATGTTGTTTTAAAAATAGTTTTTTTTGAAGTTGCGTTTCACAGACGGAACGCGCAGTGCGGTAGCCATGTCTGGAGATAAGGGTTACCGCCCTAACAGCGGTTTAAGGGTTAACGCCAAGCTGCGCTTGGCGAAAGTCGTGAGCTCCGCTCACACTGGGCAAGAGGGAATCAGCAGCAATTCCCTCTTGCATCTCCCTTGCCGCCCCAGACGAAGCCGAGCACTTTGGCCTTATGGGCTGAAAACGACCACCGCGTCAGACGCTCATCCCTGATTCGACTGACGCTGCCTCGGCATCCATGCCTCGGCTTGGCCGTTTCACTCAGCCCAACTGCCAAAGCGGCTTCGATGGGGAAAGAAACCAAGCAGAACGCTCCCCCTAAGCGTACCGATGCTGTAAGCCACACCCCTACAACCATAAGTAATGAATAATAAACTCCCTGAGAGATAGACCATGTCAGAATCCATAAAAACCTTTGAACGAGCGTTAAGCGATGCAGAGGCACTGCTCAAATGCTATGACGACTTAAATGAGGTCAAAGACAAATCCTCACCGCCACCGGAAGCCTTAAAGAGAGCATCACTGATCATGATACTCACCGCTTGGGAAACCTATGTGGAAGACATTGCTATGGAGCTGTTCGACAAAAAGTTTAGCTCTATCAGAGGTTGTCAGATTGGCACTTTCATGGAACAGCAGTTTTCCAATAAACTCAAATCCTTCCACAATCCCGACTCGCAAAAAACCAAGCAACTGTTCTCGGAATTTTTCGGCGCAGACGTCGCATCTTGTTGGGTGTTCAATAACTATCCCACCTCTAAAGAAGTGAGCACTCAACTCAATCTATGGATCAGTAAACGTGGCGATGCTGTACATAGAGCACACACAGATAAGCAAGCAACACACATAGTCAAACGCACAGACCTTGATAAGTGCCTGTTCTTCTTCAGAACGCTGGTTAAAGCAACTGACAACTATCTGGCTAAGATATAGACATCTTGGGTATTCAGCCCAGCCGCCAAAGTGGTATCGATAGGACTGCAAGGAAGTGAAATCTTTGGGCGCGGGTTTAAGAAAAGGTGTGGGTGTCCTCACTCTTTTGCAATTATGGGTGTCTCAGTTATTGTAGATAGGCTTCAGACACTACAAGAGTTATGGGTGCCCTCACTCTTTGTTGTGCTTTTTGTGTTAAGTGAAAGAGTTGTGGGTGTCCTCACTCTTTCTAATAGATATCTAATTCTGTAAAGATAACTATAGTCGCACCAAAAATTTTGAAAAAACTAGGAATTAAATAGATGGATTATAACGACACACTAAAAACATTGAAAAATGATATAGAGAAAAATAACAGCGTCAAAATTATAATCCCTAAGAAATTCATTTTTATAGATAATGGCATATACAACTTCAACAACATAACAAAATTTTTAAACTGGGAATTAGAAAACGTTCACGTTGAAATAGACCTTACTCAATGCATAACCACTAATTATCAAGCAGTATCTATCATTATCCTTTATGCATGGAAACTTAAATCACAAAGATGCAGAGTAGTATTCAAAGAATCAGACAATATAAATGGAGCAAGTGAACTTTATAGAAGACTTGGAGGAAGAGGCCTTTTCACAGTATTCACCCATGAAAACATTAACTTTAAAAGCGACAAGTACAAGCCGCTTTTTGCAGTGAGAAATACCAATGACTTCAAAAAGGTAATTGAAGAATCAGAATCATACACCGACGGATTCAACGTAGAGTTCACAAAAACTTTGAGGTATATATTAAGTGAGCTACTTTATAACACACTAGAACACGGTTCGGCCTATTACAAATTTGGACAATCTGATTATAGAATCCCATCCATTTGCCAATTCACATGGTATTCAAAAAGAAATGAGTTAAGCTTTATTATTGGTGATGTCGGCATCGGCATTAAAAGACATTTGGAGCAAACCTACCCAGGGCAAGAGTCTCACCAGTCAGCAATATTGAAAGCAATGGAGCCTAGAGTATCTGGAACTTTTGGCGTTACAGATATATACAAACAGAAAAACAACGCAGGAATTGGACTATTTCTATCAACAAACATTGTACGAAGATTAAATGCAAATATGCATATTATCTCAGGCAATGGTGTTGTTCATATTTCACCAAGAGATATAACGGCAAAAGAAGTTGAGTTAGGGTGGCCAGGAACTCTAATTCTCGTGACAATAAAACTAGGAAAAGAAAGGCTAAAAGAGTCTCTGCATCAAATGATGCAAGAATTCAGAGAATCCGCGTTAAGGGAACAGAAAAAAGCGGATAGAGAAGAGTCAGGAGATTCTTTTTACTTGAGCATCAGAAATTACTTTGGAACATATGCCGAAGATAAAGAAGCCGCAATTAAATTTAGAGATAACAAATTGTTTCAAGCTGTAAAGGATGGGAAAAGAATTGTTATTGACTTTGATGGTGTAGAAAGTGCTCCACATAGTTTTTTAAGTGCACTTTTAGCCTCACCGATAAAATCAATTGGAATGTTTGCTTATAAGCAATTAAAGATTGTTAATTCAAATCAAGAAATTAGGGAAACTATAGATTTCATTTTAGATGAAAACACATAGTAACAATGCAAACATTAGTAATTTTTTGTGCGATAAAGGGGTCGGAGTGAATTAAAAACTCATTCGTTTTTACCAGGCCAAGGTCGCCCGGGTTTTAGATAACCAAGTTTTCGATTGAGCGCGGCTTCAATGTCGGATTTAAAGCGTTCATTGCCCATTAGATAATTGTGGTTAAGGCAGTCGCGAAGGATATGCAGTTGTTCGCTGGAAATGTTGCAGTTAAACAGCTCGCGATAGGCATGTTGGCGTTCGGTATGGGTATTGCCCAGGGATAGGTAAGTTGGGTGGGGAGTCAGGCAGCGAATTGCTTTGCCTGCGCCATTAGCTTGATAGCTAGACCAACGGTATTCGGATGGGTGATCCACCATCCCGGCACGCACTGGATTGAGTTCAATATAGCGCTGACAAATCAGCAGGTACTCTTCACTGTTGATGGGACTGGCCTTGTGCCGACCTTCCCAAAGTGTTCCGGTACGTCGGTAAAGACCATTAATAGCGCGGACATAGGTGCGACCAACGCTTTGCATAACCTTTGAAATGCCTTGAGAATCGCTGGGCGTCATCAATAAATGTACGTGATTGGTCATCAGTACAAAGGCGTGTAGCTGGACGTGGAATGTTTGCAGGGCATCGGTTAGTGCATTGATGTAGATGCCAAAGTCGCTTGATGAAAAGAAGCAGGCGGTGCGGTTATTACTTCGCTGGACAATATGGTATGGGATGTCGGGTAGGTAAAAGCGGGGTTTTCTAGGCATGGTCCTTCCTTGGGCATTGGCTAGGTTGAAGAAGTGTAGCACCTGATTGGGTGTAATTAACTCCGACCCCTTTACGTTGACCCTTTACGTTATCGGACTCCTTTATCGCTTTATCGACCCTTTTATCGCTTTATTAATTAACTCCGACCCCTTTATACAGAGGAAAGTCATTAGAAAATTATAATTAATTTCAATAAATCGTAACAACCTTAATCCACCATGTTAATTAATAACACCACTCATGGAATTTAGCTATGAAATATAAAGGATACTGGATTTTAGTATTTATTATTGCCTTATTGATATCTCTTGCATTTGGTTTGGCCCCATACATACTTTACAGCCTAGGTTTTATCAATCCAGACCATCAAAACGTAATCAAGATTGTAGAGCCTGTAGGTGGAATGTTCGGGCCCGCAAGCGCTTTTTTTTCTGGCTTCGCACTCATAGCAGTGATTATTAGCATTCAGCAGCAGCGAGAAGCGTTGAAAATACAAGCGGAAGAGTTAGAGCTAACCAGGAAAGAAATTGGAGAGTCTACAGAAGCTCAACAAGAAATGGCAAAGCATCAAAAGAATGCTATTAGTCTGCAGGTTATTATGCCATTCATGAATGAGATATCGTCTGCTGAAATGAGAAAAGCAATTATCGAGCTATCTAAGTTTGGAAGAATGGAAAATTTTGATGCCATATACTATGGTTTGCTCCACAGGAATAAGTCAGGGTCACTTGAAGGTGCTGATTTAGAGTTTTTCGAAACTGTTGATAACGCTAGAAGAAAATTTGTTGGACTGTTTCATAAAATGCAAAGACTGTCTGCTACAGGTGTAGTAGACAATGAGATAGTGCGGGTTGTTTTAGGTCCAGACAGTTGCTGGCTTTTGCTAAATATTGTAGAACCTCTCGATGCGAAGATTCGTCCGAATTACTCTACGGTTACTTTTGATTTTGCAAGAGGGCTCTATAGCGCTGAAACTGTTGACGTCAAAGGGAGACATGACTGAAAGATTACTCAAGCGCATCACGATATGCATCAAACGAAAGCTAAAATGACCCTCCTATAGCTGATCCAATAAGTTTTAAGGTCAACTCTGGCATGCTTGCCAGAGTTGATTCGATATGAATGCATCCGTGAAGTGCCGTGAAGCCAAGTTCACATAGATGAACCGAAAGTATTGAATTACATTCACAGCACCTCCCAACAAGATTCCACTCGACCTGCAACCCCAAAAGTCCTGTTTTTAAGTTTAACGCCAGACTTCAAATTTATCAGGAATGCATCCTGCCAATGCACGGCGTTATGAGTAAAGCAGCAATACCGTATGTAGCAGTTTGTCGCGCCGCACAAATTCTCTATAACCGAAAACAAAAACCCCGGACAAGTCCGGGGTTTTCAGTTTTACAGGCTTAAATGAGCCAGCAATACATGTTGCATCTAGCGCAGGAAAAATCGTTTTAGAGCAAGGCATCCTGCCGCGACGTTTAGCTGTCTAAACGAGCGGCAGGATAACGCCGCTATAAACGATTTTAACCAGCTAGAGTTACATCATGCCCATGCCGCCCATACCACCACCCATACCACCCATATCAGGGGCATCAGCCTTCGGCAGCTCGGCTACCATGGCTTCGGTGGTGATCATCAGACCTGCTACAGAGGCGGCGAACTGCAGTGCAGAGCGGGTTACCTTGGTTGGATCCAGGATACCCATTTCCAGCATGTCGCCGTAGCTGTCGTTACCGGCGTTGTAACCGAAGTTACCAGAGCCGTTCTTCACAGTGTTGGCCACTACAGAGGCTTCTTCACCGGCGTTGGTGGCGATTTGGCGCAGTGGGGCTTCCATGGCGCGCAGAGCGATAACTACACCGTGCTTCTGATCTTCGTTGGCAACGTCTACGTTGGCAATCTTGGAAGCAACACGTACCAGGGCTACACCGCCGCCTGGAACCACGCCTTCTTCAACGGCGGCGCGGGTGGCGTGCAGGGCGTCTTCAACGCGGGCTTTCTTCTCTTTCATTTCCACTTCGGTGGCAGCGCCAACCTTGATAACGGCAACACCGCCGGCCAGCTTGGCCATACGCTCCTGCAGTTTTTCACGGTCGTAATCGGAAGTGGTTTCTTCGATTTGCTGTTTGATCTGACCTACGCGAGCCTTGATCTGCTCTTCAGCACCGTTGCCATCGATGATGGTGGTGTTGTCTTTGGTGATCACTACGCGCTTGGCAGTACCCAGATCTTCCAGAGTGGCTTTTTCCAGCTCCAGACCGATTTCTTCAGCGATAACAGTACCACCGGTGAGGATGGCGATATCCTGCAGCATGGCCTTGCGACGGTCACCAAAGCCTGGGGCTTTAACGGCAGCAACCTTCACGATACCGCGCATGTTGTTCACTACCAGAGTCGCCAGGGCTTCGCCTTCCACGTCTTCGGCAACGATCAGCAGTGGCTTGCCGGTCTTGGCCAGACCTTCGAGGATAGGCAGCAGTTCGCGGATGTTGGAGATCTTCTTGTCAACCAGCAGTACGAATGGGTTGTCCAGTTCAACAGCGCCGGTTTCTGGCTTGTTGATGAAGTAAGGAGACAGGTAGCCGCGGTCGAACTGCATACCTTCTACTACGTCCAGTTCGTTTTCCAGCGCCTGGCCTTCTTCAACGGTGATAACGCCTTCTTTGCCTACTTTTTCCATGGCGGTGGCAATGATGTCACCGATGGACTCGTCTGAGTTGGCAGAGATGGTACCTACCTGAGCAATGGCCTTGGAGTCGGCACATTCCTGAGACAGGGCTTTGAGTTCAACCACAGCGGCGGCAACGGCTTTGTCGATACCGCGCTTCAGATCCATTGGGTTCATGCCAGCGGCAACGGCTTTCAGACCTTCGTTAACAATGGCCTGAGCCAGTACGGTGGCGGTGGTGGTGCCATCACCGGCAGCGTCGTTGGCCTTGGAAGCCACTTCCTTCACCATCTGGGCGCCCATGTTCTCGAACTTGTCTTCCAGTTCGATTTCTTTGGCTACAGAGACACCGTCTTTGGTGATGAGCGGCGCGCCGAAGCTCTTTTCCAGAACCACGTTACGGCCTTTGGGGCCCAGGGTGACTTTAACGGCGTTGGCCAGAATGTTTACACCGGCCAGCATTTTTACGCGGGCGTCGTTACCAAATACTACTTCTTTAGCTGCCATGTTCGATTTCCTTTAAATACTTTGAGTTAGACTGAAATTTCACAATTTGAGTGGATTAGTCCACTACAGCCATCAGATCCATTTCCGACAGGATCAGTACTTCCTGACCGTCGATTTTTTCTTTCTTCACGCCGTAACCTTCGTTGAAGATCACCACGTCACCCACTTTCACGTCCAGAGGACGCACGGTGCCGTTTTCAAGGATCCGGCCATTGCCTACCGCCAGCACTTCGCCACGGGTAGACTTTTCAGCCGCGCTGCCGGTCAGCACGATGCCACCAGCTGAAGTGGATTCCACTTCCAGACGCTTAACGATTACGCGGTCATGTAATGGACGAATATTCATCTATGGATTCTCCTAAAGATTTTTTGCCCAGCAATGAGGCGGTTTTGTTGAAGTCGCAGAGTCCCTCACGGGCACGCCGCTTGATGGAACCTATATGGGGACAGGGATGTGTGGTCTCAAGGGGGATTTACAAAATTTTTTGGATTTTTTTGGCCCGGATTTCCATCCCCGGGCGTCATTCCTGCTAGAATCGCGCCTCGAACCGCAAGAAGAGATGACCCGGCCCCGATGAAAGACAGACACGGCCTTTTAACAGCACCCATAGCAGGCGTGCTTTTAAAAATGACCCTGCCCAACATGCTGGGGATTTTAACCATTCTGGGGTTCAGTCTGGTCGATACCTTTTTTGTGAGCCAGCTGGGCACAGAGGCCCTGGCCGCCATCAGCTTTACCTTTCCTGTTACCCTGGTGTTGTCCAGCATTGCCGTGGGCATAGGCGCCGGGGTGTCCACCAATCTGGGCCGTTTGATTGGCTCGGGCCATGCCCCCGATGCCAAAGTATTTTTGCACGACGCCCTGCTGCTGACCTTTGCCATAGTAGGCACACTGGCCTCGCTGGGGCTGATGTTTATCGACCCCCTCTTCAGCCTGCTGGGTGCCAACGAACAAAGCCTGCCGCTTATCCATGAATACATGCTGGTATGGTACCTGGGCAGCCCGCTGTTGGTGCTGCTCATGGTGGGCAATCAGGGGCTGCGCTCCACCGGCGACACCAAGTCACCGGCCAAAATCATGGCGCTGGCGGCCATCATCAACCTCATTCTCGACCCCTTGCTGATTTTTGGTTTGGGCCCTTTCCCCCGGCTGGAAATTCAGGGCGCGGCCATCGCCTCTGTGATTTCATGGGTGCTGGCGATGTCGCTTTCAAGCTACCTGCTGATTGTGAAACGGCATATGCTGGCGCTCACCGAAATCGCCTGGCCCAGACTTAAGGACAACTGGCGCAAACTGGCCCATATCGCCCAGCCTGCGGCGCTAATGAACCTGATGAACCCCATCGCCAATGCCGTGATCATGGCCATGCTGGCCCGCATCGACCATGGCGCCGTGGCCGCCTTTGGCGCAGGCACAAGGCTTGAGTCTGTGCTCTTGATTGTGGTGATGGCGCTGTCGTCCAGCCTGATGCCCTTTGTGGCGCAAAACCTCGGCGCCGGGCAGCACCAAAGGGCGCGGGACGCTTTGATGATGTCGCTGCGCTTTGTGCTCCTGTTTCAGTTTTTGCTGTATCTGCCCTTGCTGCTGCTGGCGGGCCCTATTGCGGGCCTCTTCAGCGATGAGCCCAAGGTGGTGGAATGGCTGACCTTTTACATTATCGCCCTGCCCGCCGCCTACGGGCCGCTGGGGGTGGTGATCATCACCGCCACCGCCCTCAATGCCTTCCACCGGCCACTGGCGTCGCTGATTATCAACGTGTGCCGCCTGTTTTTACTGATGTTGCCCCTGTGCGCCCTGGGCTCCTTCCTTTACGGCGTAAAAGGCCTGATGGTGGCGCTGCCGGTCACCAACGCCCTGATGGGCATTGCCTGTTATTACCTCGCCAGCCGGGTGACCGAGCCTGATACTGTACCGGGCGCGGGCGAGAAGGCGAGGGGCTAGGCCCTCGTCTACCGTCTACCGTCTACCGTCTACCGTCTACCGTTTACCGTCTACCGTTTACCGTTTACCGTTTACCGTTTACCGTTTACCGTTTACCGGCTCCCGCTCAGCGCCTTACAAAAACTCCAGTGAGTCGAGAAACGCCATGGCGGTTTTCCGCTCTCTGGCATCGGAGGCGTAACTGGCCATCAACATCAGCAGATGGTTGTCGTGGGTGTAGATGCGCTGCACCATTTCGCCCTTGTCCCGCCCCAGATTGACCACCAGCTCATAGCCCTTCTTGCCCTGATGTTCGATAAAGCCGCGCCGTACCAGCGCCGCATCCAATCCGGTGTCGGTGCCGAAACGGCGGCTTAAACTGCTCAAGTCTTCACGGGACAAGGCATTGATATCCCGCTCATCAAACACCTCGTAGGCGGTGCCCATGGCCAGCACCAGCAGTGTCATGTCGGCATGGGGCGAACTGGCACTGACAACCTGCTCAACGCTGATGTCACCCGTGACTTTGGAGGCGGTATTGGGCTGGGGCAACATGCGCACCTTAACGGGCACACTGGCCAGAAAATGGCTTTCAAGCGGCAGGGGGGCAAAGAGCTCACGGTAAGCGAAAAACGCGCCCACCAGGGATAACAGCAAAATGACCAGTCGTGTCATGGTTCAATCCTTTGAAGCCGACAGGGAGGTGTGGCCGACCATAGTAACAGCCAAGGCTGTGACACGCGTGAGGCAAAAGGCTGACTTATCCGGCCAACCCCTGATGGACATCATGGCTTGAGAGCCGGGCCACAATGGCGCCGGACAAGAAAAAAGCCCGCAAATGGCGGGCCTCTTTGTTTACAGCGCTTGCGGCTTAAATGGGTGAGCCGGGTGGCATGGGCAATGGTTTGGTGATAATCCGCACCTTGGCGTCATCCAGCCCCCTGGCAACGCCCAGCGCCAAATACTTGAAGTGGGCGGCATCAGCCTCGCTGGAGCGGCTGGCTTTACGCTCCAGCTGCTTGATGGTGTAAGCCAGTTTGGCTCCCAGTACCGCCTTGACCTCGGCACTGGTGTCCTCGTGGTGGAAGGTCTCAAGCAAGGTATCTATCACCACCGCATTGAGGCGCATCCAGACGCCACGCTCAAGGCCTGTTTTGCCTTCCTGATACAGGGTCACGGCCATCAGCTTGTCCAGCAGCTCATTGACCGACAGCTGCTCGCTGTCGCTCTGGAATCCCTGCTCGACACGGTTAAGGCGCTTGGGTGCCAGCAGCGCTTTGAGGGTATGGCGCGACAGCACCTCGGCCATGCCAAGTGGGTCGGCCACTATCCCCAGGCCCGAGGCAAAGCTCTCGCGGCCAGCGCTGTAGTTACCCTGTTTGGGCAGCAGCGACTCCACCAGCTCACGGGACAGGGTCAGCTCGGCGGTATCCAGGGTGACCAACAGGGTGCCCAGCGCCTGTTTTTGCAGCTCGGGGGCCACATAATGCCAGCTGTATACACCATCGTAGCCATAGTCGGTGCCGCCAATCAGCTTGGCCGCCGCCTCGATTTGATAGCGGCTCAGGAGATAAATGGGCACCAGGCTGTCGGCCAGCTCCCCCTGTGGCTCGCCGGGGAGCAAGGCCTCGGGATTAAAATCGGCCAGCGCCTTTTGCCGCACCTGTTGCAGGCGGGCAAGCTCGGCGACCGGATCGGCGCCATTGTCCCACAGGCTGGCGTAGGCGTGGCTGGCATCCGGGCTTCGGGAATCGCTCTCGCCAATGTATCTAAGGCCCTTGGTCTGCACCTCGGCAAGGAGTGTGGACAGGCCTTCGGCCTCGTTATCACCAAAGTCGCCGTAGCCGTAAGCAATGGCAAACTTGTCCCAGGCACCCACGCCAGGCACATAGGGCTGACTGATGTCGATTTTGCCATTGCTGAGGGTCACCATGGGATGGGGGTAATCCATCACGGAGGCATTGTTGTTGCTGGACGCGGCGAAGTTATGGTCCAGGCCCAGGGTGTGGCCAATCTCGTGGGCCGACAGCTGGCGAATCCGCTCCAGCGCGAGGTGCTCTGCGGCCTTGGCGGCGGCGTCTCTGTCTTCCCAGCCTGCGGTGAGGCCACGGGCAATCAGGTGGTCCTGCCTGACCCGCAGGCTTCCCAGGGTCACGTGGCCCTTGATGATTTCGCCGGTGCGCGGGTCGGCAATGGCCGAGCCGTAAGACCAGCCACGGCTGGCACGGTGCACCCACTGCACTACGTTGTAGCGTACATCCTGGGGGTCGGCATCGTCGGGCAAGAGCTCCATCTTAAAGCCATTGATAAAACCGGCGGCGTTAAAGGCCTCTTCCCACCAGCGGCCGCCATCCAGCAGCGCACTGCGGATGGGCTCGGGCACGCCCGGGTCGAGGTAATAGATGATGGGCTCCACCACCTCAGAGGGGGCAGCGCCGGGCGTTTGCTTTTGCAGGCGATGGCGCAGCAGGTGGCGTTTTACCACCGGGGTGTCGATAGCGCTGGCATAATCCAGATATTCATCAGACAGATAGCCACTCTGGGGGTGGTAATTGCGCGCGGTGTAACCTGCCTCTGGCAGGGCAATAAACGAGAAGCGCATGCGGATGGAGATGGCCTTGGGATCCGGCGTGACCTGGGCCACATAGGCGCCGGGCTCGGCGCTGGCAAAGGTCAGCTGCACGTCCAAATCGCTGTTATTGGGGAAGGATTTCACATACTCGGGGATGATAAGCGAGCGTGATTTATCCAGACTGAAACTGCCCTGCCCCGACGCCTTGAGGGCGTCACTCACGCCGTGCAGGTCATTGATGATCAGTGCGCTCAGGGGGGCCAGCGGCGTTTTGCCATCCAGCAGCGAGGCACGCCACAAAATAGAATCGGCAAAGGCCTCTTTGACCGCCCGCTGCTCGGGGGCATAGTCGCTGCCGGCACGATAGCGGGTATTGAGCTCACGCAGGATAAGATCCGGACCTATGCGCTCAAACTGCACCATGCGGGTGCGACCCAGCTGGCCGCGATCGAGACCGATATCGTTGGACCCCACGCCCTGAGGCAGGCTGGTCACCAGCAAGAATGGCTGGTTGAGCCGGTTAGCCTCAACAAAGACCTCGCCCTTGTTGTCGTAGTGGAAATTCAGAAACCCTCTGGCCGATTGGCTCTGTTTGATAATGGCGGCCGGGTTATCGGCGGCCCAGACTGACATGGCCGGTGTGCTCGCAAGCATTAGCGCCAGGGCGAGAGTCGAGGGTTTCATCTTATCTCCTTGTTATGGGGCTAGGGGTTGCCCCTGTGTTTTTCTTTATGTCCTATCCAGTGGCTCAGGGTTTCAAAGAGTTCGTTGAGCACTATGGGCTTGGTAATGTGGGCATTCATGCCAGCGGCGAGGCTCTTTTCCCGGTCGCCGGACATGGCGTGGGCTGTCATGGCGATAATCGGCAGCTCATCGAAGCTGTAGCGCTTACGCAGCTCAGTTGCCGCCGTGAGGCCATCCATCACAGGCATTTGAATATCCATGAGTATCGCATCGTAACTGCGCTTGCCCACCATCTCCAGCGATATCTGGCCGTTGTCGGCCACATCCACTTCATAACCGGCGCTCTTCAAAAGCTCGGTGGCCACCTGTTGGTTGATAAAGTTATCTTCCACCAAGAGCACCACGCCCTGATGTTCACCCTCATCCTCCACCGGCGGTGCGGGCAGCGCTTTGGGGGCGGGCGGGGCAAAGGCGCGGATGATTTCATCGAACAGGCTGGATGCCTTGAACGGCTTTTGCAGCATGGCAAACACGCGATCACTGTCGAGATCCACCTTCAGCGGCTCGGCTGCGTAGGCGGTCATGATGATAATCACCGGCCGGGCAGCAAGCTTGCCTTCGGCCACCATCTCATCGATGGCATCTATCACCTGAATGCCGTCCATCTCGGGCATCATCCAGTCGAGCAGCACCAGATCCACCTGCTGTTTGCAGAGCTTGTACAGGGCCTCGGCGCCGGTGGAGGCGGTTTCCACTTCAAAGTGGAAGTCGCGCATCACACTGGAATAAATCTGCAGCGCCGTGGGGTTATCGTCCACCACCAGGGTACGCAGGCTCGCCAGACGCTCGGGCACCACCATGGGGACGACCTTGGCCTCTTCGGCGATTTCAAAACTCACGGTAAAGCTGAAGGTGGAACCCACGCCGGGCTCACTCTCCACCTGCATGGTACCGCCCATCATGGACACCAGATGTTTACTGATGGACAGGCCAAGGCCCGTACCGCCGTACTTGCGGGTGGTGGAACCATCGGCCTGGGCAAAGGCATCGAACAGCTTGTCCTGCTGCTCGCGGCTGATGCCGATACCGGTATCCCGCACCCAGAACTTGAGGGTGATGCGGTGGTCGCGCTCGCCCACATCTTCACAGCCGAGTTCAATTTCACCGTTTTGGGTAAACTTC